>NZ_JAELTP010000023.1 GCF_016428915.1 Pandoraea sp. ASV26
CCGACTTCGACTGAAGCGAACGCTGAAGAAGCGGAAACTTTTGCCGAGGCCGATCAACTAAGGGATATCAACACGCCTGAGTCGATGCTGATGAGCAAACAGATTGCTCAAACGGTCAACACAGCGATGGAGGCTTTGCCCGATGAACTTCGAACGGCAATTACCCTGCGAGAAATCGAGGGTTTGAGCTACGAAGAGATCGCCGAAGCCATGGGGTGCCCGATCGGAACGGTCCGTTCGCGAATTTTCCGGGCGCGTGAAGCGATTGCCAGCCGGCTCAGGCCGCTGCTGGACACGCCTGACGGTAAGCGCTGGTGAGCGCGCCGCCGGGAAAGTTATTTTCGTTGGGGGATATCATGGGATCAGCGACGGTGCAAACGCAGCGGGGGCTGCAAGCCGAGCGGATTTCCGCGTTGATGGACGGGGAATTCGATTCGGACGAACTGGCCGCTCTGCTGGATGAGGCTGACACCTCAGGCCGGCCTCTGTGGGACGACTACCATCTGATCGGTGACGCTTTGCGTTCCGATGAACTGACGTTGCCGCGCTCGGAGTCTGCCTTTATGGCTTCGTTCGCCGCACGCCTCGAAGCCGAGCCTCATCTGCTCGCGCCGGCCGCACTGGCCGACACGCAAGCAAGCACCGCTCAGGGTGCCAGGACCGCAGGCTCGCGAGTCGCACGCATCAACCCGTTCCTGCGCGTACGTCGCGTGCTGCCGACGGCCGCGGCTGCGGCTGCCGTTGCCGCACTGTCGTGGGTGGTGGTGCCGCGTTTGCAGGATCATCCGGCCGGTGGCGCGCAGCCCCAAGTGCTCGCTCAGGCGGCCGCGCCGTCGACCGCTGCCACTGCCGGCGCTTCGAGCCTCACCCGCGTAGCGCTCTCGCAGCAGCCGCAAGCCGCTGTGGCAGCCAACGGCGCGAGCACCGGTGCTCCGAACGATCTGATCGTGCTGCGCGATGCGCGTCTCGACCAGTATCTGGCGGCGCATCAGCAATATGCCCCGACGCCGATCGGCCAGAGCGTATCCCCTTATATGCGAGCCTCGGCGCAAGCGGACGAATAAATGCAGCGCCTGAGTATCGAATCCTTGCCGCGTGCGCCCATGGGGCGCACCTTCTTCCTGTTCGCTTTCCTGCTGGCGACCACGCTGCAAACGCAGGCGTGGGCGCAGGCTTCGGCGCCGACCGGCGATCCGCTGATCGAGCGACGCGAAGTCAGCGCGTGGCTCAATAAGATCCACCGCGCGGCGCAGACGCAAAATTACGTGGGCACGTTCGTCTACCAGCGTGGTTCGACCATGCGCTCGTCGAAGATCGGTCACTTCGCCGAAAAGGGTAACGAGTACGAAGAGCTCGAGACGCTGGACGGACGTCCGCGCCGCATTCTTCGTCAGAACGAAGATGTCTACACGCTCATTCCGGACCAGAAGACCGTCTTCCAGGAAAAGCGCGAGAGCAAGGATTCGTTCCCTGCATTGCTCGCCACGCCCAATCGCGACGTACTTGATTACTACGCGCCGAAGGTGCTGCCCAATGAGCGCATGGCAGGCTTCGACTGCATGGTGATCGAACTCACGCCGAAGGACGAATACCGTTTCGGTTACCGCTTGTGGGCGGATCGCAACACGGGCCTGCTGCTTCGCGCGCAGACCCTCGATGCCGAAGGTCATTTGCTTGAGCAGGCGGCGTTCTCACAGATCTCTATCGGCGTGCCGAGCGAGAAGGCGCGTATCGTGCATGCGATCCAGGCCACGCATGGCTGGCACGTCATCAAGCCGCAGATTACGGCATCCCGTCTGTCGGACGCGGGCTGGAGCATCGACGTCGACAAGAAGGTGCCGGGATTCAAGGCGGTGCGTGAAGTGCGTCGAACGATGCGGTCAACGACCGACGGGAAACCGCTGGAAGTCCAGCAGGTGGTATATTCCGACGGCATGGCAGGACTTTCGGTGTTTATCGAGCCGGCCACGCGTGAACGCAAGGAAGGCCACGGCAACGCCGGCGCGACGAACATCCTCATCAAGCGCTACGGTGACTACTGGCTGACCTTGCTCGGCGAAGTGCCGCAGGCTACATTGCAGCAGTTCGCTTCCAGCATCGAGTACAAGCAGCCGGCGAAGTGACCGGCTGTCGGGTGGACCGTGACCGGTAACGGCGCGGTCCGGGCAGCGAGGCGCATATGAGACGCGAAGCCGTGTCCGGTGCCGGACTGTCCTCAGGGATTCCGAGACTTTCGCGCACCACGATCTTCCAATGAAGAAGACTCTCCTGCTTCGTGTCATCCTCGGCGGCGCCATTGCCGCCCAACTGGCGGGAGCGCCTGCCGCCTTTGCCGCACCGGCCTCGGCGTCGACCGCACCGCTTGTCAGCAACCTTCCCGATTTCACTCAGCTCGTCGATCGCGTCGGCCCTGCCGTCGTGAACATTCGGACGACCGAGCGCGTTAGCCGCAATCAGCGTGGCTTGCCGCCGGGTATGGACGACGACATGGCCGAGCTGTTCCGCCGGTTCTTCGGCGTGCCCATGCCGCAGCCGTCGCCGAAGGGCGGTACGCCGCGTCGCGGCCAGCCCCAGCCGGATGAAGAGCAGAACAGTGGCGTCGGTTCCGGCTTCATCGTCTCGCCCGACGGCTACATCCTGACCAACGCGCACGTCGTCGACGGGGCCGACAGTATCTACGTCACCCTCACCGACAAGCGTGAGTTCAAGGCGAAGCTGGTCGGCGCGGACAAGCGCACCGACGTCGCCGTGGTCAAGGTCGACGCCAAGGACTTGCCGACCGTGCCGGTGGGGGACTCCAACAAGCTGCGCGTCGGCGAGTGGGTGGTGGCCATCGGTTCGCCGTTCGGCCTCGAGAACACGGTGACGGCGGGCATTGTGTCGGCCAAGGGCCGCGACACCGGCGATTACCTGCCGTTCATCCAGACGGACGTGGCCGTGAACCCCGGTAATTCGGGCGGTCCGCTCATCAACATGCGTGGCGAGGTCGTAGGCATCAATTCGATGATCTACAGCCAGACCGGCGGCTTCATGGGCATTTCGTTCGCGATTCCGATCGACGAAGTCATGCGTGTGGCCGAGCAGCTCAAGAAGACCGGCAAGGTGGTGCGCGGCCGGATCGGTGTGGCGATCAGCGAAGTCAGCAAGGATGTGGCCGACTCGCTGGGCCTGCCGCGTGCGCAAGGTGCGCTCGTGCGCAGCATCGAGCCGGGTAGCCCGGCAGAGAAAGCGGGCGTGCAGCCGGGCGACATCATCATGAAGTTCGAAGGCCGTCCCGTCGATCACGCAACGGACTTGCCGCGTATGGTGGGCGAGACGAAGCCGGGTTCGACCGCGACGCTCCAGGTGTTGCGCAAGGGCAAGAATCAGGATCTGCGCATTACGATCGCGGAAGCGGATACCGATTCGCCGAAGGCGTCGAAAGCGCAGAGCGGAAGCGCCGATGCGCCGCATCCGAATGCACTGGGTCTGGTGGTGTCCGATCTGAGCGAGTCGCAGAAGAAGGACATGAAGTTGCGCGGCGGCGTGCAGGTCGAGCTGGCGGAAGGCCCGGCGGGCCGGGCGGGGTTGCAGCAGGGTGACATCATCCTGCGTGTGGGCGACGCCGATATCGTCAGCGCGAAACAATTCGAGGACGTGGTCAAGGCGCTGGACCCGAAGCGGCTCGTGCCGATCCTCGTGCGTCGCGGCGACGCCACGCAGTTCGTGCCGCTGCGCCCGCGCACCCCCGGCAAGTAACCCTGCGGCCCATGACCGCGCCGGCGCTGACCCTTTATGGCCGCAAGTGGTGTCATCTTTGCGATGACATGCTTGCGGCGCTTGAAGCGATGCGTCCGGCCTGGAATTTCTCGGTTACGGTCGTCGATGTCGACAGCGACCCGGCGCTCGAGGCGCAGTACGATGAGATCGTGCCGGTGCTGGCACTGGGCGGGCGCGAGTTGTGCAGGTATCGTTTCGACGCAGCGGCGGTCGCTGCTGCATTGCAATCGGATTGACGTTACGCCCCACCCTCCATTCCCCCGAACGACGCCAGAACCCTCCCGTCATTACCGATGTAACGCCGCGATGCGAGCGATTCCGGACGGAATCGGTGCGCTTTCGGCTAAAATATCGTGTTTGCCGATTCTCTCGAAAGCCGCTGCCGAGCCGAATCCGATGGCACCGACTTTTCTATAGCCCGCCTCATGGACCATATTCGCAATTTTTCGATCATCGCCCACATCGACCACGGGAAATCGACCCTGGCCGATCGCATCATCCAGTTGAGCGGCGGTTTGTCCGATCGTGAAATGGAATCTCGGGTCCTCGACTCGATGGACCTCGAGCGCGAGCGTGGCATTACCATCAAAGCCCAGACCGCCGCGCTGCAATACAAGGCCCGCGACGGCAAGATCTACAACCTGAACCTCATCGATACGCCGGGACACGTCGACTTCTCTTATGAAGTGAGCCGCTCGCTGTCGGCGTGCGAAGGCGCGCTGCTCGTGGTCGACGCCTCGCAGGGCGTGGAAGCGCAGACCGTGGCGAACTGCTACACGGCGATCGAGCTGGGCGTGGAAGTCGTGCCCGTGCTCAACAAGATCGACCTGCCGTCCGCCGAGCCGGAGAACGCGATTCAGGAAATCGAGGACGTCATCGGTATCGAGGCCGTCGACGCCGTGCGCTGCTCGGCCAAGACGGGCTTCGGCGTGGAAGATGTGCTCGAATCGCTCATCGCCAAGGTGCCGCCGCCCAAGGGCGATCCGAGCGCCGCGCTCCAGGCGCTGATCATCGACTCGTGGTTCGACAACTACGTGGGTGTGGTGATGCTCGTGCGTGTGGTCAACGGCACGCTCAAGCCCAAGGAAAAGATTCAGCTGATGGCCACCGGCGCCACGTATCCGGTCGAGCAGGTCGGCGTGTTCACGCCGCGCTCCCAGCAACGTGATTCGTTGTCGGCCGGTCAGGTGGGCTTCATCATCTCCGGTATCAAGGAACTGCACGCGGCCAAGGTCGGCGACACCGTGACCCACGCGGTCACCACCACGACCAAGCCTGCGCCGGAACCGCTGCCCGGCTTCAAGGAAGTCAAGCCGCAGGTGTTCGCCGGCCTCTACCCGGTCGAGGCCAACCAGTACGACGCGCTGCGCGAGTCGCTCGAAAAGCTCAAGCTCAACGACGCCTCGCTGCAATACGAACCGGAAGTCTCGCAGGCCCTCGGCTTCGGTTTCCGTTGCGGCTTCCTCGGCCTGCTGCACATGGAAATCGTGCAGGAGCGCCTGGAGCGCGAGTTCGACATGGACCTCATCACCACGGCGCCGACCGTGATCTATGAGGTGATCGAGCGCGACGGCACGCTGACGACGGTGGAAAACCCGTCGAAGATGCCCGACCCGGGCCGCATCGAAGAAATTCGTGAGCCGATCGTCACGGTCAACCTGTACATGCCGCAGGAGTACGTGGGTGCCGTGGTCACGCTGTGCCAACAGAAGCGCGGCGTGCAGATCGACATGCAGTACCACGGCCGTCAGGTGCGTCTGATTTACGAAATTCCGATGGCCGAAATCGTGCTCGATTTCTTCGACCGTCTGAAGTCCGTATCGCGCGGTTATGCGTCGATGGACTACGAGTTCAAGGAGTACCGCACGTCGGACGTGGTCAAGGTCGACATGCTCATCAACGGCGACAAGGTCGATGCCCTGTCGATCATCGTTCACCGCTCGGAGAGTCGCCGTCGCGGCAATCAGGTGGCCGCCAAGATGCGCGAAATCATCCCGCGTCAGATGTACGATGTGGCGATCCAGGCGGCGATTGGCGCGAACATCATTGCCCGTGAAAACATCAAGGCATTGCGTAAGAACGTGCTCGCGAAATGCTATGGTGGCGACATCACGCGCAAGAAGAAGCTGCTCGAGAAACAGAAAGAAGGGAAGAAGCGCATGAAGCAGGTGGGGAGTGTTGAGATTCCTCAGGAAGCGTTCCTTGCCATTTTGCAAGTCGAAGACAAATAACGTAGCGATAGGTCCCGAATGAATTTCGCCCTGATTCTTTTGATCCTGGTGCTGGTGACCGGGGTGGCCTGGGTGGCCGACAAGTTGGTGTTTCAGCCGGCGCGCCGCCGCGCAGCACAGGACGCCGTGGCGCAATTCGATCAACAGCAGCTTTCGTTGCAGGGGTCTGGCATTCAGGGCTCTGGTACGCAGGAAAGCAGTGCGCTCGCCAGCGCACGCTCGAAGGTGCGCGACGACAAGCTGCGTCAACCGTGGTGGCTCGAGTATTCCGCGAGCTTCTTCCCGGTGATTCTGGCGGTGTTCGTGCTGCGCTCGTTCGTGGTCGAGCCGTTCAAGATCCCGTCCGGCTCGATGATCCCGACGCTGCTCGTCGGCGACTTCATCCTCGTGAACAAGTTTGACTACGGGATTCGTCTGCCGGTGATCAACAAGAAGATCATCGACGTGGGCGAGCCGAAGCGCGGCGACGTGATGGTGTTCCGCTACCCGAAGGATGAGTCGCAGGACTACATCAAGCGCGTGATCGGTGTGCCGGGCGACGTGGTGGCGTACGAGAACAAGAAGCTTACGGTGAACGGTGAGCCGGTGCCCGAGACGGCCCTGCCTGACTACTTCGACGACGAGCACATCGCCTACTTCAAGCAGTTCGAAGAGACGGTGGGCGGCGTAAAGCACCGCATTCTGAACGATCCGAACGTGCCGCCGTACATCATGGGCGCCGACGACTTTCCGAACAAGCAGAACTGCCAGTACAACAGCCAGGGCGTGATCTGCAAGGTGCCGGAGGGCAACTACTTCATGATGGGCGATAACCGCGACAACAGCGCGGACAGCCGCTACTGGGGCTTCGTGCCCGAGAAGAACATCGTGGGCCGGGCGTTCTTCATCTGGATGAACTTCTCGAACCTCAAGCGCCTGGGCGGCTTCCAGTAAGCGTCTTGCTCGCCGGGAGGTCATCTCTCCGGATATCGGTTTGATTGATGCGGAAATTGACGGTAAATCGTTGATTTCCGCATTATTATTTTTGATTTCGTATTAAATGTTGCGACGGATGGGGACCACGGGGGAGATCGATGCATCATCGCCTCGGAAATGTCCGATCCACTCACCTCACGCGAGTCCGAAAAGCCCGTCAGACGGGGGTTAAGCCCGTCGTTTCTTGGCGACGACGCGCGCCGGGGCGGGAGCGTCGCGCTATACTTGCGCCATGCCTCAATCACTGAATCAACTGGAAGAACGTCTCCAGTACCGTTTCCACGATGCGGAATTGCTTTGCCAAGCACTGACGCATCGTAGCCATAGCGCCGCCAACAATGAGCGGTTGGAGTTCCTCGGCGATTCCATTCTGAACTGTTCGGTGGCCGCGATCTTGTTCCGTCGTTACGGCAAGCTCGATGAAGGCGACCTCTCGCGTGTGCGCGCCAATCTCGTCAAACAGCAATCGTTGTACGAGATAGCGCAGACGCTAGGCGTCTCCGATTTCCTGCGGCTGGGCGAGGGTGAGCTCAAGAGCGGCGGTTTTCGCCGTCCGTCGATTCTGGCCGACACGCTGGAAGCGCTGTTTGGCGCGATGTACCTCGATGGCGGTTTCGATGCGGCCTATGCCGCGATCGAGCGTCTGTACACACCGGTGCTCGAACACGTCGATCCGAAGACACTCGGTAAAGACGCCAAGACGCTGCTCCAGGAATATCTCCAGGGTCACAAGATCGCGTTGCCGCAGTACACGGTGATCGCGACGCACGGCGCGGCACACAACCAGCAGTTCGAGGTTGAGTGCACGGTGCCGAAGCTCGACATCAAGGTCGGCGGCTCGGGCGCAAGCCGACGTGCTGCTGAACAGGCGGCGGCCAAGAAGGCACTGGAGGAAGTGCAGAAGATGCCGGCGCTCGCCAAGCCGAAGGCCGAGAAGAGTGCCAAGGCGGCGAAGAAGCGTGCGGCGAAGGCTGCGGCATCCGAGGCGAAGAAGGCGGGGCAGTTGAGCGCCGTGACGCCGGGCGAAGCACGGGAGCCGAAGGACGCGAAAGACCCGAAGGACGCCAAGGAAGCCAAGGAAGCCAGGGAACCGAAGGACACTCGCGATGCCGCCGTCGGCGCGGGCAGTGTGCCCGCCATGACCGCTTCCATCAGCAACGGTTCGACGCGTGCCGCGGCAGCCCCTGCGGAGAAAGCCGCAGAGAAAGCGGTCGACAAGACTGCCGAGAAGATCGACAGCGCCAAGCAACCCCCGGCAGCCGCCTGAGTCCCATTCAAGGGGTGGGCGCGAGGCGCCGGCCCCCTATCGAGAGAGTTTCCAATCATGAACGATAAGACGGATTTTCGCTGCGGGACCGTGGCGATCGTCGGGCGTCCGAACGTCGGCAAATCGACGCTGCTCAACGCCCTCGTCGGTCAGAAGATCAGCATTACGTCGCGCAAGGCGCAGACGACACGCCACCGCATTACCGGCATTTGCACCACGGAAGATGCGCAGTACATCTTTGTCGACACACCGGGCTTTCAGACGCGTCACGCGACGGCACTGAACCGCTCGCTCAATCGCGCCGTGACGTCCACGCTCTCGAGTGTCGACGTGGTGTTGTTCGTCATCGAAGCGGACAACTTCGGCCCGGACGACGAGAAGGTGCTCAAGCTGCTGCCCGATAACACGCCGGTGCTGCTCATCGTCAACAAGCTCGATCGCATGGCCGACAAAGCCAAGGTGTTGCCGTTCCTGCAGAAGATGGGTGAGCTGCGGGACTTCCGCGAGATCGTGCCGCTCTCGGCAAAGCGTGCGGAAGACATCAAGCACTTGCTCGGCGTGTTGCGCCCGTATCTGCTCGAAGGCGAGCCGATCTATGGCGAGGACGATCTGACCGACCGCAGCGAGCGATTCATGGCGTCGGAAATCCTGCGTGAGAAGGTGTTCCGCTGGACCGGCGACGAGTTGCCGTACACAAGCACGGTCATCATCGACAAGTTCGAGCAGGAAGGGAATCTGCGCCGGATCTTCGCGACGATTCTGGTCGAGCGCGATAACCACAAGGCGATGATCATCGGCAACAAGGGCGCGAAGCTCAAGCAGATTTCCACCGACGCGCGCGTCGACATGGAGAAGCTCTTCGACGGGCCGGTGTATCTGGAAGTCTGGATCAAGGTCAAGGGCGGCTGGGCCGACAATGAGGCCGGCCTGCGGGCGTATGGCTACGAGTGAACTCGACACCGCACGTGAGGAAATTGCGACGCCGGAAGCGGTAACGCCGGCGGGCAGCAACGCGTCGGTTGCCGATGCAACGCGTGCTCCCCGCGCTGGCGTGCCGGAAGCTACGGGGGCTACGGGGGCGAGCAGGGCGCGTCCTGCGCGTCAGGCACGCAGTGCCCGCACGCGGGTCGTGGACGACGAGGCGTCGGAAGCGTTTCAGCAAGCCGAAGCCAACACCGATACCGTCAAACGCGAGACCAAACGGGTGCGGCGTGCGCCGTCGCCCGCCCGGGCGGCTGAGCGCGAGCAGAGCCGGGTGACTGAGCAGCCCGGCTTCGTGCTCCATAGCTATCCCTACCGCGAAACCAGCCTGATCATCGACGTGCTCACCCGCGATCATGGTCGTATCGCGCTCGTGGCGAAGGGCGCCAAACGTCCGCACTCTGCACTGCGTGGCGTGCTTCAGACGTTTCAGCCGCTCTCGCTCGCATGGCTTGGCAAGGGCGAGTTGCGCACGCTGACCAAGGCCGAGTGGGTCGGTGGTTTGCGCCCGCTCGAAGGCGATGCCCTGCTGTCGGGCTTCTACCTGAACGAGTTGCTGGTGAAGTTCTGTGCGCGCGACGATCC
This sequence comes from Pandoraea sp. ASV26, assembly GCF_016428915.1. GTDB lineage: Bacteria > Pseudomonadota > Gammaproteobacteria > Burkholderiales > Burkholderiaceae > Pandoraea. The sequence goes on from NZ_JAELTP010000023.1 coordinate 9,799, forward strand.
GCACGACAAACTGTTCCAGCACTATCTGACAACGCTGCATCACCTCGCCCACGGTGAGCCTGCCGGCGTCATTCTGCGAGCGTTCGAGCGCGTGTTGCTGCGCGAGACTGGTTACGCTGTCGCGTTTGACCGCTGTACGCAGGCGCGCAGCAAGGTGGTGCCCGAGCGCCGCTACGTGTTTCATCCTGACTGGGGCGTGCGTCCGGCGCGCGGCGACGAGCCGTCCGACTGGCCGGTCGTCATCGGGCAGACGCTGCTCGACATGGAACAAGACGACTATTCCCGGGCGCAGACCGTGCAGCAAAGCAAGTTGCTCATGCGCTTTCTTCTCAACCACCATTTGGGCGGCGTTCCGCTCAATACCCGGCAGATCCTGCTCGACCTGCAAAAACTATGAGCCTCTTCTTTCACGGCAACCCCATCGACCTCGGGGTGAACATCGATCACGTCGCGACGGTACGCAACGCGCGCGGCACGGCATATCCCGATCCGATCAGGGCGGCGTTGCTGGCCGAAGAGGCGGGCGCTGACGTCATCACGCTGCACCTGCGGGAAGATCGCCGTCATATTCGCGACGACGACGTGACGAATCTGCGCGACAAGCTGCTCACGCGCATGAACCTCGAATGCGCCGTGACGGAAGAGATGCTGGCGATCGCGTGCCGCGTGAAGGCGCACGACGTTTGCCTGGTACCGGAGCGTCGTCAGGAACTGACGACCGAGGGCGGGCTGGACGTGGTGGGACTGTATGACAAAGTGGCTGCCGCGACGCAGCAGCTCAGCGAGGCGGGCAGCCGCGTGTCGCTGTTCATCGACCCGGATGAAGCGCCGATTCGCGCCGCCGCTCGCATGGGCGCGCCGGTGGTCGAACTGCACACGGGGCGCTACGCCGAGGCGCACGACGAGCCAACGCGCGAGGCCGAGTTCGCTCGCATCGAACGTGCCGTCGCGCTGGGGCTTTCGCTGGGGCTGCGGGTCAACGCCGGACACGGCCTGCACTACGAGAATGTGCAGCCGATTGCCGCCATCGAGGGCATCTCCGAGCTGAACATCGGACATGCGATCGTGGCCCACGCCATCTTCGCCGGCTGGGAAAACGCCGTGCGGGAGATGAAGGCGATCATGGTTGCCAGCCGCATTGCGGCGCGCGGCTGAGTCGCAACGTCTCACGATTCGTCCCGTCATCAGGCACCGCCCATGAGCGATCCGACCCAATCGTCGCCCCCGTCACCGCCGTCGCCTTCGTCCCCTTCATCGCCTTTGCCCTCCGGCACACCGTCGCAGGGCGGCAATGCGGTTGCCCCCGAGACGGGCGCCACGGCAATCTTCGGTGTGGGTACCGACATCCTTCAGATCAGCCGTGTCGTCGGCGTGATGACGCGCACGAAGGGACGTTTCGCCGAGCGCGTGCTCGGGCCGGAGGAACTCAAGGTTTATCACGCTCGTCAGAAGCGATCCGAAGTTCGCGGACTCGCGTATCTGTGTACGCGCTTCGCGGCGAAAGAGGCCGTGTCCAAAGCCATCGGGCTGGGCATGCGCTGGCCAATGACGTGGCGCGCCGTGCAAACGCTCAATGCGCCGTCGGGCAAACCGGTGGTGGTCGCGTCAGGCGAGTTGGTGCCGTGGCTGGCCGAGCGGCAACTGTCGATCGAGATTTCGATTACGGACGAGAAGGAATACGCGGTCGCATTTGCGATCGCGTCACGTAACTTAGGCAACATTCGCAATATTGCATCGGAGAAAACGCAATGACGAAGCGCAGGCCGGGCCCGGTGATGCTGGACGTCGTCGGGCTGACCCTCAGCGAGGACGACATCCGTCGCATCGACCATCCGTTGACCGGGGGTGTCATCCTGTTTGCCCGCAACTTCGATGACCGCGCGCAACTGTGTGCGCTCACGAAGCAGATTCGCGACGTGCGCGACGACATCCTGATTGCCGTCGATCATGAAGGCGGTCGCGTGCAGCGCTTCCGTACCGACGGATTCACTCACCTGCCCGCGATGGGCAAGCTGGGAAAGCTCTGGCACGAAGATGTGTTCAAGGCAACGCGTGTGACGACGGCCGTGGGCTATGTGCTCGCCTCCGAGTTGCGCGCCTGCGATATCGACCTGAGCTTCACGCCGGTGCTCGATCTGGACTACGGGACGTCGGCGGTGATCGGTGATCGCGCGTTCGACGCCGATCCGCGCGTGGTGACCATGCTGGCCAAGAGCCTGAACCACGGCTTGCTCCTCGCCGGCATGGCGAATTGCGGCAAGCACTTCCCGGGGCATGGCTTCGTGGCGGCCGACTCGCACCATGAAATTCCGGTCGACGAGCGCTCGCTCGACGAAATTCTCTCGATCGATGCGCAACCCTACGACTGGCTCGGCATGTCGCTTGCGGCAGTCATGCCAGCGCACGTGATTTACCCGCAAGTCGACCCGAACCCGGCCGGTTTCTCGGCCAAGTGGCTCAAGGAAATCCTGCGTGGCAAGTATGGTTTCGACGGCGTGATTTTCAGCGATGACCTGTCGATGCAGGGCGCGAGTGCGGCGGGCGATGTCGTCACGGCAGCGCACGCCGCGATGGAGGCAGGCTGCGACATGGTGCTCATCTGCAACAGCCCGGAAAAGGCGGATCGCCTGCTGCGCGAAATGACGGTGGCGCCCGATGCCGTTTCGCAGCGCCGCATCAAACATCTGCAAGGCCGCGGCAAGGTGCACGGCTGGGAGAAGATGCTCGCGCAGGCGGAATATCAGGCCGCCAAGCGTCTGATCGCGCAGACGTTCGGCGAATCGGGTAAATGACCGTGAGGTCAGTCAGCCGGTCAGTCAGCCAGTAAGTCAGCCGAAAGCAGAACGTTCGGCACAAAGAAAAAGCGCTCGACCCCTAAGGGAAGAGCGCTTTTTTGTGACCGGACGAATGCCGCGTCGCCCGAGGGCGTTGCGGCAGTCCACCGTCGCTTAGACGCGGCTGCGGTATTCGTCGGTACGCGTATCGATTTCGATCTTGTCGCCGGTGTTGACGAACAGCGGCACCTGGATTTCCAGCAGATCGTTGATCTTGGCGTTCTTCAGAACGCGGCCCGACGACGTGTCGCCCTTGACGGCCGGTTCGGTGTATTCCACAACGCGCACGAGCGAGGTCGGCAGATCGACCGAGATGGCCTTTTCATTGTAGAAAACGACTTCGCACTTCATGCCGTCTTCCAGGTACTTGATCGCGTCGCCCATGTTTTCGGCTTCGACTTCGTACTGGTTGTAGTCGGCGTCCATGAACACGTACATCGGATCGGCGAAGTACGAGTAGGTCACTTCCTTCTTGTCGAGCACGACGACGTCGAACTTGTCGTCGGCCTTGTACGAGAACTCGCCACGGCCTTCCGTGAGGAGCTTCTTGTACTTCATCTTCACGACGCTGGAGTTACGGCCCGACTTGACGTATTCGGTCTTCAGCACGACATTGGGCTCACCGTCGATCATGACGACATTACCGACGCGGAGTTCTTGAGCGGTTTTCATAAAAAACGAGATCCTGTGACGAAATAAGCGATTTGCCGCTTGTTTGAGCGCTTCCATACGCTCATTCGCCGCTTGATTCCCGCGTCCGCCCAGAACGATCCGGGGCAGCAGGTTCAGCAGCAAAGCGTTGAAAAACCAGCTATTTTACCTGAATTTCCACGAAGCTTGCCAACTGTCGCGCCAGATCCGGCTGGGCGGCCTGCGCGTTTGCCCACGCGCGGGCGTGGCGATTCAGTTCGGGCAGGGCCGCAGCCAGTGCGGGCCAGTCGGGGGGCGTGCTCGCGTAGCCATTCCAGAGATGCCAGAAAGTGCGCAACGCCTCGCGCGTGCCGCGCGATAAGGGGGCCGCATCGGGCGTGTTTTCGGGCAGATCTGCCAGATACCGGTCGAGAAAGGCGTCGAGCTTCCCATGATGGGCATTCTCGCTCTGCGGGTAGATATGCCAGACGAACGGTTTGGCCGCCCATTGCGCACGCACGAACGAATCTTCCCCGCGCACGAAGTTGAGGTCGCAGGCCCAGAGCAGGGCGTCGAACTCGGCTTGCGGCAAGAATGGCAGGCCATGCACCGTCAATGCACCGCGACTCGCAGCGTCTCCCGGCGCCAGCACGTCGCGGCCGAACCAGGCCCCCACGGCCGGTGCGATACGCCCTTGCGGGACCAGGCAGACGATCGGCGTTTCGCTATCCGCCCACTGCGTGAGCAACGCAGAAAGCGCCGCATTCTCATACGCGAATAGCGATATCACCAACGCATCCTTCGGGGCGGCGGGCAGGCCGAGGGTGCGTTGCCACCAGGCGTCGCGCAACTCGGTCGAGGCGAGGAACGCGTCGCGCCGGGAAAACAGCTCTCGTTCCCGCACGAGGCCGCCGGTGCGTTCGGTAAAGCCGGGGAAGAAGAACGTCTTGAGGAGCCCCAACTGCGGATGCAGCGACTTTTGCAGGTGACTGCCGTCGACCCAGTCTTCCGCGCTCAGATACTCCAGATTGATCCACACCGGCGCGTTGCCTGCCTTTTTGCGCGCGTGCATCGCTTGAACGCAGACCTCGGGGATATGGCAAGCGAACGCTTCGATGACGATATCGCCCGGCGCGTTGTTGTCGGTGATGGGGCCGAAGTCGGCGTCCCAGCGGCGGACGTCGACGCCATCGCAGCGTTGCCGGGCCAGCGAAGGATCGATGTCAGGACGCAGGTGACGGAAGCTCGCCAGATCGTCGACCCAAAGCCGGACCGACCAGCCATGCTCGCGCACGAGTTGCCGGGCGAGCCGCCAGCACACGCCGATGTCGCCGAAGTTGTCGACGACGGTGCAGAACAGATCGCAACGTGGCACCAGCGGAAGGGCGCTCGATGCGGGAGGGGAGGCAGTGGGCAGGGACATTGGGAAGCGGCGACGCGGATTGGTCTAAACTTCGGATTTTAGTCCCTGTGACGCGTGACGATGTGATCGCGCAGGCGGCGAACGGTGCCCTGCCCGCATCCATTCGCCTCGGGGACGCTCCGATTGCCTGAGTTCATGACCGAAGACGCCCACGACGTCACGCCACCGCGCAAGTCCCGCAAAGCGAAATCCGCCGCCGGTGCGGACGTCGCGCCGCCCCCGGCGCACACCGTCCCGCACAACGCGGACAATGCCGATAACGCCGATAGCGCGGACACGCCGACCGACGAGTCTGCGGAACAACCGACCAAGCCGACCAAGCCGACCCGAGCTGACAAGCCGAAGCGTGCACGTCATAAGGACGCTCAGGCGCCTGCCTCCGGCGACAGCAGCGACGCCCCGCCGTTCGACGCGCGCACGGTGCTCGCGCAGTTGCCGAATTTGCCCGGCGTCTATCGCTATTACGACGCGGCAGGTAACGTGCTGTACGTCGGCAAGGCGCGCAATCTCAAAAAGCGTGTGTCGAGTTACTTCAACAAGACGCAGCTCTCCCCGCGCATTGCGCTGATGGTCGCGCGCATTGCAAGACTGGAGACGACGGTCACGCGTTCGGAAACTGAGGCGCTGCTGCTTGAGAACAATCTGATCAAGGCGCTGCATCCGCGTTACAACATCCTGTTTCGCGACGACAAGTCGTATCCGTTTCTCAAGCTCACGCAGCACAAATATCCGCGCATGGCGTACTACCGGGGCTCGGTGGATCGTCGCGGGCAGTATTTCGGGCCGTTCCCCAGCGCGTGGGCCGTGCGCGAGAGCATTCAGATCTTGCAGAAGGTGTTCCAGTTGCGGACCTGCGAGGACTCCGTCTTTGCGAATCGCACGCGTCCTTGCCTGCTGAACCAGATTGAGCGGTGCAGCGCGCCGTGCGTGGGTGCCATTCGGGACGAAGACTATGCTCGCGACGTGAACAATGCGGCGGCGTTCCTCTCCGGACGTCAGAACGAAGTGCTCGGCGCGTTGGAAGAAAAGATGATGGCGTATGCCGAGGCGCTTCAGTTCGAGCAGGCGGCCGTGGTGCGCAACCAGATGCAGGCGCTCTCCGGCGTGTTGCAGCAGCAGTCCGTAGAAACTGCGGGCGACGTCGATGCCGACATCCTCGCCGTCGCCTACGCCGGTGGTCGCGCATGCGTGAACCTCGCGATGGTGCGCGGCGGACGTCACCTTGGCGATAAGGCGTACTTCCCGGCGCACGTGGAGCGAGGCGTCGAAGGCGGCATCGCTGACGAGTTCGACGAAGACGGCGTGCTTGCACCCGAGCTGTCAGGTGCCGATGGGGATGACGCCGTGGCCCCCGCTGGCGAGATCTCCAACGACATCCCGTCGGACAGTCGGTCGGAAGCGCCGTCGGCGTCGCTCGAATCGCGTTTGCTCGAAGCTTTCGTCGCGCAGCACTATCTGGGCCAATCGGTGCCGCCGGTGCTGGTCGTGAGTCATGCGTTGCCGAGCGACGAGTTACTGACAGTCTTGTCCGAGCAGGCGGGCCGGCGCATTGCGATGGTGCGTCAACCGCAGGGGCAGCGCCGTGCGTGGCTCGACATGGCGCAGCAAGGGGCGCAACTCGCCCTTGCGCGTTTGCTGACGGAGCAGGGCAGCCAGCAGGCACGCACGCGGGAGTTGATGCAGACCATCGGGCTCGACATCGAAGACCCGGCGCTGCTGCGCGTGGAGTGCTTCGACATCAGCCATACGCAGGGTGAAGCGACGCAGGCGTCGTGCGTGGTGTTCCATCATCACAAGATGCAGACGAGCGAGTACCGTCGCTACAACATCACGGGCATTACGCCGGGCGACGACTATGCGGCGATGCGTCAGGTGCTCACGCGCCGGTACGGCCGTCTGATGGAGGCGGCGGTGTCGAGCGTGAGCGACGCCGAGGATCCGCTGTCCGTGGCGGCCGATGTAGCGAGGGCCGAAGCCGATACGGTGGTGTTGCCGGACAGCGAGGCGGCGCCGCAGACCGGCGAATCCACCGAGGCCGGTGCACCGGCCGCGCCGCTGGCGTCTGACGTCGAAGCCAATCTGCCGCATTTGGTGCTGATTGACGGTGGCAAGGGACAGGTCGAGGTGGCGCGTCAGGTGTTCGTCGAACTGGGGATCGACATTGGCCGATTGGTCGGCGTGGCGAAAGGCGAGGGGCGCAAGGTCGGTCTCGAGACGCTGATTTTTGCCGACGGACGCGCGCCGCTCGAACTGGGCCGCGAGAGCGCTGTGCTGATGCTGATCGCGCAGATTCGTGACGAGGCGCACCGCTTCGCGATCACGGGCATGCGGGCCAAGCGTGCGAAGGCGCGTCAGACGTCACGGCTCGAGGAGATCGAGGGCATCGGCGCGAAGCGTCGTCAGCGGTTGCTCATGCGCTTTGGCGGGCTGCAAGGTGTGGCGTCGGCCAGCGTCGATGAGTTGGCGAGCGTCGAAGGTATTTCGACGACGCTGGCCGAGCAGATCTATCGTCAACTGCACTGACACGCAGGGCGATTCGCGTTACGGTCACTTCATTTTCATTTCACGTCGCCGTGGAACAGCAGGCGCATCACGGTCTCGTTGTCGACGGTCTCGCCCGACAGCGTGCGGGCGAGCAGTTCTCCACCGACGACGGGCGGCGCAAAAATCATGTCCGGCTGCACGCGCTTGAGCTTGCTCAAATGCTTGCTGTCGTTGACTGACGCGATGGTACGCACGCTCGGCGCGATCTCCTTCGCGGCGAGCACGATAAAGGCATTTTCCGAATCGTCGGCACGCAGCGCGAGCACGGCCCTGGCGTGTTCGATGCCGGCGTGGGTCAGCACGGCGTTGTCGCTGGCGTCGCCATGCATCACGTCGGCATCTTCCGGATAGGGGTTCTCCACGCCGCTCGCGATGATGACCGTGACCGGCCAGCCGCGCTTGGTGAGTTCGTGGTGCACGTTGATGGCGAGCGGCGACGCACCGGCCACGATGAAATGGTTCTTGCGTATCACGTGAGTAAACCTCCCCGCGAGAATTTTCTTGAGGTTGCCGCCGACGAGCGGGCCGATGACGACGGTCAGCGACGTGGCAAACACGCTGATCCCGAAAATGATGACCGACGCGGTGAAGAGGCGTGCGTCGGTGGAGTGCGGCACGATGTCGCCGTAACCGACGGTTGTCATCGTGACGATGGAAAAGTAGAACGCCGTCGCCAGATCGGTGACGGGTGGCGCGAATTCGTGGCCGAGATACATGGTGCCGAACGTGGCGTAGACGAGCAACGCGAACACGGCCACGAGTGTGTAGAGCGTGGCGGCGGCGAAGCTCGCGCGGTCGAATTCCCGCCAGTACCAGAGCAGCAGCGCGATGCACACGAGCGAGAGGGCGAACGTCAGATCGAAGCGGATGTTCAGGTGGAAATTGATGGCGGCGGCCAGCGCGAGCATGACGAGCGTGAAGGCCCAGGCGGTGCGGGCGCGGATGACGAGTCCGCAGGCGAGCGCGACGAGCGACAGTCCCGCGAGGGCGCGCGGCAGGTGAGAGAAGTCGATGCGCTCGATGGCGTTCAGCCCGAAGAGCAGCCGGGGCAGATGGGTGGCTTCGATGCGTTCCAGCGCGGAGAGGTCGCCGCGCACGAAGAGATCGATGAGCACTGTGCCGGGCACGCGCAGCAGGACTGAGGCGACGAGCAGCAGGCCGTCGATGCCGACGAGTGTCGCGATGAGGATGTGCGCGGGCAGCAGCGGACGTCGCAGTGCGGGCAGGGGCCAGGGCAGTTTCACGAGATCGGCGCTATTGGCGGGTGGTTGCGAGCAAGATAGGGGCACACTGGCGCACATGTCAATCGCTGTGCGGCGCCTCGGCCTTGTGGCTGCGGGGCAGACACGGCACAATGCGGGTCTGGTACGGCTGCCGAGGGCGCCGTGTGTCGACTGCCGTTTGCCGAACTCATGCTGCCATGCCTTTTAATGTCCCCATATTCCTGACCTGGCTTCGGATCGTGCTGATCCCGCTGGTGGTCGGCGTCTATTACTTGCCGTCGACCTGGCTGTCGTCGGTCGAAATGAATTGGGTGGCGTGCGGGGTCTTCGTGCTGGCGGCGCTGACGGACTGGTTCGACGGCTTTCTGGCGCGGCGCTGGAATCAGACGTCGGCGTTCGGGGCGTTTCTGGACCCGGTCGCGGACAAGCTGATGGTGGCGGCGGCGCTGCTGATGTTGCTGCAAATGGGCCGGATCAATGCGTTGGTGGCGTTGATCATCATTGGCCGCGAGATCACGATTTCGGCGTTGCGGGAGTGGATGGCGCAGATGGGCGCGTCGCGCAGCGTGGCGGTGCACCAGTTGGGCAAGATCAAGACGGCGGCGCAGATGGTGGCGATCCCGTTGTTGCTGTTCAACGGTACGGTGGTGTGGAACGGATTGCGCTTCGACTCGCGGTTCTGGGGAACGTGGCTGATTTACGTGGCGGCAGTTCTCACGTTGTGGTCGATGATGTATTATCTGCGCCGCGCGTGGCCGCAGATTCGGGAGCGCGGTGCGGGCAAGATGTGAGCGTAAGTCCCTGAAGACGCGGGATTTGCGCGGTGGAGGAGAAAAAACTTCACAAATTTTCGGTGCAGGTGCTTGACACTGAATCGTGGTTTCGACATAATCTCCTTCTCGCTGCTACGGCACTAGCCCGGCAGCGAAGTTTTAAGCAGTGTTGGATTGGTAGTACGCATGAAAATGCGGGAGTAGCTCAGTTGGTAGAGCGCAACCTTGCCAAGGTTGAGGTCGCGAGTTCGAGACTCGTCTCCCGCTCCAGTTTTCACACTGGACATTGAGTGAATTCATCCTCGGTGTTTGGTGTCATGCGGGAGTAGCTCAGTTGGTAGAGCGCAACCTTGCCAAGGTTGAGGTCGCGAGTTCGAGACTCGTCTCCCGCTCCAAATCCAGAGGGAAGCCTGGCTTCCCTTTTTATTTGCCGAAAAGCCCACGGCGATCGATCCGACGGGCACCCTCGATGGCAACAGCGAGCGGTTACAATGCGGCACATCTGATGGCGGGATGGCAGAGTGGTCATGCAGCGGCCTGCAAAGCCGTGTACGCCGGTTCGATTCCGACTCCCGCCTCCAAAATTCAAAAGCCCTGACTTGTCAGGGCTTTTTCTTTTTCTGCGCATCGTTGCATCCCCACGAAAAGCGCGCGCGCCATGCATCCCCTGAACGTGACCGGTAGCGGGATCGTGGCCGGCGGTTACAACGCCGTTGCCCACGCATTCCCCGGATGCAGGGCGTCGAGACAATTTTTCAGCCATGCGCGCTCGGAAGCGGGGCGCTTCGGCAGCCCGTTCTCGAAATCCTGCTGGTCTTTCGGGCGTCTGTCTCTCGCTTTGAATAGCAGCACGGCGCACGGGTTCAGATAGGGGATGTTGTCTGCGGTCCGCATCACCATTTCGGTACGTGGACGCTTGAACGACGGGTTTCTCTTGTAAGCCCAGACAGCCTGGCTGCCCGGCTCGATCATCATGTCGATACGCCAGCATTCAGCGGCGCGATCGTATCCCCAAAATTGCATGACGTCAGACGGCGTGTTCCGATCTTCCGAAAGCCTCTCGACCACACCCGCGTGGGCCGTGTAGAACGCCAGCTCACGGAACACCTCGAGAAACCGGCCAAGGTCTTCTCGCAGAATGGTGAATTCCAGATCGCTGTGTTCGCGAGTCTGCACGCCGTGCCAAAGATCGGGCGCCCATCCTCCGACAACACACCACGGCAAATCGATATCGCGTCACCGCTACGCCAGTTCGGACGGGTGCCACGCATTCCATGCATCTTCGTCGGGTAGGGTGATGGAAGTGTTCATCGGGATGGGATGCCTGCCACATGAACGCCCGGGATTTTCTCAGAAACGCCGTGATCGGAATGCGAAGACCGTGCAACGGATGTCCTTAATATGTAAGGACTTATGTTTTGGAGTATGAAATGAGCTATGACCTGATGGTATTCGAACCCTCAGCGGCTCCGAAAGACAGGGAGCAATTCATGACGTGGTATCGGGAGCAAATAACATGGTCGGAAGCGCATAGCTACGATAACCCAAGTGTGTCGTCTCCCGCGTTGCAGGCGTGGTTTCATGAAATGATCCAGTTCTTTCCTGCCATGAATGGGCCTTTTTCCTCCGATGACGATGATGACCCGAAAGTCACGGATCACTGTATTGGCAAGACAGTGATCTACTCAGGCTTCGCATGGTCTTGCGCGGAAGAGGCACGTAGCGTGATGGAGCAACTTGCCAAAAAACACCAGGTCGGGTTCTTTGATGTCAGCGCAAACCAAGGTGAAATTGTTTTTCCTGACGGCACGCGTTGCTAAGTATTTTTGCCCGAAGTCACAGAAAACCTGCCAAATCAGTAATGCCGTTCAGTTAAGTCGCTGAACGGCATTTTTACATTGATGAACCGGCAGTCGATCGCCAGTCGAGCGCGTAACGGATGCAGTGATACGCCATGCTTGGAGAGCACCTGACCTGCCCCCTGCAAAGCCGCGCTACGGCGTGAATCCACAGCCAACGAAGGGCGCTCGGCCGCGCAAAGCGTGCGGTTAGTGCCTGAGTCGTTGCCGATTGAGCGGATAACGAAGCTTTGCAAGGAAAGCATATCCATCATCAAATTTAGGGATGCGCCAACATTCAGCCGACCTCTAAAATCCGGCGAAGGATAACAATGCATTGAGGGGGGATCGCATGCGAACGAACCTTTTGCGCTGGCTTTGCATCACGGTTGCCGCCGGCATTTTCGCTACGCTGGCCGGTTGCGGTTTGCCCAAGCCGACTCACAAGTCAGGCGCCCGGATCCCGATAGACAACCGTCCCGATTGCGCTGTGTTCGGTGTTTGGGAACATTACACGTGATCCGGTGAATGCCGGGGCGGTTTGACTGACGGGCAAGGCACCCTGCTTGGGTACGCGGGCTCAACGCTCATGCTGCGTTACGAGGGCGGCATGAAAGCAGGCCTTCGCGACGGCGTCGGCGAAATGTGGATTAACGCCGACAAGACATGAGCAATGCCGAAATACTGCCCATGTCATAGGGACCCATGTACTCCTGATAGAAGATGCTTCGAGCCCGCTCCCGTTCGGTTGTGAATTCGGTGTCGATCGCCCATTGGCCCGGCTGCCAGGTTGGCAAGCGCGAGAGCATTGGGTCGGCGCCCTGGTACCGGTTGGCATAACTTCGCTGGGCCTCTGTGGCCCAGTGCTCGTCATCCTCGGCCGCGGCGTTGACGGTCGAATGCTTCGCGTGCTTCGAGTGCTATGCGCTAGCCCGCTCTGGGCGGGCGAGTGCAAGACCCAGGCGTTCATCGAACGAGGCCGACGTCGAGGATTGCCGCCTTTTGTCCGGCGCTAACGATTAATGGTTGATCTGAGCGCCGCAGTAAGGGCTTTCAGCGCCCCTTTTGCCTGTTGATCTCTCAGGCTCGTGTACAACACCACGTCTCGCGCCGGTAACGCAGGCAGGTTCAAACGCGGACCCATATCTACCGTGCCTCGCGGGGCCACCCTGCGCCCCAAGGCGGCGACTGCCAGTCCCGCCGAAACGGCCGCCCCGATCGTGTTCACGCCACCGCCGACAAACGTCTCGGTCCAGGCGATACCCGACGTATCCAGAGATTTGACCGCCATCGCGCGCACACTACAAGGTTGCGGCTGCGTTGCGATACGTAACGGTTCACCCGGGCGATGCTCGAAATCGGGGGCCCCCATCCAGCCAAAACTCTCCCGCAAAATGACCTTGCCGTCCTGACGCCGGCTGTCATGGCGCAGCACAATCGCGACGTCCAAATCACCGGCATCAAATGCCTCGAGCAATTCGCGAGACGGTGCGATACGGACTTCGAGCGTGAGCCCCGGCTCGGCACGGCCGATGTGCCGCAAGAGCTGCGGTAGCTCAGCGCCCACGATGTGATGACTCATGCCAAGCAGCAGCCGCCGCTGCTTGGGCGCAAACGCGCCCATCGCCCCCTGATGCGCAGCAACGAGCGCCCGGGCGCCGCTCAAGAAGGCACTTCCATCCGAAGACAGCCGGACGCGTCTCGGGGTGCGCTCCAGCAACTGGCGGCCCAGGCCATCTTCCAGACGCTTGATCTTCAGGCTGACCGCCGATTGCGTCATGTCGAGCGCTTCGGCGGCACGCGTAAAGCTCTGCAATTCGGCCGTGAGGACGAAGGCATGCACAGCTTCGATATCGAGGGTTTTCATACGGCGATCCATTGAAAAACGGAATCACTGAAATATAAGTCATTCTATTTTTCAATGGCCGATTCTTCGTTATGGTGGGTGCTCGATCCTTTTTTACCGAGTTTCCCTATGCTGAGCGCTCACTACTTGCGCCGCCTGCCGGCCGACTACGATCTGAGCGCCATCCGCACCCGCGGCAAAGTGCGCGGTGCCTTGTGGGATGACGCCCCCGAGTTGTACTTCAAGGGGTTTTTGCTTCGCGAAGCGGGTAAGTACGGTGCCACGGAGAACAGCTATTCTTCGCTCTACCTTTGGCGCTCGGATCAAGCCTTCGCAGACTTCCTGCTGACCGATCGTTACCGTAACGTCACCAGCAGTTTTGGCCGGGCGGCCATAGAGACTCGCGTGGTGCTCGATGCTCGCAGAGGCCGCGCTCAGCACGCGCAGCTTGTTTTCGAGGAAACACACGATATCGCGCGCGACGCCGACCTGGGACAGGCTTTCATCCGCGAGGTGGAATGCAATAGGGCAGAAGCCGCCCGGCCCGGCGTCGTGGCCAGCGTGACAGCATTGGATACCCTGGGCTGGCGTTTCTCACGATACCTGCTGGCCGAGAGTGTGGATGTCAGGCCCAGCGACTCGGCGATCGCATACGAAGTCGTGCACTTGGCCCGTCCGCTGCTGGACACCTTGCCAGAGGGGCAACGGGGATGAGCCGGCTTCGTTTTGCCATTGCGTACGGGTTTGCCTTCACGCTTGTCGCCACAACGGCGTGTGCGCTAGCGCTCAGTCTCGCATGGCTCGTTCGTCAGTTCATCGACTAGTACGTTGGCTGATTCGCCTCGTCGAACTTGACCGTCATGCCGGCCGGGATGCGCAGCGCTGGAGATGCCACGCTGCGCTGCCTGTATCGAGAGATCGTTACCCCTTTTACGTCGGCGTCCTCGGACTCGGCATCTTTCTGAACTCGACGGTCATCGTATCGACGCCGGCGAACCGGTCACGCGCGGCTAAAGGTCAACAGCGGCGACTCAGAAACCCAGTTGCTTGATGAACTTGTCCACTGGCGTCGACCACATCTTCCCGCCGTAGGTGAGCAGCAGATGGCCGTCGTGGCCGGGCAAGTCTTCCGTGTGGACGAACTGCGCAGGACTGCCCGATGCCGCGAACGCATCGAACCATTGCCGGGGCGCATCGGGGCCCCAGTACTGGTCGTTGTGCGCATAGAGCCAGAGCCCGGGGATCTTCGTCGTCTTGCCGAATTCGCCGTAGACGGCTTTCATCTGCTCCGGATCGCAACTGTGTCCCGGCGCGCGCTCGGGCATGCCGCCCGCGCCGCCCGAGAAGTTGATGTAGCCGACCACGCCGGGCGGGTTGGTGGCGGCTGTGGCCACCGTGGTGAAACCGCCCACCGAGCGGCCTTCGAGCACGATGCGATCCTTGTCGGCCCACGGCTGTGCGCGAACCCAGTTCACGGCTGCGAGATTGGCTTCTGCCGTGACCTTGCCAAGCTTCTCGAAGTCAGGACGGCGCGTGCATCGGCCCTGCATGTCGAACGATGCCCCCGAGTTCTCGCGATCCGGCCCTCCCGTCGCGCCATAGCCCACGCGAACCGGCGCGACGATGGCGAAGCCTTTGGCGAGCCAGTAACGCACATGTCCCTTGAGAATCGGCTGATTCAATTTGGCGCGTACCAGCGCGTCGGAGGCGCGTCCGTGTTCGAAGATGAGCACGGGGAACGGCCCATCGCCTGAGGGCTTGTACACCTCGGTGTGCATGGCGATATCGCCGCCGAAGGTGCCGGCACCGGGCACCACGATGGACACGATTTGCGGTGCGGGGTCTGTCGCCGCAGTCGGTGACGCGACGTCGGCAGTGGCCTCGTCGGTGGCGGCAACGGCAGTCGATACACCGCAGAAGGGCGTCGTCAGAAGGAGGGCGCAAAGCCATCCTGAACCAAGTCGCCAAAGTCGCGAGCGGGCGGTGAAACGTTTCATGGTGTTGTTGGTGTCCCCGGGTGGCGATGCATGCACTGTGCCAGACGGCGGCGTTTCGGTCTCCGTCCTACGCACTAAGTGACGCTCATACTACTTTGCGGCACAGGGCCGCGACACTCATGCGAACGACTGATGGACTGGGATGGAATCGCTCGCTCAGCCACTCAGTCGGGCGCATCGATGAGGTCTGTCGAATCGGCGGCAAAGTACCGTCCCGGCGTTGTGTGAAACGTGCGACGAAACAGCGCGATGAAGGCGCTTGCGTTGTCGTAGCCGAGATCGAGCGCGACCGTCCCGACGGGTTGTCCCGACGCCAGCAATTCCAGCGCGCGCAACAGCCGTGCCCGTTGACGCCATGCCGTAAACGTCAGCCCCGTCTCCTCGACGAAGCGCCGGCTCACCGTGCGCGGCGCGGTGTTCGCCCACGCGGCCCAGGCATCGAGCGTGCGAGCGTCAGCCGGATTGTCGACGAGCGCGCTCGCAATGTGTCGCAGGCGCGCATCGCCGGGCATCGGCAGACGGAACGCATCGGCGGGACTCACGGCGATCTCGTCGAGTATCACGTTCATGACGTTGGTCTGCACGCGATCGGGCGCGCCCAGATCCCACTGCGCGGCCCGTACAACGCCTTCACGCAGCAGCCCCGACACCTCGATGGCACGCGGTTGATCCGGCAAGTCCGCACATTTGTCCGGCCGCACGTACACCGCCCAGCCGTAGAACGGGCCGTGAGAGAACGCGGCATGCGGGCAGTTGGGCGGTATCCAGACCGCACGTGTTGTCGGCATCACCCACGCACCGAGGCTCGTGCGAACGGTGAGCAAACCATTGAACGAGCCAAGCAATTGCCCCGACGTGTGCTGATGCGTTTGAGACACGCGCGGCTCGCTCTCGCGTCCGACCAGCGCGATCAATGGCGGGTCGTGCGCATCCATGCGGTGCACGCGGTCCATCTTCGGTTTCAGGTGTTCCGGTAAACTCATGGCGTATTTGCGCTATTGAATTGCATCAATAGTCTATCAGCGCCACCGATGGGCGGGATATGCTCGACGCGTGTTTCCGAAGGAGCGTTTCCATGGCCCAATCTCAACGGCCCACGCCGTGCAACCCATCCAACCCGTCCCCCCCATCTGCGGTCGATCTCGATCAACTCTACGATCCCCCGTCGGAGATGATTGTCAAAGGCGTCATGTCGAGGTTGCTGCCGTTTCACGTCGCGTATCTCGACGTCGCGACCTTCTTCTGTCTGGCAACGGGCAGCGCGCAGGGTCTCGATGCGTCGCCCCGTGGCGGTGAGCCGGGCTTCGTTCAGGTGCTCGACGAGAAGACCGTGGCGTTCGCGGACTGGCCCGGCAACAACCGCATCGCGTCGCTGCGCAACCTGACCGAAGACGACCGCGTCGGCATGCTGTTCCTGTTTCCGGGGCTGGAGGTCTTCATGCGCATCAATGGCCGCGCGCAGATCTGCGTCGAGCCCGCGTT
Source organism: Pandoraea sp. ASV26 (assembly GCF_016428915.1). Taxonomy (GTDB): domain Bacteria; phylum Pseudomonadota; class Gammaproteobacteria; order Burkholderiales; family Burkholderiaceae; genus Pandoraea. The sequence goes on from NZ_JAELTP010000023.1 coordinate 26,389, forward strand.
GCTCGATCGATTCAAGGAAGGGGAGCGTACGCCGAAGACCGCCATCGTCGTGACTATCGACGAAGTGTTGTTCCACTGCGGGAAGGCGATCAATCGGGCGAAGTTATGGCGTGCCGAATCGCAACTCGACCGCAAGGCGGTGCCGTCGATGGGCGACATGAAGGCGGCGCTGACCGGCTTGGATAAAGCCAAGGCCAGCGAGATGGACGAGGGGTACTACCGGGCCGTGCGCGGCGATCTTTACTGATGCGGCCCTACTGACCGCTACTGCCCCGTACTGACGAGGCGCACGCCGGCTTTACCCCTGCGGACTGGCCGATTCCTGCGCACGGCGCAGGCGCTCGCGGCTGTTGGTGAGGTGAGTGCGCATGGCCGCGCGAGCCGCTTCGGGATCGTGACGGGCAATGGCGTTGTAGATGTCTTCGTGCTCGCGATTCACGCGATTGAGATACGACACCTGATCGTCGTCGGCGAGCGCGGCCGAATTCACGCGCGTACGCGGAATGATCGTGTTGCCGAGCTGTTCGAGGATGTCGTGGAAGTAACGGTTGCCGGTCGCATTCGCCACTTGCAGGTGGAAGGCGACGTCGGCCGTCACTGCGTTGCCGGTGCGTTGACGAACGTGCATCTCGAAGTCGTCCAGCGCCTGACGCATCAGCTTGAGTTGCGTGTCGGTGCGGCGATTCGCCGCCAGGCCGGCCGCTTCCGTCTCCAGCGAGATGCGCAACTCCAGGATCGCCATGACGTCGAGCATCGTCAGAATGCTGTTGGTGTCGACTTGCAGGGAATTCTCGCGCGGCGCCTCGAGCACGAACGTGCCGATGCCGTGACGCGTCTCCACCAGTTGACCCGCCTGCAACCGCGAAATCGCTTCGCGGACCACCGTGCGGCTCACCCCCAGGCTTTCCATGATGGCCGACTCGGTCGGCAGCTTGTCACCCGGGCGGAACGTGCCGCTGCGAATCTGCTCGGACAAGGCACTCACGACCTCTTCCGTGAGGCTGCGAGACTTGCGGCGAGGACGTGCGGGCAACGGGCTGTTCATGGACATGGCGTCGGTTGACATTGTGGGTGACAAAAAACGCCTCCAGTTTACCTTATCGACCGTCACATACATACGACAACCGATAAGAATCGACCGCCAATGCCACACCCCAATCACTATCGGGCATTGGCGGCCCAAAGCACAACCTCGTGCGACTTCTCGCGACCACTCATGACCGTCTGAACCGGCGCGCGCACGGCGCCGGTCCGGACCGCTTTGCTACTGGCGGGCAGACGTCAGAAATCGACGCGAATCCCCAGCATGCCGACGAACTGCGAACTCGTCGCCGACGGCGTGCTGTTCTGCGAATCGCCGACCACCGGGCCGGCGTTGATGATGCTCGTGGCATTCGCGGCCAGTGACTTGCCGTTGGCGTGCTGCCAGGCTTCGAGCGCGTACAGCGACGTGCGCTTCGAGAGCGAGTACACCTGCGCGAGCGAGACCTGATGGTAAGTCGCGGAATCGGTGATGCCGTTGGCCTTCGAGGCGGCCGTGTAGCTGTACGCCGCGGCCAGACGCCATTGCGGCGCCACGATCCACGACGCGTGCACACCCGCCGTGTTGAAGATCGCCGTGTCGTGGAACAGCGACGCTGCGCCCGGCTTGTACTGCACGTTGCTATAGCTCGCGCCCAGCGTCACGCTGCCGATCGTGTAGATGCCGGCAAAGGCGATGTGTTGCAAGACGTCGGCGGAGAGATAGCCCTGATTGACGGCGGACGCACCGGGGACCCCCGTCGACGCCCCGTTCCAGCTCGTGCCGGTGCCCCCGACGTTGTTCATGCGCAGATAGCCGGCTGCGAGCGAGAGCGGGCCACCGTCGTAGCGCAGGGCGCCGGAATACGTGTTGCCCTTGCTGAACGCACCGGCCTGACCGCCGAAGCCGTATTGCAGGCTGGCCGTCACGCCCCACAGGACCGGCGAGGTATACGTCACCGAGTTGTTGATGCGGATGGTCGTGTCGAGACCGTCGATATCGCCCGGGTGTGCGCCGGTCGCCCCCGTCACGTAGGCGACGGGGCCGATGGTGCCGACCATCAGGTAATAAGGCGAGTACTGGCGGCCGATGGTGAGCGTGCCGACCTGATCGTTCTTCAGACCGACGAATGCCTGACGGTTGAACATCACGCCCGACGAACTGAATGCGCCGCTGTTCACGTCGAAACCGTTCTCCAACTGGAACAGCGCCTTGGTGCCGCCGCCGAGATCTTCGGTACCGCGCAGGCCCCAACGGCTGCCGGCGAGGTTGCCGTTACGCAGGTAGGTGTTCGACTTGCCGTTCTGGTTGCTGCTGTAGGTCAGTGCATCGTCGACGATCCCGTACAGCGTCACGTTCGACTGCGCGAACGCCGGCACGGCGCCGGCGGCAAGACCGGCCAATACTAGCCCGGCAAACAGTTTCGAATGTCTCACGACTTCTCCTCTTGTGATGTGTTTTATTGGACTTCGCTGGAAACGTTGCTGCGTGCTCACTGCTGCTAAAAACGGGGTGCCTTGCCGCGCCAGTCGGGTTGGTATTTGCGCATCTGCACCGCGTCGTTACGGGTACGCAGTCCGCAACGCAGGTACTGCTCGTGCAGCTTGGCCAACTGGTCCTGATCGATGTCGAGACCGAGCCCCGGCGCTTTCGTCACGGCCACCGCACCATGGCGGATGGCGATCTTGCCGCCGCGCACGACTTCCTCGTCGGCGGCCTGCCACGGGTAGTGCGTGTCGCAGGCATATGACAGGCGTGGCACGCTCGCGGCCAGATGCGTCATCGCCATCAGGCTGATGCCGAGGTGCGAGTTCGAGTGCATCGACAAGCCGATATCGAACGTCTCGCACATGCGTGCGAGCAGTTGCGTGTCGCGCAACCCGCCCCAGTAGTGGTGATCGGAAAGGATGATCTGCGCGCCATTCAGGCGAACGTTCTCGCGGAACTGACGCAGATCGGTCACCACCATGTTCGTGGCGAGCGGCATGCCGGTGGCCCGGTGCAGTTCCGCCATGCCTTCGAGCGTGGGCGTGGGGTCTTCGTAGTACTCGAGATCGCCCGCGAGCTCGCGTCCCATCGCAATGGCCGTGGGCAGCGACCAGTTGCCATTCGGATCGATACGCAGCGGCTTGTCCGGGAACGCGCGCTTGAGCGCCTTGAGGCACTTCACTTCCTCTGCGGGATCGAGCACGCCCGCCTTGAGCTTGATGCTGCCGAAGCCATAGGTGTCGATCATCGTGCGGGCCTGCGCGACGAGCTGTTCGGCATTCAGCGTTTCGCCCCAGCCGTCGGGCGGATAGCCGGTCGACGGTGCATCGACGTGCTGCGCGTACTTGAAGAACAGATACGCGCTGTACTGCACTTCCTGACGCACCGCACCACCGAGCAACTCGACGAGCGGAATGCCCAGATGACGCGCCTGCAAATCGAGGAACGGGACTTCAAACGCGGAGTAGATCTTCTCGACGTCCTTGCGCGGGTCGGTGCCCGGTGCGAGTTCGTACTCCACGCGTTCACCGCGAACGCCCTGACGCACCACCGCCGCCACGCGCTCGCGCAGGCCGTTGGTATCGAACGGGTCCATGCCGATCAGATGCGAGCGGGTGTTCTCCAGCAACGCGAGCACTGGCGCGTCGCCATACGTTTCGCCCAGCCCGACATGACCGTTATCGGTCTCGATTTCGATGATCGAGCGCAGCGCATACGGCTCGTGAATGCCGGCGGCGTTGAGCAGCGGCGGGTCGCGAAAAGCAATCGGGGTGATCGTGATGCGGTGGATTTTCACGGCGGCTAATTCCCCTTCTACGGCGGGTGCAGACGGTGCACGAATACGCAATTTGCGCGGGTGGATGTAACTTCTACGTCATCGTATGACTGGCCGTAATTTAGGTGACGCGTCGGGCCTCTCTCTATCGGTGTAATCCCTGATAAATAGGTTGGTATCCTGATAAAGGCGCCTGAAAACACTAGGAAAAACGGGGTTATTTCGATTTCTTAGGGAAATCTCGGGGGCGTTTTGGCATGTCGCCTGATTGCAAATTCACCGGCCAAGTCATATGATGACTTACGAGAAATTCAACTCATAAGAGGAGACAGCATGGGCTTCAGCCGCAGGGGATTCTGGCAACGCACGCTTGGCGCACTGGCATGTGCCGCCGCATTGGGAAGCTTCGCGAGTACCGCAACCGCTGCGCCGGTCGCGCTGAACATCGTTGACGTTGCCGGCAACCTCGCTCTCACGCAGAAGGGCTTCGAGGCATTCCGCGACAAGTACCCGGATCTCGTCTCGAAGATCACGTTCACCAACGCGCCTGCGCCGCAACTGCCGGGCAAGATCAAGGCGATGCAGGCCGCAGGTCGCTCAGACATCGACATCGTGCTCACGGGCACCGATGCGCTGGCCGCCGGTATTCAGCAGAACCTCTGGCAGCGTCTGTTGCCCGACTACAGCGCGAAGTTTCCGGGCGTGCTCGACAAATACGCGCCGAACGTGCGCGCCATGCAGGAACTCTCGAAGGGCTACGGACTGGCCGTGACGTTCATGCCGGCCGGGCCGCTCGTGGAATACAACCCGGCGAAGGTGAGCAACCCGCCGAAGACGCCCGCCGAGCTGCTCGCGTGGTGCAAGGCGAATCCGGGCAAGCTGATTTATGCGCGTCCGGCCAATTCGGGGCCGGGCCGTACGTTCCTGATGGGCCTGCCGTATCTGCTGGGCGACAAGGACCCGCACGACCCGATCAAGGGCTGGGACAAGACGTGGGCGTTCCTGAAGGAGCTCGACGCGTGCATTCCGTACTACCCGGGCGGCACGTCGGCCGTGATGAAGGAACTGGGCGAAGGCAGCCGCGACATGACGCTGACCGTCACGGGCTGGGACATCAATCCGCGTGCGCTGGGCATCGTGCCGGCGACCTTCAAGGTGCAGTCGTTCGACAAGTTCACGTGGGTCAACGACGCGCATTACATCGTCGTTCCCAAGGGGGTGCCGAAAGAGAAGATGGAGGTCATCGTCAAGCTGATCAACTTCATGCTCGAGCCGGCGCAACAGGCGCTCACGTATGACGACGGCTACTTCTATCCGGGCCCCGCCGTGAAGGACGTGCCGCTGTCCGCCGCCCCGGCGAAGAGTCAGGAAGTCATCGCGAAGTACGGCCGTCCGGAGTACGCGAAACTCATCGCCGACTTCCCGCATGCCGTGCCCCTCGATGCGACGGCGATGGTGGCGGCGTTCCAGAAGTGGGATGCCGAGATCGGCTCGCTGAAATCGAAGTGATCGAAGTGACCGGAGTGATCGGAGTCGCGTATGAAGCATAACTTTCAACACCTGCGCCTCGATAACGTAGCGCGGAGTTTCACCAACGCGGAAGGGCAGTCCGTGGCTGCCCTGAACGGTCTGGACCTGACCATCAAGCGAGGTGAATTCATCGCGCTGCTGGGGCCCTCGGGGTGCGGCAAGTCGACAGCGCTCAACTGTATTGCCGGACTCACGCCGCTCACGGGCGGCGCGATCTGGCTCGACGACGAGCGCATCGACGTGCTGCCGAGCGAGAAGCGCGGCTTCGGTATGGTCTTCCAGAACTACGCGCTGTTCCCGCACATGAGCGTGCTCGAGAACGTTGGCTTCGGCCTGCGCATGCGCGGCGTGCCGCGCGCGGAGATCGACAAGCGCGCCCGCGAGGCGTTGCAACTCGTGCAACTCGTGGGCCACGAGCGCAAGCTGCCGGGCCAGCTCTCGGGCGGCCAGCAGCAGCGTGTGGCGATTGCTCGCGCCATCGTGATCGCGCCGCCTGTCGTGCTGATGGACGAACCGCTCTCGAACCTCGACGCGAAGCTGCGTATCGAGATGCGCGCCGAGATCCGCCGCATTCACGGCGAGCTCGATCGCGCCACGATCTACGTCACGCACGATCAGGACGAGGCGCTGTCCATGGCCGATCGCATCGTGGTGATGAAGGAAGGTGTCGTGCAGCAGATCGGCGCCCCGCGCGATGTGTACAGCCGCCCGCGCAATCTGCATGTGGCGCGCTTCATGGGCTATCGCAATGTGCTCGACGTGTCGATCACGTCGGCACAGGGCGATCATGCGCGCGTGTCGTGTGGCGGTGCGTCGTTCGATGGCGTGCTCATGGAGTCGCCCGGCAGCGGGGGCAAGGTCAGCGTGGCGATTCGTCCCGACGATTTCGAACGCGCGCAGGCCGCTAACGACAACGCCTTTGAAGGTGTGGTGGAGACCGTCGAGTACGGTGGCCGCGATTCGCTGTTGCGCGTGGCGTCGCCGTTCGGCCCGCTCTATGCGCGACTGCCCGGCGACTATGCGGTCGGTGAGCGCGTGCCGCTTCACGTGCCGGTCGAGCGTACGCTCGTCTACGCGGGGGAACGGGCATGAGTGCCGCCGCAACGTCCTCGTCGCTCACCCCGGCAGCGCGTCTCGACGCCCGGGGCTGGCTCGTCGCGCCGGCGCTCGTGTGCCTGATCGCGATGTTCGTGTACCCGTTCGCCTACGGTCTGTTCCTGTCGTTCCAGCCGATGGAGGGCGGTGGCCTCTTTGCGAACTACCTGAAGTTCTTCACCGAGCCGACGCTCTGGCCGACGGTGCTCATCACGCTCAAGCTTGCGGTGCCCGCAACGCTCATCAACGTGGGCGCTTCGGTGCCGGCCGCGTTTGCGCTGCGCAAGAGCACGAGAGCATCGAAGTTCGTGACGATGTTGCTCGTCATTCCCGTCACGCTCGGCACGGTGCTCATCGCCGACGGCATGCTGACGTACTACGGACCGAACGGCTGGTTCCCGCAGGCGTTGCACGCGCTGCATCTGTACAGCGACGAAGTGCGCCTGACGCACAACTACTGGGGCGTACTGATCTCGCTGGTGATCTCGGGCTTCCCGTTCGCGTTCCTGTTGATTCTGTCGTACGTGACGGGCATCGATCCGACACTGGCACGCGCGGCCGGTACGCTGGGCGCCGGACCGTGGCAGCAGTTCCGTCTGATCTATCTGCCGTTGCTGGTGCCGGGGCTGACGATGGCGGCCTGCCTGTCGTTCGTGCAGGCGTTCTCGGTGTTTCCGTCGGCCGTGCTGCTCGGCGTGCCAGCAGGGGCCACGCGGGTGGTGTCGATCGCGGCGTATGAAGCGGCGTTCGAGAGCTATGACTACTCGCTGGCGTCGTGTGTTGCCATCGTGATGGGCTTCGTTCAGTTGCTGATCGTGGCGGCCATGCTCGGCGCGCGCCGGGCGTTCTACAGTGGTCCGACCACGGGAGGCAAGGGATGAGTGTCACGAACAAGAACCGGGCCGGAACCCTGGCCGGGCAGAACGGAGATTTCATGACGACGCCTACCCACATGACCCCTGCGGCGGTGACGCCTGCGGCACGTCGCAAGACACGTCGCGAAGGGCCGGGCTCGCGTCTGTGGCGCGTGATGGTGTGGGGCGCGATGATCTTCTTCCTCGTGAACGTCGGGCTGATGATCGCCACCGTCACGATGAACTCGTTCGCGACCCGCTGGTTCGGCACGCCCTTGCCCGAGGGCTTTACGCTGCATTGGTACGCGCAGGCATGGCAGGACTTTCAGCTCGCCCAGGTGCTGTGGGTGACGGTGGAAGTCGTGGGCGCCGTGGTGCTGCTGTCGATTGCGTTGGGCGTGCCTGCGGCGTATGCGCTCGCGCGCGTGCAATTCCCCGGCAAGCGGCTTGCGATGCTGGTATTCCTGCTGCCGATGATGGTGCCGCCGGTCACGTACGGCATTCCGATGGCGACCGTGCTCTACAAGGTTGGGCTGGGCGGCACGCTCGCGGGGGTGATTCTCGCGAACCTCGTGCCGTCGCTGCCCTTCGTGATTCTGGTCATGACGCCGTTCATCGAGCAGATCGATCCGAATCTCGAAGCCGCGGCGCGCATCTTCGGCGCGAACACGCTGAAGTACTTCCGTTACGTGTTGCTGCCGTTGCTGGTGCCGGGCATTCTCGCGGCCGGATTGCTCACGCTGGTGCGCACCATCGGTATGTTCGAGCTGACGTTCTTCACGGCGGGGCCCGACACGCAGACGCTGGTCGTTGCGCTGTACTACGCGGTGTTCTCGACCGGTGTGCGCGCGCCGCAGTCCATCGATGCGATGGCGATGATCTACATGGCCATCACCTTGCTGTGGGTGCTGATCGCGTTGCAGTTCGTGAGTCCGACGCAGTTGGTGAGTCGCGTCAAGGAAGCACCGAAGTCGGAGTAAGCCGCGTCGGCATGGTCGGCATGGTCGGTATGGTCGGTATGGTCGGTATGGTCGGTATGGTCGGTATGGTCGGTCGGAGGGGTGCTGCGAGGGCCTTCGGGGGCGAAGGCACGCGCGGCACCCGCTGCATCGCCATGGCAGTCAACGATCCGTTGAGGCTGCGTACTTGAGCATGCGTTGTATGGCGAAGACGGTATGGCCCGAATGTTGCGCCGCAATGAAAAAATATCGATGGAAGTCGATGGAATAAGGCGCGGGGCCCGGGTGTTCTGAGAGTGTCGTCACCGACATTTCACTCAGGAGCCAAAGTCATGAACCAACGTCAATCGATGTCCGCCGTTCTCACCGCTGTCGTGGCCGCAGCCGGTCTGTTTGCCGCTGCCGCCGCGCACGCCGAAGCCCCGCTCAAGTCCATGGGCGGCATGCTGGTCGACGGCCAGAACCGCACCGTCTATACGTTCGACAAGGATGTGGCCGGCAGCGGCAAGAGCACCTGTAACGGTCCGTGCGCCGAAGCCTGGCCGCCGGTCGTGGCTGCGCCGGGCGCCAAGGCGGAGGGTGACTACACCGTGCTCACGCGCGACGACGGCAAGATGCAATGGGCCTACAAGGGCAAGCCGGTGTACCTGTTCGCGAAAGACGCCGCGCCGGGCGACATGAAGGGCGATGGCTTCAAGGATGTGTGGCACGTTGTCAAGCCCTGAGCGGGGACGAAGGCAGGACCGACGGGGAGCAAGAGGGTGTTGGCGTTCCGGACGGCCGCGCGGCAAGAGGCAAAGTCGCGGCGGCTCAGTATAATTTCGCGGCAGGCGCCAGCGCTATTCGCTGGCGATGCTTCGGACTGGCTCGCCGCCAGGCACCCTCCGCCAGGAAATTCGCCGATGACCGGTCAGGATTTGCCGAGCTTGCTCCCGGGTTTGCTGCCACGCCTCTGGGCGTTTGCGCTGCGTATTACAGGCGATCGTCACGATGCCGAGGATCTCGTGCAGCGCGCCTGCGTGCATGCGCTCGAGCGTGTGCATCAGTGGCAGCCGGGCACGTCGGCGTTGAGCTGGATGTACAGCATTGTGCATACCACGTGGATCAACGAGATCCGTGCGCGTCGCGTTCGTTCGCGCGGCAGCCTGGCGTGGGACGACGCCGGCGTCGAAGCGATTCCCGATCTTCAGGCATCCACGCCGGAAGACCTTGCCAGCTATCACCAGGTGTTCGGCGCCGTTGACCGTCTGCCCGAAGCGCAGCGGCTCGTTGTGCTGCTCGTGGCCGTGGAGGGGCTGAGCTATCAGGAGGCGGCGCTCGTGCTCGACGTGCCCATCGGCACGGTCATGAGCCGTCTGTCACGCGCACGCCGTACCATCGGCGACCAGTTCCGTCACCCCGAGGGGCAACCCCGCCGAGCCGACAGCGTCGGCCCTGCATCCGGCGCACGTGAGGAGGACGCGTGATGAACGAAGACGATATCCGCCTGCTCGCTTACGTGGATGAAACCCTTCCGGCGGCCCAGCGCGCGGAAGTGGAAGCTGCCATTACCGCATCGTCGGCATTGACCGATGCGGTCGAATCGTTGCGCGCGTCGCGTCTGCCGTATCGCGAGACGTTTGCTGCGCAGGTCATGCCGCCGGTGCCGGAGCGCTTGAGCGCCAGTCTCGAGGCGCTGCTGCGCGCGCATGCGCTGCGTCAGATGCCCGTCGCGCAAGGCACGCCCGATGTCGTGACACCGCGAGAGTCCGGGGCGGGCGTTCGTGTCGATGACGCACATCTTCAGCCTGCCGCCAACGACGCGCCCACGGCACGACGCGTGCGCGTAGGGTGGCTGGCTGCGGCGTTTGCCGCAGGGGTGGCGACGGCTGCCGTCATCTTGCCGTTGCTGCTGGGGGTGTTGAACAAGCCCGGTGCGAACGGCGCGGGACTCGTGACCGCCTCGGCACCGCTGCCACCGTCGCCGCCACCGAAGTCTCCTCAAGGCACAACATGGGTGCGCGCTGCGGCCGAGTACCAGCAGCTGTATGCGCGCGACACCATCGCGTCGGTGCGGGTGGACGACGGCGACACCGAGCGCACCGTGCACGACATTCGTCAGAACGACAAGCTCGATATCAACGTTCCCGACCTGCGCTCGCAGGGACTGACGTTCAAGCGTGTGCAACGTCTGCGCTGGCAAGACCGTGCGCTGGTGCAGATGGTGTATCTGCCGGAGACGGGCGATCCCGTCGCGTTGTGCGTAGTGAGCGATCCGCGTCCGGATCAAGGCGTGGCGGAGCAGACGATCGACCGGATGGGCGTGGTGACGTGGCGCAAGGGGCAGATCGGTTACGCCCTCATCGGTGCGCCGGGTTCGGTGGATCTGAAGGCGGTGGCCAAGGGACTTGAGCAGGGGCCTGTCGCACCGCTGTACGGTCTGTTGATGTTGCCGGCGCTCACGCAAAAGCACTCGGCTTCATAGACGTTTATAGACCTTCATCGACATCTCGTTGCCTCACCGACACGTCGTGCCGATGACAAACGCCCTCGAAGCCGAGGGCGTTTGTCGTTTCAGCACTGGCGTTCGCGGGCTCGCTGCGCCCGGGGCAGGCCGCGATGACAACTGCTGCAACGCTTAGGACTGCGACCGGGCGCCGTCGCGAAGTCGCCACAGGCCGAGCGGATTGCTTTCCTGCAACGCTTCGGGCAGCAGGGCGTCGGGCAGATCCTGATAGCACACGGGGCGCAGGAACCGGTCGACGGCGCTCGCGCCCACCGACGTGAACATCGCGTTGGACGTGGCCGGGAACGGGCCGCCGTGCACCATCGCATGACACACCTCGACGCCCGTCGGGAAGCCGTTCGCGAGAATGCGTCCGGCGCGGCGTTCCAGACTCGGCAGCAGGCGGCGCGCCGTTGCGGTGTCGCCCGCGTCGAGTTGCAGCGTCGCCGTGAGCTGGCCTTCCAGATGTTCGGTAATCGCGATCATCTCGTCGACCGTCTCGCAGGCAATCACCACCGACGCGGGACCGAAGACTTCGTCGTGCAACGCCGGCGTGGCGAGGAATGCGGCTGCCGTGGTGCGGAAGAGGGCGGCTTGCCCCTGACATCCGTGACCGGCCTGACCGCGCGCGAGCACCGACACGTTCGGTGCGTCGGCCAGTCGTGCCACGCCCTTGTCGTACGCCTGATGAATGCCCGGCGTCAGCATCGTGCCGGCGGCCTTCGCCGTGAGCGCTTCGGTGGCCGTGTGGCAGAAGCGTTCGAGCGCGTCGCCCGCGATGCCCAGCACCAGCCCCGGGTTCGTGCAGAACTGGCCGACACCCATCGTGAGCGAATCGACGAAGCTCCGGGCGATCGCGTCGCCGCGCGCGGCCAGCGCCTCGGGCAACAGATACACCGGGTTGATGCTGCTCATCTCGGCATAGACGGGAATCGGCACGGCGCGCGCCTGAGCGATGCGTTGCAGTGCGAGTCCGCCATTGCGCGAACCGGTGAAGCCCACGGCGGCAATCGCCGGATGGGCGACCAGCGCTTCGCCCACGGCACGCTCGCCGACCAGCAGCGAGAACACACCGTCGGGCAGGCCAAGCTTTTGCACCGCCGAACGAACCGCGCGTGCGACGAGTTCCGACGTGCCCAGGTGGGCCGAATGGGCCTTGACGATCACCGGGCAGCCCGCCGCGAATGCCGACGCCGTGTCGCCCCCCGCCACCGAGAACGCCAGCGGGAAGTTGCTGGCACCGAACACCGCCACGGGGCCGAGGCCGATCTTCGCCAGACGCAAATCGCTGCGCGGCAGCGGCTCGCGCGACGGCTGGGCGGGATCGATGGTGGCGTCGAGGAAGTGACCGTCACGCACTACGCGGGCAAACATCCGCAACTGGCCGACGGTGCGTGCGCGCTCGCCTTGCAGACGCGCGACAGGCAAGCCTGTCTCGGCATTCGCGCGTTCGATGAGCGCGTCGCCCAGATCGAGAATCGCCTGTGCCACGGCTTCGAGAAACTCGGCGCGTTTGGCCAGCGGCAGCGCGCGGAAGGGATCGAACGCGGCCGCCGCGAGTTCGCAGGCGCGTTCGACGTCCTGCACGGTGCCCGCACCGAACGCCGGTGTCAGCCGCTCGCCGCGCGACGGATCGAACGCTTCCAGCGTTCCTGCACTGCCACGCACGTCGGCGCGGCCGATCAACATCTCACCGGTGATCTGCATGCGCGTTCTCCTTAGCCTTCCACTTTCTGGATCAGCGCATCGAGCGCTTCGAGTTCATCCGGGAGCAGGTCGGTCAGCGGTGCGCGCACCGGACCGGCGTCGTGCCCGACGAGCTTCGCGCCTGCCTTGACGATACTCACGGCGTAGCCTGCGCGGCGGTTGCGAATCTCCAGATACGGCAGGAAGAACGTGTCGAGCAGATGGCCCATCGTCTCCTGATCGTTCGCGCACACGGCGCGATAGAACTTCATTGCCGTCTTCGGGATGAAGTTGAAGACAGCCGACGAGTACACCGGCACGCCCAGCGCGCGGTAGGCGGCGGCATAGACTTCCGCCGTGGGCAGGCCGCCCAGATACGAAAAGCGGTCCCCCATGCGACGGCGAACCTGCACCATGCGCTCGATGTCGCCCACGCCGTCCTTGAAGCCGATCAGGTTCGGGCACTTGTCCGCCAGACGCTCCAGTTGGTCGGCGCCCAGCTTCGAATTGGCGCGGTTGTACACGATCACGCCGATGTTGATCGAACGGCAGACCTGCTCGACGTGAGCGGCAATGCCGTCCAGGCTCGCTTCGGTCAGGTAGTGGGGCATGAGCAGCACGCCCTTGGCGCCCAGACGCTCGGCTTCCCGGGCGTACTCGATGGCCAGGCGCGTCGGGCCGCCCGCGCCGGCCAGAATCGGCACCTTGCCTGCGCAGGTGTCGACCGCCGTCTTGATCACGGCGCTGTAATCCTGCGGCGTGAGCGAGAAGAATTCGCCCGTGCCGCCCGCCGCGAAGAGCGCCGTCGCGCCGAACGGTGCCAGCCACTCCAGACGCGCCGCATAGCCACGGGCGTTGAAGTCGCCGTTGGCGTCGAAGTCGGTCACGGGGAAAGACAACAAGCCGTCGGAGACGATCTGCTTGAGTTCTTGAGGTGCAGTCATTTCAAGAGTTCCTGTCGGCCGCAGGGCCGGATTCGATGAGGGAAGAAGGCGCTCAACCAGCGCTCGGCGCTGAGTTATATGTCATCGTATAACATGTGTCGAGGTCGGGCAAGAGGGAGGTCGGCCGAATGGCAGTGGGATAAACCCGCAAAAGGATCAGAAAGGGTTTATCCCGATTTTGCGGAAGCCTGGCGGTCTGCCCATAACGGGATCTGTAGATGTATGATGACGCATAAGTGACGGATGGTTGAGCCAACGTCAACGACAACTGTGGATGATCGGGACAATGGGGAGAGGATCGCGGCAAGTCGCTCGCAGCAACAAGTGCGGGCGCCGCGTCTGATCGGCAGAGCAGAGGGAATGAGCAATATGGCATTGAACACGAACACGGCCCAGGCCCATGAGGCGGCTGCGGGCGAATCAGCACAGGCGGCAAAGGACGTGCCGCGCTATATCCGGATGCAGGCGGACGACAACGTCGCCATCGTCGTGAATGACGGGGGCTTGCCCGCGGGCAGCCGGTTCGCGGACGGGCTTACGCTCGTCGACGCCGTGCCGCAGGGGCACAAGGTCGCGCTCACGGATCTGGCCGAGGGCGCGGCGGTGATCCGCTACGGCGTGGTGATTGGCTACGCCGCGCGTGCATTGCCCGCCGGCAGTTGGGTCAACGAGCGCAATCTGAACATGCCCGAGGCGCCGTCGCTGGATCGTCTGCCGATCTCTACACGGGTGCCGGCAGCGTTGCCGCCGCTCGACGGCTTCACGTTTCAGGGCTATCGCAACGCCGATGGTTCGGTTGGCACGCGCAACATCCTTGCAATCACGACCACGGTGCAATGTGTGGCCGGCGTGGTCGAATTTGCCGTCAGGCGAATCAAGGAGACGTTGCTGCCGCAGTATCCGAATGTCGATGACGTGGTGGCGCTCGAGCATACGTACGGTTGCGGTGTCGCGATCGACGCGCCGGACGCCATCGTGCCGATCCGCACGTTGCGCAACATCGCCACAAACCCGAACTTCGGCGGTGAAGTGATGGTGGTGAGTCTCGGTTGCGAGAAGCTTCAGCCTGAGCGTCTTCTGCCGGCGGGCAGCATTCCCATCGGGAGTGCCGATGCGCAGGGAAAGCCCGACACCGTTTGCTTGCAGGACGATGCGCACGTCGGCTTCCTGTCGATGATCGACTCGATTCTGGCGATGGCGCGCACGCACCTGGAACGGCTTAACGCGCGTCGGCGCGAGACGGTAGCGGCATCCGAATTGATCGTGGGGGTGCAATGCGGGGGGAGCGACGCGTTCTCCGGTGTCACCGCCAACCCGGCCGTGGGCTTTGCCACGGATCTGCTCGTGCGCGCGGGGGCGACGGTCATGTTCTCCGAAGTCACCGAGGTGCGCGACGGGATCGACCAGCTCACCTCACGTGCGGCGACGCCGGAAGTCGCCGAAGCGATGATTCGCGAGATGGCCTGGTACGACGCCTATCTCGAACGCGGGCGCGTGGACCGCAGTGCCAACACCACGCCGGGTAACAAGCGCGGCGGGTTGTCCAATATCGTCGAAAAGGCGATGGGGTCGATCGTGAAGTCCGGCACCGGGCCGATTCACGGCGTGGTCGCGCCCGGCGCCAAGCTCGATCGCGCGCACCAGCGCGGGCTGATCTATGCGGCTACGCCGGCAAGCGACTTCATCTGCGGCACGCTGCAACTCGCCGCAGGCATCAACCTGCACGTCTTCACGACCGGCCGCGGCACGCCGTACGGGCTGGCCGAGGTGCCCGTCATCAAGGTGGCGACGCGCTCCGATCTGGCGCGCCGTTGGCACGATCTGATGGATGTCGACGCGGGGCGCATTGCCACGGGCGAGGCCACGATCGAAGACGTCGGCTGGCAACTGTTCCATCTGATGCTCGCCGTGGCGAGCGGTGAAAAGACCTGGGCCGAACGATGGGGGCTGCACAACGCGCTCACGCTGTTCAACCCGGCGCCGGTGACCTGATCCGGCGACCGGCGCTGCGCTGCGGGGTAGGCCGTGGCGCACCCCACGGCGCATCTCTCAGAGTTCAGCTTGCGTTTGCGCCAGTCCGAATTCGAGCATGGCCGGCACGAAGCAATGATTGAGCGTGTCGCGTCGCGAGAGCTTCGTGAGCACGTATCGGCGAAACGGCGTGAGCGTGGCCCAATCGCCGACGTCGGGCGGCAGCAGATCGGCCAACTCGCATTGCCTGAGCAGTCCCGGCGGTAGTGCGTTCGTATCCTGCCATGCCGTGGGGGCGGGATCGACGCTGCGCTCGACGGCCTGACCGAGATGGTCGCGGGCAATCTCATCGAGACGCGCCGCAAAATCCTCATCGCCCGGCACACACGACGCCAGCGTCTCACGCGCTTGTTGCGGCAGACGCTGCCAATCGGCCAGCGACAGATGCTGGCCGTTGCGATCCAGGTTGAAGCGAATCGCCATGGTGATGAACTTCAGGTTCTCACAGGCTTCGATCTCGAAAACAAAGATAGGCAGACGCTGATAGAGATGCATGAGAGTCGCTCGCTGAAGCACTATCGGAAGCCTTGATGGTACTGCAAGTGAGCGGACTCGCACGCCTTGCCGCTAGTGGCCCGGGTATCGAAGTTGCGCGTTCGGCCCGACGGGTAGTTCCAGACCGAATACCCACAGGCAGAAGAATGCCGTCCACGCGATGGTGAAGACGACGGCGTACGGCAACATCAGCGCGAGCAACGTGCCCACACCGGCGTCGCGTTGATAGCGTGTCGCCACCGCGAGAATGAGGGCGAAGTAACTGAGCATCGGCGTGATGATGTTCGAGACCGAGTCCCCGATCCGGTACGCGGCCTGCACGACCTCGGGGGCATAGCCGAGCAACATCATCATGGGCACGACGATGGGGGCCATGAGCGCCCACTGCGCCATGCCGGAGCTGATCATCAGATTGACCGCGGCGCAAAGCAGGATCAGTCCGATGAACAGCGCAGGACCGTTGTCGGCCATCCCGCTGAGCCAGCCGGCGCCCTTGATCGCGAGAATGGTGCCCAGGCCGCTGCGTCCGAACAGCGCGATGAACTGCGACGCAAAGAACACGAGGACAAGGTACTGGCCAAGCGTGCCCAATGTCTTCGACATGGCGGCGATCACGTCGCGGTCGTTTCGGTAGGTTCCCGTCATAACGCCGTAGAGCAGTCCTGGCAGCGCGAAGAAGATCACGATGAACGCGACAATGCTGCTGAACAGCGGGGCGCGGCTGCCGTATTCGCCGGCCGCATCGCGAAGCGGGGAGCTCTCGGACCACGCCAGCGCGAACAGCGCAATACCGCATGCGACCATGCAGCCGAGTGCCGCCCACAATGCGCGCCGCTCAACGGGCGTGATAGCGTGGCGCGTGTCCATGTCCGGCGACAGTGCCTGAGCCTCGCCGTCCTGCGGGGACCAGGGACTCAGACGCGGTTCGATCACGCGTTCGGTGACCCACGTGGCGGCCAATGTGATGAGCACGGAACTCGCGGCCATGAAGTACCAGTTGGCAACGGCACTGACGCTGTAATCCGGGGCGAGCAGTTGCGCCGCGCTTTGGGTAATGCCGCCGAGCAACGGGTCCGACGTGCTGAGCAGCAGATTCGCACCGTAGCCACCGGAGACGCCCGCGAAAGCCGCCGACAGCCCCGCGAGCGGGTGGCGGCCCATGGTGGCGAAGAGCATCGCCGCGAGCGGGAGCACCACAACGTAACCCAGATCCGACGCGACGTTCGAGATCACGGCGGCAAACACGATAGCCATCGTGATGCAACGACGCGGCGCCGCCATGACCAGCGCCCGGAGCGCGGCCGACAACAAGCCCGAATGCTCGGCGACGGCAATGCCGAGCAGCGCGACGAGCACGGTTCCCAGCGGCGCGTAGGACGTGAAGTTCGTGGTCACGGTGCTGGCCCAGCGCACGAGTTCGGTACCGGTCAGCAAATTCGTGACGGTCATGACGTCACCCGCATTGGCGGGGCGCGGGTCGGCGGCCGAAATGCCGAGCCATGCGCTGATCGACGACACCACGATGACCGTCACCATCATGACGGCGAAGAGCGTGACCGGGTGCGGCAGCGCGTTGCCGAGCCACTCGACCAGACCGAGGGCGCCGCGAAGGCGGGGTTTGGCACGCGGCATGTCGGTGCTCGGCGCGTTGGCCGAGTGGGGAGGGGCGTCGGGCATACGTAGCGTCTCCGCGTCTGGATTGGAAACGTCCTAGCGTAGGGGCGAAGTGGGCCGTTCACGCCCGACGAGGCACACTTTTGGGCGAAGCCTCAGTTCGTTTTGAGCGGGCGACTGATGTCGCAAGGTCGGCACTCGACGGCGCCGATACGAGGGAAGCGTCCGGACGTGACCACTTACCTCGGAATCTAGGCGTCAGGTTCTTGGGAATAATCTCAAAATTCCGCGTTTGAAAGGGGAAGCCGGCGTTTGCCGTTCACGATGGCAATCGTTGCCGCCCCTTCGCCATCTCCTGCGGAGCTACCGGTCGTTTTCGTCGCGCCGGCGCTGTGACGGGGAAGCGATACGGCAACTTTGTCTGCGTACTTCTAGAGTCTCCGCTCGTTTTCGACCCCGTGAGGGATTCCTAATGTAGACGTTTGACCCGCAGGCGTCTGCGCGCATGTCCGGCATGACATGCGCGGCCTGTGCGGCAGTCTTTGCACCGCGCTATCCGTATTTCGAAAGGAGCCGACATGCCGTCCAATGCGCCGCCGTCACCTTTTCCTTTTCTTCCTGTCGTGCTCGAGTCACCTGCGGGTGCGCAAGGTCGAGCCATGCCTGCGGGCGATGGCACTGCCCGCGCACCCGACAAGGCCGCGCGTCGCCTCACGCGCGGCAAGGGGCGCGCCGCATGCCGTGGTGCTGCCGGCACGATGCAGAGCGTGCCCGGCCTTTCGCTGGACGACGCAGCGGCGGCGCTTCGCGTGGAAGTCGTGCGCCGCATCGACCCGGAATGGGTGACGTTGCTCGGGGCGATCGTCCGATGAGCGCCTCGATCGTGTCATCGGCGGCTTGCGCCGCATCTGCCGCCGTCTCGCAACGCACGCAGGACGCTTCGTCCAGCGCGGTATGGGTCATGGTGTCGCCGCACGCGCGATGGACGAGTGAGGCGCAGGCGGTCACCGTCTCGTCGCACGAAGTGTCGTGCACCTTGCACGGCGCGCCTGCCGATATTGCCGTCTGGCTCGATCGTTTGCGCCATGGCCTGTTGCTTGCCGAAGCCCCGGCGCCGGGCACGTGGCTCGCCACGCTGGTCGACGAGGCGCTGGCGCATGTGCTGCCGGCAACGCGTGACGATATCGTCCCCGCGTTCGGGCGGATATGCGACGACTGGGTCCGCGGTATTTTCGCGGCGCCGTTCTGGCCCCGCTTTCTGGCGGGCGAGTCCAGCGACATTCAGGTGCTGGCATTTCTCGCACAGCACTACCACCGCGCGGCCGGGGCGGACGTCCACAATCGCATCGCCGTCGAGCGTTGCACCGATTCGGCGCTGCGGCCGTTGCTGTTGCGTCAGTATCGCGAGCAGCGCGGACAGGCCACGATGCTCGCCGCCGGACTCCTGCGCTGCGGCCCGACGGCCCGCACGTTCCTCGACAGCGGTGCGTTCGACGCGACCCACGCGCTCATCGACTTCATCATCGACGCGGCGGGCGACATGCCGACCTATGTCGGCTGTTGCGCGCTGAGTCAGGCGCCGGCGACGGTGCGCGCGGCCAGCGAGATCGAGGCGCAATTCGACGCATTGGCGAAGCGGTATCCGTCGGCTGCCGAGGGGTTTGCGGCCGTGTGTGCCCACGCGCGGCACGATGCGAGCGTCTGCGGTGGCACCGCGCTGCTCGCGCAATGGGTGGAGGAAGCGGGCGAGCCCGACGTGGCGGCGCGCTTGCGCATGTTGCGCGGCGCTTACGGGGTGGCGGCCGCCTACCGCGACATGTTCGACGCGTTGCATCGTCTCGACGAAGATATCTGAGGTCAGCGCCCGGGCCATGCCCCCGAATGGGGCATGTGACTCGTATAATGGCGTCCCAACGGCGGGGGCGGTTGCGACTCCGCGCCGTCCGCCCCCTGACCATGACAACCCAACTCGCTTACCTCGCCGCGCTCGGCGCCGCCCTTTGCTGGGCCTGTAGTGGCATGATCGCCATCACGCCTGTGCGCCAGGCGGGCTCCTTCCCCTTCAACTACGTGCGCATGTTGCTGGTCTTCGCGATGCTGCTCATCGCGCTGGCGGTGCTGCGCGGTTGGCCGTCGCTTACGCTGGAGCAGTGGTTGCGGCTCACGGCGTCGGGGCTGATCGGCATTCTCGTGGGCGACACGATTCTCTATACCTCGCTCGGTCGTCTCGGGCCGCGACGTAACTCCATCATCTTCGCGACGAATGCCCCGATGACCGCCGTGCTCGGCTACTTCTGGCTCGGCGAGGCGCTCGGTTGGCGCGCGATGGCTGGCGTGGCGCTGGTGACGGCCGGGGTGGCGCTGGCCATCGCTTTCGGCGGACGTCGGGAGGACGCGCATCACTGGGAGTCCGTGCGTGGCGACGTGCGCGCAGGTGTCGCGATTGGCCTGACGGCGGCGCTGTGTCACTCCATCGGCACGCTCATCGCCAAGCCGGTCATGGCTGCGGGGGTAGACCCTGTGGGGGCGTCGGCGGTGCGGGTGGGGGTCTCGGCGCTGGGACTCACGATTGTCGCCGCGCGACGCGGACGCGCCATCTTCTCCGCCTTCACGCCGAGCACCCTGACGCTCACGGCGGCCTCGGGTTTCGTCGGTGTGGCGGTCGGCATGACGCTGCTGCTGTACGGCATGGGACACGGCAACACCGGTGTCATTGCCACGCTCTCGGCGACCACGCCGGTCATGGTGCTGCCGCTGTTGTGGCTTCGCACGCGCCAGCGTCCGGCCGCAGGCGCGTGGTGGGGCGCGCTGGTCGCGAGTGCGGGCGTCGCGTTGATCTTCAACCGGTGAGTGAGGCGTCAGGCGACGCCAAGGGGCGACGGCATCGGCATCGGCCGGCCGTCGATGCATCATTGCATCGGTGTGTCAGCGGGTGAGGGGAGATTGCAGGGTGTCGGCGTTTTGATGTGACGGGTCGACGGCGGCAATCGGCGGCGGCGCTTCCGGTGCGGCTGCGGGGCGAGGCATGGTCGGCGTGAGCAAACGGCGCAGCCAAGCGGCGAGGCGCTCGAAGACGCTCGGATCGTCGTTGAACAACTCGGGACGCAACACGCGCAGGTAGTCCAGAATCTGTTCGGCTTCCTGCGCACCGACCGAACCGTAGATCACGGCCAGATCGAGCAGTGCACGCAATTCGCCAAGACGTTCGCGCGCTTGCAGCGAGCGCGCCGTCTCCACGCCGCGCTTGGCCTCGAACACACGCTCGCGCAGCACCGAAGCGGTGCGCCACGCTGGCGTCTGCAACGTCGCTTCCAGTGTGCGCAGGTCTTGCGCCGAGCTGACGATCTGCCCGGCGAGCGATTCCACGATACGTTCTTCGCCCTTCGCTTCGCGCACAATGCCTTCGGCCCAGCGGCTTGCCTGACGCGCCATGTCCTCGCGCGTCCATTCGGGGCGGGAGACGAAATAGAACCCGTGCTGACGCGCCTGATTCAGGATGATCGAGACCACATCCGGGAACTGCTTGTCGAACGTGCGCTTGGCCCATGCGTAATGACCGCCTGCGAGCAATTGGGCGACGGCGGCTTCGGTGAGCGGGACGGTGCTGTCGAGCAGACGGGCGCGCAGGAAGTCGTCGAAGGGCGGCGGCGTGAAGTGACGGTCGACGGCGGCAGAGATGCGCACGAAAGCGTCGAAGTCCTTTTTCAGATCGGCCAGCGCGGTGTCGGAGAGGGTCAGCGAAATGCGGCTCATCGTGGCAGGCTCCGGGGCGTGGCGACGATGGCGCAACGCCATGGCGCGTGCGAGCGCCCGCCCGCTGGTCGAGCGTCTGTGTGAGTGCAGCGAGCCGCAGGCGCTACCGCGGAAGCTCGTGCCACGTGCATCCCCATTGCGCGTGAAGTCATGTGCAGCGATACGTCGTGTCAACGGTGCGCTGCGGTCGTGGCCGCGCGCTGTGAAGATGGCCATGAGGGAACACGTGCCGGCGTCCCGGTGTGTCTGATCCCCTGGCGAATATGGCGGCGATTCTAGCGTATGCGTTGCCAGCGAGTCACCGCATTGCCGCTGTTTCTCGCGGAATTCACATTTCGCGGGGCGCACGGCAGGCGTCTGGATGCATCAACGGCACAACGACGTCGGAACTTTAGCCATACCCGTCAGAAAATCCGCCCCTCACGCTGGATCGCCCGCGTGGCGGCGTGGCGGCGCGGGAGGTGCCGGTAGGTGCCGGTAGGTGCCGGTAGGTGCGATAGGTGCTTGAAGCGCGCGGGCCGAAGGGATGTGTGCCGCACGTGGATGACGTCGCGCATTGCCAATGTCATCCACGTGCCGGGCGAGGTGGCGAAGTCAGCCCCCGGCGGCGGGGCGCAGCAGATAGACGGCGAAGCGCGAACGCGCGTCGAGCCAGACACGCTCGACATCCCATCCTGCCGAACTTGCCAGGGCACGGAATTCCGTCTGACCGTACTTGTAGGAATTTTCGGTGTGGATGGACTCGCCGGTCATGAACGTGAAGCGATGGCCCAGCACGCTCGCCTGAAACGGGCGTTGCGCGACCAGATGCATCTCGATACGGCTGGCTGCCGCGTTGAAGCGGGCTTCGTGGCGGAAGGCGTCGAGCGGCAGATCGCCGTCGAGTTCGCGGTTGATACGCACGAGCACGTTCAGATTGAACTGCGCGGTCACGCCGCGGGCGTCATCGTAGGCGGGCAACAACACGGCGGGGTCTTTGCATGCATCCACCCCGACGACCATCCGGCGACGCGGGCCGAGCATCTTGCCAACGTGCGCGAGAAACGCGGCGGCCTGTCCGGGCGCAAAGTTGCCGATCGTCGAGCCCGGAAAGAAGCCCAGGCGCGGCCCTTGCGTGCTCAGCAACTGCGGCGGCAGGCGGAAGGGCCGGGTGAAGTCGGCCCGCACCGGCAACATCGGAATGCCGGGGCAGCGGCGGGCGAGCGCGGCGACGGCGTTGTTGAGGAAGTCGTCGGCAATGTCGACGGGGACGTAGGCGCGTGGCGTGACGAGGGCGTCGAGCAATAGTGGTGTCTTGCGGCTCGAGCCGCTGCCGAATTCGACGACGACGGCGTCGGGCCCGATGACATCGGCAATGGCTGCGGCGCATTCGCCGAGCAGCGCCGTTTCGGTGCGTGTCTGGTAATACTCGTCGAGGCCGGTGATCTCCTCGAAGAGTTCGCTGCCGCGCTGATCGTAGAGCCAGACGCTGGGCAGCGACTTCGGGGTGTGGCCGAGGCCGGCGAGGACATCGGTGGCGAAAGCGTTTTCCGGCAGTGACGGACAAACGAACGCCGTGGCTTGAGGGGCTTGCGACATCAGCGGTCCTCCGCGAGCCTCAGGCCGCAGAATTGCCAGCGCTGATGCGGGTAGAAGAAGTTGCGATACGTGGCACGTGCATGTCCGGGCGGCGTGGCGAGCGACCCGCCGCGCAGCACGAACTGTCCGCACATGAACTTGCCGTTATATTCGCCGACGGCCCCCGCAGCCGTGCGGAATCCCGGGTAGGCAACGTACGGGCTTGCTGTCCATTGCCAGACCGGGCCAAAGCATTGCGCCATCGCTGGCTGCGTTGGTGAGGTGGCGCTGGCAGCCGCACTCGCAGTCGCAGTTGCCGACACCTCCCACTCTTGTTCTGTCGGCAGACGCTTGCCCGCCCAGCGAGCGAAGGCGTCGGCTTCGAAGTAGCTGACGTGCCGCACGGGCGCGTCGTCGTCGATCGGTTGCAGGCCGGCGAGCGTCATGGACTGCCATTCGCCTTGATGCAATTCCCAGTACATCGGGTGTCCCCAGCCTTCGCGTTGCACGGTCGCCCAGCCGTCGGACAGCCAGAGCCCCGCCATGCGATAGCCGCCGTCTTCGATGAACGCGCGCCACTCGCCGTTCGTCACCACACGCGAGGCGATGGCAAAGGGGCGCAGCAACACGTCGTGCGCCGGTGTTTCGCAGTCAAAGGCAAAGTGCCCGCTGGATTGCCCTGCGTGCCCGATGCGATGCTGGCCGCCGTCGTGCGCAATCCAATGCAGCGGTGCAGCGACTTCCTTGGCGGGCGGCGCATGGCGGTGCGCAGGGCGCAACGGATTTTGCGCGAAGAGATGCAGCAGATCGGTATGCATCAACTCCTGATGCTGTTCTTCGTGATGCAGGCCGAGCGTGATGAGGGCGCTCACGTCGGGCGGCAGATCGGCGTGCAGCAGCAGGTCGTGCATGGCGGCGTCGACGTGCTGGCGATAGCGCAGCACATCGTCGAGCGTGGGCCGTGTGAGCAGGCCGCGTTGCGGGCGCGGGTGACGCGGACCGGCGGCTTCGTAATACGAATTGAAGAGATAGGCGAAGCGCGGATCGTAGGGGCGGTAGCGTCTGCCGGACAGGGCGCCGGACTCGCCGAGCAGAAAGGTCTCGAAGAACCAGGTGGTGTGGGCGAGATGCCACTTGATGGGGCTCGCGTCGGGCATCGACTGGACGGTGGCGTCGGCGTCGGACAGGCCCTGGGCGAAAGCGACCGACGCCGCGCGTACGGCATCGTAGCGCACGTGCAGCGGATCCTGCGACGTCGGTACGTGAGCCGACGGGCCGTCGCGTGCCGTGCGAGAGCGGTTGGTGTTCTCAGAGGTGCCGGAGGGCGCCTCGGCTTGCGACGTACAACAGGGCAGGGTCATGGGACACACCGCGTTGTGAAACGTGCTGCCTATTGTAGACCCGTTGCCCGCCTCCGTCTGTGAAGGTTCGTAACCGTGGCCTGGCGGCCGGGAGGCCGGGATGAGGGGTAAAACGGGCGCGAACCTGCCCAAGCCTGCCCAAGCCGGGGCCGACGTGAGCCGACGGGACCAGACGTAACCAAACGCCTACATCAGCCAGCCGGTGAGTCCGAGCAGGCTGCCGGCGGCGATGAGCCACAGCGGGTTCCAGCGCGTGCGCAGGGTGACGATGACGGCGGCGAGCGTGACGAGCCCGCGTGCGAGGTTGGTATCGACTTCGCGCGCGATCAGGGCGCTGCTGGCCGCGAGCAGCCCGACGGTGATCGGCGCGAGGCCCGCCCGGACGGCGCGCACCCAGGGGGAGCGTTCGTGGCGGTCGACCCATCCGCCGACAAGGTAGGCGAGCAGCGAGCTTGGCGCGCATTTGGCGAGCGTGGCGGTCAACGCGCCGGGCAGTCCGGCGGCTTGCAGACCGATCAACGTGACGGCCATGCCGTTGGGGCCGGGGGCGGCCTGAGCGAGCGAGAAGAAGGTGACGAACTGGGCGTCGGTGATCCAGTGGCGGGTTTCGACGGCGTAGCGGTGAATATCCGCGAGCGTGACGTTGGTGCCGCCAACGGCCAGCAGCGACCAGAGCGAGCCGTGCAGGAACAGATCGATGAGCGTGTTCATGGGGCGGGGCGTTGCAGACGAGCGGATCGGTAAGCGGCGACGATCGCGCAGGGGCCGAGCACGCCGAGCACGATCAGCAGGGGCAGGCCGAGCACGAAGCTGCCGATGAAGGTGGCAGCGGCGAAGGTCAGGGTGCTCCAGTGCCGCTCCAGTGCGCCGAGCAAGCGCAGCGACGTGGCGATCACCAGCCCCGTGGCGGCGGGCATGAGGCCGGAGAGCAGGTGCTGGACGAGGGGCGTTTGCCCCCATCGCGCGTAGGCGAAGCCGATCAGGATGATGACGATGGTCGGGCAGAAGTAGAGACCGGCGACGGCGGCGAAAGCGCCGCGCGGTCCGCGAAACCGGCGTCCTAGTATGGTGGCGATGTTGGCGACGTTTGGCCCGGGCAGCAGTTGGGCGAGCGGCAGCAGTTCGGCGAATTCCCGGTCGTTGAGCCAGCGGCGTTGATCGACCACCATGCGACGTGCCCATGGCAGCACGCCGCCGAAGCCCGTCGCGCCGACGGTGCCGAAGGCCACGGCCAGTTCCCGGCAGGTGGGCCGGGGCATTGGAGGCGTGGTGTCTGGGGAAGTGTTGGTGGCGTCGGGAACGTGAGACGTCGAATTGGCGTGACGATCAGGATCGGCGGACATGGCGACGAGCGGGACGGGGAGTCGGTGGAATAATCTGCGGAATCGGTGTCATGCACATTATGCGTGCATTGGAGGATCACGACGACTGTGTGCGGCGGGCGGACGAGTCAGCGTGTTTTACTGGGTGCGCCGCAAGGGGCGTCACGACTACCCGTTGCTGGCGGGGCCGCGGAGTTCGTGCTCTAGCCGTACGACTTCCTGGGCGACGAGCGCGATGGCGTTGCGAATTTCCATGAGCGCGGTGTAGAGGGCTTGCGCGTTCTGGGGAGATTGGAGGGCAACGTCGCGGGCAGCGGCTTCGATGGCGTCGAGCGCCAGGGCGATGCGGTCGAGATTCTCCAGCATGGATCGATCTCCGATGGCGCGCGCAGAGCGTGCATGGCTCCCATGATACCCAACTGACGTATTCCGGTGGGGGATGTTAGAATGCGTGCCCTTGCCGGGGTGATGAAATTGGTAAACATAGCGGACTTAAAATCCGCCGCCTTCGGGCTTGCCGGTTCAAGTCCGGTCCCCGGTACCACTAAGGCTTCGAGCCACATCAAGCCAAACACAGTAATCCCTATTATTTCAGGGGCTTGTGTTGGATGTTCCGTTCCAGAAACGGTGCAATAGCGTAGTCAAACGCAGTCCACGAAAGCTATTTTTGTTTCTCAGTGCATCGGAATTTGCACCGGCAGCGAGTGGAAGGACAGCGCTATGCAGACGCTGAAGAAGCGTTGCTGGCGATCCTCGCAACCACGTCAGATCCCCGTGGTGTTATGTCGGCCATGCCACTCTTAACCCGATTGGCACGCACAGGGCACTGCCCGCGCTGGCGCAAAACCTAAAGTCTCAAAAGCGCGACATGAAGATTCGGGTTGGCGATTAATGCGCTCAACGGCCGGCTAGTCGCCGACTCCGACGATTGATCAGTACTCGGTCGAAGGTAGCACTTGATACGGGGGATCCAACGACGATTCTCGGCCAGGAGCTGTCAGTGGACAGCCATGCTTGGATCGACGAAAATCCGCCCAAAAGGTACGGTGAAAACGTCATGTCGAGTGTAGAAGGGAAAGCTTTATCGGCAGAAGAGCGCGCCGTCTTCGCGATAGCGCCACTTTCCAGTGTGGCTGTATGGGGCGGTGCATGTATTCTTGGTCGGTGGTATCAACCCTTCCACACTCCGGCGCCCTTGAGCGTGACACTGATCTTTACTGCACTGACCGCCGTTCTATACTGGCCGCTTTCAATATTCCTAACCCGACGGTATGTTGTCTGGCGACGGCTTTCAAGAAACACATTTCTTCGCCTACTGATAGCTGGAACGATGTTCGGAACTGTCATCGGATATGCTCTATCCGGCTTCGCGCCTGGGTATCTACTCGGCGGGTGTTTCGTTGGCGCAATCGTAGGCTTCGCGCTTGCTGTTGGAACATTCGCGGCCCGGAGTGGAAAGGTCACCCCGGAACATATTTATGCAACCGGCATATCGCTTCTGATCGTAGTTGGAGGTAGCGTCCAACTTTCTGGAGCCAGTATCTACACCGGCTAATTGTAGGTATGTGTGAGCAGCCAGACGTGGATCTGAACGTTGACGTCCCCGAGGTCAACATAGCCTCCTCTTGCGCACGTCGACCGACAGATCTGGGTCGGCAGGCGCCGCTCACTTCCGGCTGTTGCCGGCCAAGAGCGGCCAGTTGTGAATTGACGCAGAATACGGGCTGAGGAAGCAGCACCGCGTTTTGTACAAACACAAACCACTGAGGCTACAAATGGTTGATTGGTCTGTCATTGCGACAGTCTTTTCCGTCTATGCAGCTAGCGCGGTCATACCCGGGCCCAACTTCGTCGCAATCACGCATAAGGCGGTAACCGGCAAACGCACCGATGCGCTCGCGCTTGTCGCCGGAATCGTGACGGTGAATCTGTTCTGGGCGACATGCGCCATCCTTGGTATCGGCGTGGTGTTCGCGATGTTCCCGTGGCTCGCTGTCGGCGTCAGACTTGTTGGCGCGGCCTATCTGATCTGGTTCGGACTGCGGCTCGTTGTGTCGGCGCGGGCAACCCCCTCGGAAGCACGTCACCCACCGACGATGCCTCGATTTCGCGGCGCGTTCCTGCAAGGTGTCGCGACAAATATCGCGAACCCGAAGTCCATCGCATTTTATGCGGCGGTGTTCTCCTCGGCGGTGCCCGCCCACGTTTCCACGCAGACGTTCTTCGCGATGCTGGTGACTGTCGGTGTTTCAGCGACGTGCTGGTACGGCGCCGTAGCGCTAGTGCTATCGCACGCGACGATTGCGACGGCGTATCGCTGCGCGAAGGCATGGATTGACCTCTCGTGTGGAGGGCTCATGATCGCACTGGGAATCCGGCAGGCATTTCGTTAACAAAGCGACCGGCGGAACTGTTTAAAAGGCCGCTTTGCTTGTGGGCGCGAGTCTCTTGTGGGTCGTCGACTCTCGCTAGCGGCTGAAGTCGGCCAGCTTGGAACATTCGACGTACTGGCGTAAATCGTTGACAATCCCCACGTTCAAACGCACACATTGAGGGGGGGCATGAGACAGGAAATCACCCTTAACGTTCGATACGATATTTCGCAGCAGCAGTGGGCCAAAGTTGGGGCCGTCTACAGGTCGATGGACGGTTGGATAGAGGATGAGCACGGGCCGGCTTGGTATGGGCGAGAGGGCGACGCTAGATTCATTTGGGCCTCAGTTGAGCCATGTGTTATCCAGTTCTGCGGCGAACTCGAAACGCCAATATTGATTAGGTGGCTTACCGTTTTGTGCGCCAAGTTGAGTATCGCTCTCGGGCGTGAGGTCCACGACGCCGAAATGTAGATCGGCCGTTCAATTGGCAAGTATTGAATGACGAGATTTCGTCGTAGCGTCGCATCGGCCGGTGGCAAACTGAGAATATTGACCTCACAATTCTTTCGGACATGGATATGTCGAGAAAGCCAGTATGGGCAGCGTTTCCACTCATCCCGTGGGGTAGCATTGGTTGGAGAATGGGGCACGGAGAAGTTTATTGGAATCAGTGGGTCAAGTGGTTCCAAGTCATATCGGCTGAGGAGCAGGAGGCATATCAGCGCGAATGGCCAGAGCCCAGCAATTGGGCGGGCTTTTACGCACTTGTCCTGCACGGCGTTCCACCCCCACATATCCTGGAGCAGCGCGCAAGAGATCAGAAGCAACAACCACCCACTTCCAGCGAATTGCGCGTGGATGCACCCGACAGAGTGCGATGGTTGGCTCGCTGTTACCTAGAGCAAACAAACGGACGCGATCCAGACTCAACCGCTTCTTCACTTATTTTTGTCGCACCGAATGGCGAGTTCTGGAAATTCTGTGAGGCCCCTCCAGATTCGCGCATTGCCCCATTCGCTTGGTTCGAGCGCTTTAGCGGTCAAGTGATAGGTCCTGACAACACCTACGACAGCGTGCGCACGGCGCGAGGGGGGCGACCGCCTGCACTTGACAGATAAGTGAAGGCTTCCTGAATGTCCGCCGCGGGGAAAGATGAAAGACCGCCCCGGGTCGGAATCGTCCATCCACGACGACTAATTTCCCTCGGCGAAAACTCTCGCATCGGTGCACCAAACGTGCACCTATTGGCGGGATGTTGTTGATCTAATTGGTTATGAGGTTCCGGTCCCCGGTACCACTAAGGCTTTTTGCCCACTCAATTAATTCG
Organism: Pandoraea sp. ASV26; assembly: GCF_016428915.1. Taxonomy (GTDB): domain Bacteria; phylum Pseudomonadota; class Gammaproteobacteria; order Burkholderiales; family Burkholderiaceae; genus Pandoraea. The sequence continues at coordinate 55,562 of NZ_JAELTP010000023.1, forward strand.
CTAAAAACCTTATTTTTTCAAGGGTTTTGGTGATGTCTTCGCTTCCCGACGCGGCGCCATAACGTAGTCAAAAGAAGCCATTTTTGCTGGTCAGTGCACCGGAATTGCACCGGAATTTGCACCGGCAGCGAGTGGAAGCGCAACAAGCACACATTCTCGGCCACACGCTTTCCCCGTGGCGGCGTGAAATTGAACGCCATTGCGATCGATGGGATGTTGACGACCTCGTCATCGACACAGCCCAGGTCTGCGTAAGTTGCGCTGTGGAATGCACCGTCAGCCGTGTACAGACCCACGAAAAGCCGAAGGGCGCAGTAATCTTGAACGGGTATTCGCCGGTTGCCGTTGCAACACGAATGTCGAATTTTGCGAATATTTCGGAATACACAATTAATTTGGATGTCCAGAACCTACGCTAACGCCTTTATGAGTGCATTTAACGCGTCGCTGGAGGGGCATCCTCCGTATCCGCTCGAATTCAACGTGTATGCGGACCCATCACGGGCCGCTTTGACAGAACTATTCCCGACGTAGTGATTGCTCGCCTGGACCGGCTCGCTCGATTCATACGGGGCCGATACCGTTGCGTGAGCTCGTTATCGGCTTCTTTCGGCGGCGACAAGCCCGGCCTGCGCCTGTCTGACGGAATGACACGCCGATGGAGTGAAACGCGGGAACCGTCTGTAGTCGGCCAAATTCGTCCGTTCGACGGGCCCTCCCGGATCGTCGATAATTCCTTTCATAGCACTCGATGACGAGGGATAAGTATGAATCGATTTGGACGTGATGAGCCGTTACCGCCCCAAATGCAGGGGTGCTGGACGGTGATTGATGATCCGCTTTCAGAACTGGTGGTGAATGGTGGCAAGATTACCTATCTCGGATCGGAAGTGATCTATGATCACAAGGTCATAAGCGAGGAGGACGGGGCTCTGAGCGTCACCCTAGGCATCGACGATGATGCGCGCATGGACACCTTTCAGCGAGAGAATATTACCGGGCTCGTGATCACGCCAGAGAACCGCTTCGTGGTCTACAACGTGCGGTTCGCACTGGAGTGCATCCGCCCCCTTGATTGACCGATGGCCGCGTCTGACCTTAGTGCGTCCCGCACTGACATGGCGTTGTATGACCGTCTCTCACAGGTCGAGATGCGCCAGTCACGTTAGACGGATCTCGGAATTGCACTTTACGGGCGTTATCGGGCTCCGGTGGGTGGCCTTAATAGCTCGCTAGGCGATCTGACTCAGCGCGAGTTTCGGCTTGCGCATCGTGACGCTGGAAATCTCCAGTTCAAAAAGCTTGGTTAACCGGGGGAGGGCGCGGTGGGCGTGAGCGGTCGGTCGAGAGAGAGGTCCGGACCGTGATCAACCTAATTTAGGCGCGTCCTTTCCGGGCGTCTAAAGAACGTTGCTTTCGGGACGATAACCGATATATCGCGGTTTCAACTCTCCATTCACGATGTCATCGTCCTTAATGATCCACCCCACCATGCCAGAACGGCGGGTTAAGCACGGTTTCAATTGGTCCGCCCTGGTATTCGGCACATTGTGGGCATACTCCGAAGGACTCACTGTCCAAGGGGGGCGGATGGCCGCCGCCGACGCTGCGGTCGGCCTCCTCTGTTTGGGCGATCGCCCGGCCTTTTTGGTTGCAGCCTTGATATTGTTCATTTTGAAGAATGCCTACTGCGCCCACCGCGGGAGCGTATGGGTGCGTCAGCGATTGCAGGATCAAGGCTACCGCGCGCTCGGATAACCGCATGCGATATAAGGCGGCGAGTCCGAGTTGGAATGGCCGCTTTGGGCGTCGATGATTGTCTCGTCCGGGTCGGTGGCCGCCGGTCGCGACGGACGGCGTCCGTCCCATGAGCGCCAGTCGTGCTTTGACGGTCAGTGTCAGTGGTGCAGCGATTGCAGGTACTCGCGAGCGGCAGCTTTGTGGATGTTAAATTCCAGCGGCTGCCCCCCGCTGTCCAGCAGGCCTTAGTCGGAGCCCGTGTCGGCGTGTCCGGAAGCGCGTGGTAGGTTCCACTTGTAGCGCAGCGATAGGTAACGAAGCGCAAAGCACGCCGCCAAAGCAACCCAGGTCCGACCGCTTGACAACCATCCCAGTCGCTCGCCAGCGACCTCTATGCAGGCGCCGATCAGTGCAGCCGACGCATAAATCTCACGCTGAAGAATCACCGGCACCCGATTGAGGAGGATGTCACGCGCCACGCCACCGCCCACCGCAGTGACTACGCCCAGTAGTACCGCCACCTCCGCGTTATGGCCAAAAATCATGGCCTTCTGCGCGCCCGTCACGGCAAACAGACCCAGACCAATAGAGTCGAAAAGAATTACCGGGTGCGCCAGGCGCACGACCAGCGTGTTGGCGGCCATTGCCATCAACGCTGCCGCCATGGCCACGGCGAGATAGCGCCAGTCGGTTAGCCCGGCCGGTGGCACCGCACCGATACATAGATCGCGCAGCAAGCCCCCGCCACACGCGACCGTGAATGCTATGACCGCAACGCCAAACCAGTCGAGGCCGCGGTCTCTGGCAGCGACGGCGCCGCTGATGGCAAAGGCGAACGTGCCCGCCAAATCGAGAGTGGTGAACAGGCGGTGGTCGTTCAGGCTGGCAAGCGCCAATTCGTGGACGTTCATGTGTTCTTTTCAGGCTGCGGCGCCGGGTCGCACAGCCACTCGGCAGCGGCGCTCAGCATGGCCTGCAAGCCGGTCTCGAGCGTCGGGTGGATCTGCGGCGCGAACTTCGGCGAGTGATTGCTGGGAATCTTGTTGACGGTCTTTTCCTGATGGGCTTTGGCGTACACCGCCGGGTCGGTGCCGCCGACAAACCAGAACACATAGGGCACACCCCATGTGCGGCCGAAGACGCTGAAGTCTTCACTGGCCGATGCTGGTGTGGGTGCCAGCAAGGCGCGTTCGCCAAACTGCTGTTGGAATGCCCTTGCCACCTTTTGTGTGGCGACTACGTCGTTTTCCGTCAGCGGGTAGCTGTTGATGGTGGTGAACTCGGGTGGGCGCTCGGCACCGGACGCCTCGCATTCGGCACAGCAAATGCGGCGGATCGACTTTAGCATGTATTCGCGCGTGTCTTCGCTGAAGGTGCGCATGTTCAGCTTGATGGTGGCATCGTCGGGAATGATGTTTTCCTTGGTGCCAGCTTGCAGCGAGCCGATCGTGAGTACCGCTGGCTCGGAGGGCGCAATCTCCCTCGAAACGATGGTCTGCAAGCGCATCGTGGTGGCGGCGGCCATGATGACCGGATCGATCGAGGTCTGTGGCTGTGAGCCATGCGAGCCGCGCCCGAAGAGCTCGATCTTCAGGCTGTCTCCGGCCGACAGCGTCACGCCCGGCCGATAGCTCACGGTGCCTGCCGCACCGACCATTACATGCTGGCCGAGGATGATGTCGGGCTTCGGGAGGCGGCCTTCGCCCCAGTCGCGCACCATGGCGTTCGCGCCCTGGGCTGTTTCCTCGCCGGGCTGGAACACGATCATCAGTGTGCCCCGCCAGGCGCTGCGATGCATGGCCAGGATGCGCGCGGCGCCGATCATCCAGGTAACGTGCATGTCGTGGCCGCACGAGTGCGCAACGCCGACCTCGGCACCGTCCTCGTCGCGCGCCGTCACGGTGCTCGCATAGGGTAATCCGGTGTTCTCGGTCATCGGCAGCGCGTCCATGTCCGCGCGCAGCATCACGGTCGGACCGGCGCCGTTCCGCATCACGCAGACCACGCCGGTCACGCCGACGTTGCGCGTCACCTCGTAGCCGAGGCCCTGCATCGCGTCGGCGACGATCTTCGCTGTGCGGACTTCCTGCATGGACAGCTCGGGATGCTGGTGAAGGTCTTTGTAGAGCGCTTCGAGTTCGACCATCAGTGCGGGTTCGGCAGACCCGAGGGCTTGGGTGAGGGCGTTCATGACAACTCCAGAAGTGACGAAGCAAGTTTGAAGCGTGTCCGGCTGAAAACGTACTTGGCAGAATAGTCGTCGATTGAAATGACAATTGAGGCGTCAGGCTTGCGCCTTCGCTTCCTTGGGCACAGTGAGCATTATCGAGAGCATGGCCATCGCGACCATCAGCACGTGGAAACCCGGCGCCACGATGGCGGCTTCTCGCACAGCCAGGTTGTCCTGGCGGCCACTGAAAGTAATCACGCCGCAAGCTGACGATTGATGGAGGCTGAGCAAGGCTGCCGACCCTAGAGCCCACGTTGTGGGTAGTCTTCATACGAGCAGCCTTTCAGACCCAGAGACCCGTCGTGCCGAGAACCGGCCACTCAGTGAGATCTGAGCGCCAAGCCATTATTTACCCGCCGATATCTGGCGTGACCGATCAAATGCTGTGCGGGATGAATCCGCTGAGCGCCTCGTCCTTTTCGGATGAAAAACGTCCCCCGCCTTCGGCAACGTTGACGGAGGCGGCTTACCTTTCCCACATCTAAGATCGTAGATTCTGGA
>NZ_JAELTP010000237.1 GCF_016428915.1 Pandoraea sp. ASV26
GCTGAAAAGAGGTGGATTGGAGGAGGCGTAAAGTTATGGTTGAGCACTCTTTTTAACATTTTTCTGTTTGGGCATGTACATTTTTGGGTTCTCTGTTCGAAGCGTATTTGAGTATTGGAACATTTGAGAATTTTTTTTCCTGTGATTCTTGTTACAGTGATTTGTGAAGATGAGAACTGCTTCTTGGTACATCTCTTTTCTGAAAACCGTCAAGATGTAAAGGAAATCCGTTTTCTTTTTAGAATATGATCCATCTATCCGTATGTATTGTACAAAGTTGGGGTTTATATCGTTAACTGTTTTGAGCTTATAGCCAGCCACGGGTCCAATTAGATTTTCTCCATTATTGAAAGTCGCTAGCTTGCAGATTTCTCGTCATTGTCGGCAGCTTAACCACGAGCCCGTCGAGCTCCTTGGTCATCTTGACCTGGCATCCCAACCGGCTCGTCTCGGTGAGGCCAAAGGCAAGGTCCAACATATCGTTTTCGTCGTCTTCAGGCTCTGGCATCAGATCGTACAGGTTTTCGTCTGCTACAATAACGTGGCAGGTTGAGCAGGCGCATGATCCGCCACAAGCGCCCTCCATTTCC
>NZ_JAELTP010000238.1 GCF_016428915.1 Pandoraea sp. ASV26
CCCCCCCCCCCCCCCCCCCCCCCCCCCCCCCCCCCCCCCCACCCCCCGGTTCGTCGGCAGCGTCAGATGTGTATAAGAGACAGCTTGAATGCTTTTCAGCAAGTACGCAGCTGGACGGAAGCGATACCTCTTGTTTTTGTTGCTTTTCCTTTGTTCATCGACTTTTTATGTTCTTGCTTTGTCGCGTTTTTGCGACAGTGTTATTTTCGGTTGAAATATTTCTGCACTTTAGTTTCCGCTTCGAACAGAGGAGATGCCCATAGAAGCTGCTGCGACATGGTAACCGCTTTGAGGCCCCTTTGTCGTTTGGAGAAGTGGCCTGTATTACTCTGGGACGAATACATGTTTCTGTTTTCAGCAGACCGTTTCTTTTCGTTGTCTCAGTTTTGTTTTGTTTTGCGTCTGTTGTTCTAGGCTGTTTCTCTTGCCCGTTGGTCAGACCCTCTTATCATAGCAACTCTACCGGCTTGAGAAGAGGACAAGAAAGACGAGAAGAAAAATGGAAGGGAAAAGGCGAAAGAAGGAGAAGAGGGTTTAGTATAAAGCGGTTGGCAAGTTCCGCAACGGACGTGGATTGAACGAGTTATAT
>NZ_JAELTP010000239.1 GCF_016428915.1 Pandoraea sp. ASV26
GCCTTGTGTTGCGTGAGCTACAGCTTCTTCTTCACTTGGCAATTGCCGCGCATACTACTTTTAAATGAGTAAACGTAAGGAAACTGTTAAAAAGCTCATGTTTTCTTTTTTTCTTTTTGATGAGATAGCGCATCAAACGAGCGCCTCATCACACACACGCGTGGCGGCCTTTGTTTCTTGTTATTTGCGGCAATGCCCGAGCCTGCTTCCAAAGAGGCGTGCACATTGACGACAAACCTGATACCTCTTAACACATAACGCTCGTTTGTGTCACGCATCTAGATCTCAGCGCGAAACCAGCGTGTAAAAGTACGTCGCTACACTATAGCAAAAAGCCTGCTTGCCCACTCTTAAACCAGTTACATAGTTGTAATCACCCCTTACCCTAATCGCACTGATACGTCAGCCAGGTTGCACATTAGAAGAGAAAAACAACTCCTCCCCGTCATTAAAAAAATCACAGAAAAATCACTAGAAAATGCAGTCGAATAATATCTGTAACAAACGAACCCCCGAGTCAAAAAGGTCGTTTGACAAATAACTCTCCCATCTGCATGTCTAGAAAAAGCAAACATGTCACCACACCAC
>NZ_JAELTP010000240.1 GCF_016428915.1 Pandoraea sp. ASV26
TAGTAGGCCTTGCTGCTGGTGCTTCTCGTTGGCGCGTGCCTCTGCTAATAAAAACAAAAGAGCTGCCGCCCCCTGGTGCCTTGTCCTCCGCTGCCCGCTGTTTGGACCCTGCCCTCTCTCACTCACTCGCATCTCCTTTCGCTCAATAGTTAATAATTGCTTCAGGATTTTCCCCTTCTTCTTTGACAACAACAACAACAACAAGATCCCCCCTCCCGTCGAACAATATAGTCATAATGAAGGTTGCCATTGTTGCTCTCGCGGCTGCCGGCCTCGCCTCGGCCCAGTCCAAGGCTTGCTCTGTAAGTTTGCTCTTCTGCCTCGCGCAGTCGTCTGCCAGTTACCGCCAGCTTTCAGACGGGTGATGGCAAGAGTGTTGCGCCATCGGATGAAATGAAAGTCACCAAATCATGAAATTCACCAGTTTTGCTTACCACTTTGTCTACCTCATATAGGCCGGTTGCATCAGCCTCAACGCCCAGAGCACTGGCTGCTCTAGTGCCGACGACGTCGAGTGCCTTTGCAAGCCCCAGAACATTTCTCGCCTCCAGTCCGACCTGACCGAGTGCCTAGCTAGCGACTGCAGTC
>NZ_JAELTP010000241.1 GCF_016428915.1 Pandoraea sp. ASV26
CCCACCCCCCCCCCCCCCACCCGCATCTCCTCCATCCGCCGACCTCCCATCCCTACCCACAACACTGTTCGTCGGCAGAGTCTTATGTGTATAAGAGACTGACCTGATTCTCTCCACGCAAAGTCCTTCGTTAGTAGTCATCACCGGCCTCATAAATGCGTAGATTCCGACGCGTGTCGCTTTTATTGTGTCGTCGTTATTCGATTCGCGCCCGATTCTCGTTTTTTTTTTTTCTGGCTCCTACTGCGTTTTCTACCAAGAATACTCTCTAATCAGTCAGTCGTGTCGCCTTCAGCCGCCAAAGTCGCTCAACGTGCCTTTGCGGACACCTTGAGGCAAGAAGCTGCCATATACACCAACCTGGTTTCCAAGTACAACATTCACTGTGCCTTTCCCGCCACTATTGTCACAGAAACATTCTTTAAAGAGCAGTTAAACAAGCCCGAGCTGACGAAAGCGATTGAGTCTACGTGCGGGACAGCCGAAGAGCTACGTGCGAAACACCCATCGGCTGAAGTCGTGGCAGAACGCATAATCGCAGGCGTTAATTGCGGTGATTTTGCTATTTGTACTGATTTCGAGACTG
>NZ_JAELTP010000242.1 GCF_016428915.1 Pandoraea sp. ASV26
GGATATAGCCGAATCTAGTGCGAGATCTCGAGTGTAACAATATGTCTGGAGATTCCTTATGCGATTTTCAGCGACCACTGTTCCGACTCGGGCATAAATTCAACAACAAATGCCGTTTTCTGTGTGGGTAGAGGTCGGAACGGCCTTTGAAGCAGGGGGTTGCATTGGAGTAGGGCCGGAGGCGGGATGTGGCAACCGTGGCGGCCGGTGTGGGGGCTGGAGTGCGTCGGTTTATTAGTGGAGCTGCCGGTACATACGGGATTTGCCTCTCCAGCAGAGCGTCTGCGCAGGCAAGCCTCACCATTCATTGCCTCCAACCCTCATTCCGTCCTCCTCACCTTGCAGCTCGCGCTACACTTGACGCGACACAAGTTTGCTTTCCGCACAGCAAACAGTCTCATATGGGATGCCGACGAAGAAGAAGCACCACATCAACTACCTAAAGTCGTCACAAGCAGCAGCCGCCACGTCCTCGTCGGCCACCTCCAGAGCCAGTAAGTAGCCTCACGTCGTGCAAGCGCTGTTTCAGGCACTAGGCAACAAGCAAGCCATTTCTCTGCTTTCCCTGCTTGATGTAAACAAT
>NZ_JAELTP010000243.1 GCF_016428915.1 Pandoraea sp. ASV26
ACTATCGCCTGCCTACGAGGTACAACAACAACTACACGGTCTAGAGGAGGCAATTGCGGCAGATGGAACGCCAACCCCAGTCACTGAGCTGTGTTCCCTTTTCAGACTTTTCTTTAGTTGTTCGATACTTTTACGGTGACTTACATTGATTGTATTGCCGATCTTTCCTGTAGTGTTGCCCTAACCATCTGATGTGGAACCGCTGATACCAAACCTTAATGTGTAAGTTTTGTCCCGGGCGGCACAGCTGCTGCCGAATAACCGGAGTAGACCATACTGAATGACGATCGCGAAAAGTCAATTCTTCGCTTACGCAAACGTACAGTGTTGAGCACTCCGCAAGGCATTACGACTAGCTCATCGCACATCAAGGTAAGGGTTTTCCAAGCGAGAGCCCATCTACGTATACCGATACACCCTGGCAATCTAGATGTCATTGATATTGCAAAGAGTCTTATTTCTATTAGCAGGAATCCTGTTGGAAAAGCCATATCAATTACTGCGGGCGCGAGGTTTTTAACAGCCGCTTCGCAGTCTACGAAGCTGTCTCTTATACACATCTGACGCTGCCGACGAACCGTG
>NZ_JAELTP010000244.1 GCF_016428915.1 Pandoraea sp. ASV26
ACCTACACTCGTCCAAGCAGTCCGGGTTCTGGCTTATTTCTGGCGGCCACTGCTCCATGGACAACGTCGCTTTGTCGGCTTCGAGAAATACGTTTGCGTTTACTAAGCTTGTTCCGCCAAGGCCTTTTGCACATTAATCAGCGGCTTTTGGATATGGTTGTTCATGCGCGGCCGACTAGATGTCAACAACTCACCGTGGCAGACGAAAGCGCTGAGTCCGGACCCGGCCATGACATGGAACATGCCTGCAGAATTGTTGCTGCTAAGCATCTTTCCAAGACGCCTGCCGTTGGGGCGTACACCGCCAATGCTTAGCTGCTTCATTACAGCCTTGAAACCGACAGGGTACTCTCCTGGCCACCGTTCTGCACCTCTCTCTAGGACACAGACAGATTCACCTGCGCGGGCCATTCTCGAAGCAGCAACGCCTCCGCCATAGCCGGAGCCAATAACGACGCAGTCGTAAGACGGCCGGAGACCATGCACGTCGTCTGAAATGCGGGGGACGGTGGCTCTCGTATATGGCTTGTCACGCTGGTAACTTCGGTACTCGGCCATCTTTATTACGCTGATCTCATT
>NZ_JAELTP010000245.1 GCF_016428915.1 Pandoraea sp. ASV26
GCGTTGGGGTTCCATTGTGGGTGGACAAGTTGTCGATTGTGACAACCGATGACGGAAGCATGTTTGGCCCAAAGGGGAAGAAAGGAGCGGGTCAACAAGATCGAAATGGATTATTTCAAATAGAAGAGAATCAATAAAAGAAACCGACTAAAAGATACTCGCCCGCACGAGTAAAGCCTTGATGTTTCGTGGATGGTTTGGTGAGGAACAACGACGTTGAAAATAGTGGGCCGAGGCTGGCCAATTGATCGCCCGGAACTCCGCCCGAAACCCTACCTACCTACTTCCTTGGGAGAGAAGTTTTCTAGGTATGCTAATGCCTGGTAGCTAGATAAAGATTATGCCAGCGCTGTACTATTCGTTATCTACAATATTCGTTTACGACTAATTGAAAAAAAAAAAAAAAAAAAAAAAAAATAAACCAATATAAACCGTAACGTTTATTGATACAAACCCGGGCAAAAAACCAAGTTCAACAAAATAACACAAATTAAAGATTTCTCTTAAAAACAAAACCAAACCCACAAAACAAAATTTTTTAACAGGTTTTAAGGATTATGATTTAAAAAAGTG
>NZ_JAELTP010000246.1 GCF_016428915.1 Pandoraea sp. ASV26
GCCTGCTCCGTGGATGGCTGTTTACGGATCTACCGCATGATGTTGTGCGCAAGGAGATGTATGAATTGGAGAAGAGGATTGAATGGGGCGATGATTCCCAGGAGGGTCTTGTGATTTTGAGACGAACGCTGGATGCGCTTTCGTTTCATTTGCATTTGCCGAGTTTTAGCTACGCTTAGCTATTTTCTCCCCCTCGTGTACATGTGTACCGCATAGTATATAAAAAGACTACTCCGCGAACGAAAGGTTTATTACACTGGTTCTCTCACATGCATCACTGAATATACAACCTTTAGTTGCACTGGTCTGAAAATTGAAATAGATTTCGTCCTACTAAGCCGCGCGGCCGTTCATACGGGAGAAGAAGAAATAAAAATGGTACGTGAAAAAAAAAAAGTCCCATATATGAAATCCCAAACATCAAGTAAACCAACCAGTTCTATCGCGAACCTCGTAAACAAAAAACCCAGGCAAAATGTTTTTTCATGTCTCTTATACACATCTGACGCTGCCGACGAACCGAGTG
>NZ_JAELTP010000024.1 GCF_016428915.1 Pandoraea sp. ASV26
ATGTTGGCGTGCACGCGCTCGTTGACGAAGCGGCTTTGCGGATCGTCGACCGCCTCTTTCGGCCACGTGCTCAGCATGTAGTAATTCAGTGCCGGACGGCATGTCGCGCAGCCGTTGGGCGTGCGCCATCCGAGGACGTTGAAGGCGGCGCGGTGCGTTGTCAGGTGATGCTCGCGCACCGCGCGGCGCACATCGGCATGCGACAGGTCGGTGCAGCCGCACACGGCCTTCTCCTTTGGCGTGGCGTCGTAGGTCGAGCCCAGCGTGCTCATCAGGATCTGTTCGCACAAGCCAGCGCACGAGCCGCAGGAACTGGCCGCCTTGGTGTGCTTCTTCACTTCGTCCAGCGTGAACAGGCCCTTCTCGGTAATCGCGCGCACGATGGTGCCTTTGCACACGCCGTTGCATCCGCAGACTTCGTCGGTATCGGCCATGCTTGAGGCGCGGTTCTGCCCCTGCGTGCCGGCGTCACCCACACTCGACTCGCCGAACATGATGCGCTCGCGCAGTTCGCCCAGCGCGCGCCCTTCGCGCAGCAGCTTGAAGTACCACGCGCCATCGGTGGTGTCGCCATACAGACACGCGCCCACGAGCTTGTCGTCGCGGATCACCAGTTTCTTGTAGACGCCGCTCGCCGGATCGGAGAGCACGATTTCCTCGGTGCCCTCCCCTCCAAGAAAGTCGCCCGCCGAGAACAGGTCGATGCCCGTGACCTTGAGCTTCGTCGACAGCACCGAGCCACGATAACTGCCGATGCCCATGAGCGCGAGGTGGTTCGCGCAGACCTTCGCCTGTTCGAACAGCGGCGCCACGAGACCGTAGGCCACGCCGCGATGGCTCACGCACTCGCCCACGGCGTAGATGCGCGGATCGTAGGTTTGCAGCGTGTCTGACACGACAATGCCGCGCGAGCAGTACAGCCCGGCGGCTTCGGCAAGCGTCGTGTTCGGCCGGATGCCCGCGGCCATCACAACGAGATCGGCCGCCACTTCGTCGCCGTTGCTGAACCGCACAGCGCGCACGCTGCCATGGCCGTCATCGAGAATCGCCGATGTCTGATGCGACAGCCGGAACGCAAGACCGCGCGCTTCGAGCGACTTTTGCAGGAGCTTGCCCGCCGTGCTGTCGAGCTGACGCTCCAGCAGCGTATCGGCCAGATGCACGACGGTGACGTCCATGCCGCGCAGCTTGAGTCCGTTGGCTGCCTCCAGACCGAGCAGGCCGCCACCGATCACGACCGCGTGACGTTTCACGCGCGCCGTCTCGATCATGATCTCGGTGTCGCGAATGTCGCGATAGCTGATAACACCGTTGAGGTCCTTGCCCGGCACCGGCAGGATGAACGGGCTGGAGCCGGTCGCGATGAGCAGCCGGTCGTACGGCGCTTCGGTGCCGTCGGCGCAGCGCACCACACGGCGCGTGCGGTCGATCTGCGTGACTTCCTTGCCCAGATGCAACGTGATGCCGTGCTGTGCATACCAGTCGAGCGGATTGAGCACGATGTCGGCAAACGCCTGCTCACCCGCGAGCACCGGCGAGAGCAGGATGCGGTTGTAGTTCGGGTGCGGCTCGGCGCCGAACACGGTGATGTCGTACTGATGCGGCGCGATCTCCAGCAACTCTTCGAGCGTGCGGATGCCCGCCATGCCATTGCCGATGACGACCAGACGAGGTTTGCGCATGCTGTCTTCTCCTGTTGCAACGCGTGCAGCGCCCGAAAAACAAAACGGCGTCCATCCGTGCCGCAGCACGGAGGGACGCCGTTGTCCTGTGGGTACGTCGCAGGCTATCCCGCCCGACGTCGCACCTGAATTCGTTGCCGGCGACGCCTTTGCCGCTGGCCCTTACGCTAACGCAACAAGCATGCCAGCCGCGTCGCAATCATCGGCAAAGCGTTGTCAGGTAAGGGGGTACATGAGAAATGTCTATGGGCAACGTCCGAAAGTCTGGCGAGACTTGCTGCACCGCAGCAGTGCAAGGCCGTGCAACATCCGGCTTGCACGCACCACGATGATGCGCAACGCGAGCGTCTTAGCGTGCCGCCGACGGCGTATGCCCGCTCACGTGCGCGCCCGCATCGGCCGGCAGGCGGATGCCATCGAGCAGTGCCAGCAGTGCGATGCCCGCCATGACGACGAACGTCCACCGGAAGCTGGTCGCGCCGAACGGCGTGGCGCCCGCCACTTCGGTCATCTTGAGCACGAGCGCGCCGAGCGCAATGCCCAGACCGGACGTCATCTGCTGGAGTGCGGAGAACAAGGTCGCGGCACCGCCCATGTCGTGCGGTGGCACGTCGGCGAAGCCCATCGTGGCGAGCGTGGTGAACTGCACCGAACGGCAGATGCCGGCGAAGAGCAGCACGAGCGCGATGAGCCATAGCGGGGTCGTCGCCGTGAGTAACGCGCACAGCGCGAAGCCGACGGCCACGAGTACGCCATTGCCCAGCAGCACGCCACGGAAACCGAAGCGACGCATGATCGGCGTGGTCGCCGGTTTGATGCCGAGATTGCCCGCGAACAGGGCCAGCATCAGCAGGCCCGACGTCACGGCGCTCATGCCGAACGCCAGTTGGAACATCAGCGGCAGGAGAAACGGTGCGCTACCGATGGCGATGCGAAAAAGCGAGCCGCCCCAGACCGTCACGGCGAACGTCTGAACGCGCAGCGCAGCGAGGTTGATGAGCGGATGCGGTGTGCGCAGGAAATGGCGGATCGACCACGCCATCGCCACCAGCCCGAGCGCGAGGCACCCGATCACCAGCGGCCAGTCAGCCGGCGTGCGGCTGGCAAGTTCCACGCCGAACATCAGCGCACTGGCGCCGACGCCACTCGCGATGAAGCCCGGCAGATCGAACGGCTTGCGTTGTCCCGGCGACGGTTTCACCAGCCACAGCGCCGCCGCGAAGGCCGCGACACCCAGCGGCACGTTGATGAGGAAGATCCAGTGCCAGCTCCACGTCGATGAGATGAAGCCGCCCAGCGCCGGGCCGAGCACCGGCGCGGCAAGGCCCGGCCAGGTGATCGTGGCGATCGCGCGCACCAGCGCGGGTTTGGGCGTGTTGCGCAGCACGATGAGCCGGCCGACCGGCACCATCATCGCCCCGGCGAGCCCCTGCAACACGCGACACAGCGTGAACATGTCCAGGCTCGTGCTCATCGCACATAGCACCGACGCAAGCGTGAAGAGCGCAATGGCCGTCGGAAACACGCGACGCGGCCCGAGCCGGTCGGCAAGCCAGCCGCTCGCCGGAATGAACGCCGCGAGCGCGACCAGATACGCCGATAACCCAATGGAGAGCTGCGACGGGGCGACGCCGAAGTCGCGCGCCATGGCGGGCAGCGACGTGGTGATGATCGTCGCGTCGAGGTTCTCCATGAAAAACGTGGACGCGACGAGCAGCGGCAATGCCGTCTCCGATGCCGTGCGCGGCGTCAGCGGCGGACGCGAGGAAGCCCCGGACGGCCCGGAAGGAGGCGGGGATGGCGGGCGCGACTGGGCGGGTTCGGACACGACGGCTCTCGGGGGCAACAAACGCCAGCGAGTGTATTACAACCGCCGCGCAGCCGCTGCCCGCTGCGCACTGCCCCGATGCCCGATGCCCCGATACCGAGCGCCTTATCCGTGGCAGGCCATCGGCGGCAGGACGTCAATCGTCTTGCAGGAGCGCACGGCCGATGATCAATTGCTGAATCTGCGTGGTGCCCTCGTACAGACGCAGCAGACGCACGTCACGATAGAAACGCTCGACCTTGTATTCGTTGATGTACCCCGCCCCGCCATGCACCTGCACACCGCGATCGGCCACGCGGCCGACCATCTCCGTGCAGAACAGCTTGGCGCACGACGCCCGCATGCTGACATCGGCATCGCGCTTACCTGCGGGCCTGGCGTCGTAGCGCTCGGCACAATCCTGCACCATCGACCATCCGGCATAGAGTTCGGCCTGACTGTCCGCGAGCATCGCCTGCACAAGCTGGAAGTCACCGATGCGCTGCCCGAACTGCTTGCGCTCGCGCGCATAGGCCACCGACTCGTCGAGAATTCGCTGTGCCATGCCGCAAGAGAGCGCCGCCACATGCAGACGTCCGCGATCGAGCACCTTCATGGCCGTCTTGAAACCCTTGCCCGGTTCACCGCCGATGATGTTCGCTGCCGGCACACGTGCGCCTTGCAGTACGACGTCGCAGGTTTTCGTGCCGCGCTGTCCCATTTTCTTGTCGGGCTTGCCGAGCGAGAGTCCCGGCGTGTCGGCCGGCACGATGAAGGCCGAAATGCCGCCCGCCCCTTCGCCGCCCGTGCGCGCCATCAGCGTGAAGGCCCCGGCGCGCGGCGCGTTGGTGATGAAACGCTTCACGCCATCGAGCACGTAGGTATCGCCGTCGAGCACGGCGCGCGTCTTGAGGGCGGCCGGGTCCGACCCCGCGTCCGGCTCCGTGAGCGCGAACGACATGATGAGATCGCCGCTCGCCACGCGCGGCAGAAGTTCGCGCTTTTGCGCCTCGGTGCCGTCCATCAGAATGCCCTGCGAGCCAATCCCCACATTGGTGCCGAACACCGAGCGAAACGCCAGCGACGTCTGTCCGAACTCGTAGGCCACGCGCACCTCTTGCGCCATCGACAAGCCGATTCCGCCGTACTCCTCGGGGATCGACAGGCCGAACAAGCCCATCGCCTTCATCTCGTCGACGATCCCGGCGGGCACTTCGTCGTGCGCTTCCACGTCGTTCTCCGCAGGCACCAGCCGCTCGCGGATGAAACGTTGCACCGCCGCGAGCAACAGCTCGAACGATTCGCTATCCAGTCCCTTCGATGTCATTGATCCTCCTTATCCGAATACTTGCCAATACTTGCCAATACGCGCTGCTACGCCAGCCATGGCGTGCAGCATCTGAATTTCATCATCTTACCCGCGGCAGAGCGCCGGCCGAGCGTGCCATGGGCATGAACAGCTGGCGATTGCGTCGTCTGACGCAACGCCATATTAACTAGCATCCTAATTATTAGTTAACATATAATCTATCCCCATGACCTCCCTCGAATCGCTCCGCTTCGCCTTTACCAGCCATTTGCTGCTGGCAGGCAAGCAGTGGCGTCAAATCTCGCAGGGCGCGATCGTCGAATACGGAATTTCCGCGGCGAGCGCCGGCCCGTTGTTGTTCATCCGCCGTCTTGGCCAGGGTGTGCGTCAGGTCGAGCTGGCCGAATACGTCGGGCTCGAAGGCGCGTCTCTGGTGCGGCTGCTCGATCAGTTGTGCGCGGCAGGACTTGTGCTGCGCGAAGTCGACGCCAGCGACCGGCGTGCCAACGCGCTGCGGCTCACGCAGGCCGGCGACGCGCTCGCCGAAAAACTCGAACTCGAACTCAGCCAGTTGCGCGCGAAGGTTTTCGCGAACATCCCGCGCGAGGATTTCGAGGCGGTGCTGCGCGTTTTCGAAGCCATCTCCCGTGTCGCGAGCCCCGATGTGGGCATCCTCGCGATGGAGCCCCCGAAGAAGTAAACCGTGTTCAACTGGCCCTCCTCACGCGACTGGATTTTCTCGATCAAGGCGTTCGTCGCCTCGATGCTGGCGCTCTACATCGCCTTGGCGCTCGGCTTGCCGCGTCCGTACTGGGCGATGGCCACGGTCTACATCGTGTCGCATCCGCTGACCGGCGCCACGCGCTCCAAGGCGCTGTACCGCGTGCTGGGCACGCTGCTCGGTGCGGCGGCGTCCATTGCCTTCGTGCCGGCGCTCGTCGACAACCCGGAACTGCTCATGGCCGCCGTCGGGCTGTGGACCGGCACGCTGCTCTACATCTCGCTGCTGCATCGTTCGCCGCGCAGCTATGTGTTCCTGCTGGCGTCGTACACGCTGCCGCTGATTGCCCTGCCGGCCGTGAATACGCCCAACGGCATCTTCGATATCGCCGTGGCGCGCTCGGAGGAGATCATTCTCGGCATCGTCTGCGCGAGCGTGGTCGGCGCGGTGATCCTGCCCACGAGCGTGGCCAAGGTGCTGCACGACCGCTCGGCGCGCTGGCTCACCGACGCCGCACGCTGGACGACCGACATGCTCTCGGCCGACCCCGATGGCCACGCCACGCGCCACATGAGCCGTCACCACATGGCGGCCGACATTCTGGCGCTGGACCAATTGATCAGCCAGCTTTCGTACGACGCCGACACGTCGGAGCGCGTGCGCGACGCACAGGAGTTGCGTGGTCGCATGACGATGATGATGCCGGTGCTCTCGACGGTGGCGTCGCTCGTGCACGCGTTGCGCCAGCACCCGAAGGGGGCGCCTGAAGCGCTCGAAGCGAAGATGGCGGAAGTGGTCGCGTGGCTGCGTCGCGGCGCGCCGTCGCCCGCGCCGGCCCATCTGCTCAATCCGCCGCAATCGGCCGGCGAGGCCTCGGACTGGTATGGCGCGCTGGTATCAGCCACGGAAGACCGTCTGCGCTCACTGGTGCAACTCTGGCAGGACTGCGTGTCGCTGCAACGCCGCTTCGCTCAGCGCGACGACCAGAACAGCCTGCGCGAATGGAAGCCCGCCTTCCTGCACTGGGAACTGGGCGGTGCGCGTCACTACGACCACGGCCTGCTGCTGTTCTCGACCGTTTCGGCCGCGCTGTGCACCTTCCTCATGGGCATGGCGTGGATCTACACCGGCTGGAACGATGGCGCCGCTGGCGTCTCGCTCGGTGCGGTGGCCTGCTGCTTCTTCGCGGCGATGGACGAGCCTGCGCCGTTCATCCGCTCGTTCTTCTGGGCGACGGCCGTGTGCGTGGTGTTCGCCGCCGTCTACGTGTTCTTCATCCTGACAAATGCGCACGACTTCGGTCTGCTCGTGGCGATGTTTGCCGTGCCCTACCTGCTGCTCGGCACGTTCATTCCGCAGCCGCGCTTCACGATGGTAGCGATGCTCGTGGCGGTCAACACGGCGAGCTTCGTCGGCATTCAAGGCGGTTACAGCGCCGACTTTCAGGCGTTTTTCAACAGCAATCTCGCCGGTCTGGCCGGCGTGCTGTTCGCCTTGCTCTGGACGTTGCAGACACGTCCGTTCGGCACACGCGTGGCCATGCGCCGGCTGATTCACTCGAGCTGGCGCGACATTGCGAAGAACGCGCTCGGGCGCTCGGTGGCCGAACATAACCGCCTGCGCGCGCGACTGCTCGACCGGCTCGGCCAACTGGTGCCGCGTCTGGCCGCGAGCGAGAGCGAAACATCGAGCGACGGCTTTACCGAAGTGCGCGTCGAACTCTGCGCACTGGCGTTGCAGCGCGAGCTGCCGCAGCTGAATCCATCGCAGCGCAGTGCCGTCGAGGCCGTGCTCACCGACGTGGCGCGCTTTTATCAAGCGCGACTCGATGACCAGGTGAGCGAGCCCGACACCTCGCTGCACGACAAACTGCTGGGCGCGGTGCGCTCGTTGGTGGCCCATAGCGATCAGGCGTCGCGCAGTGCGCGCGCATCGCTCATGGACATCCACGTTGCGCTGTTCCCGGCCAAGCTATCCGGGAGTGTCCAATGAGCGGTGAGATCGACATCTACGGCGTATTCGTGCCGACGCTGCTGGCCCTGATGGTCGTGGCTTTCGTGCTGACCGGCGCGCTGCGCTTCGTGCTCGCGCGCATCGGCTTCTACAAGCTCGTCTGGCACCGTTCGTTATTCAACCTTGCTGTGTACATCATCGCGCTGGGCGGCATCGTCGCCATTGCGCGCGCCTGCCAACCATGAAACTGAAACTTCGCTCTCTCGGCCCCGTCGTACTGACGCTCGCGGTATCTTGCGTCGCGGTCTTCGTGCTGCTGCACCTCTGGGACTACTACACCGTCGCCCCCTGGACGCGCGACGGCCGCATCCGCGCCGACATCGTGCAGATTGCGCCCGACGTGTCCGGCCTCATCACCGACGTCGAGGTCAAGGACAACCAGCAGGTGCACCGTGGCGATCTGCTGTTCGTGATCGATCGCGACCGCTACACGCTCGCATTGCAGCAGGCCGAAGCCACCGTTGCCGCCCAGCGCGCCACGCTCGCGCAGGCACGCCGCGAGAACGCGCGTAACCATCAACTGACGGAAGTCGTCGCCAAGGAAGTGGTCGAAGCCGGTCAGGCCAGGGTCGAAGCCGGGGAAGCCGCCCTGGCGCAGGCCGAAGCCGCCGCCCGACTCGCAAAGCTCAACCTCGAGCGCACGCGCGTTCTCGCCCCCGCCGACGGCTACCTGAACGACCGTCTGCCGCGCGTGGGCGACTATGTCAGCACCGGCCGCCCGGTCCTCTCGATGGTCGACGCCAACTCGCTGCACGTGGAAGGCTACTTCGAAGAGACCAAGATGCGCGGCATCCACATCGGCGACAAAGTCGAGGTGCGTCTCATGGGCGAGCAGCATGTGCTGCGCGGTCACGTGCAGAGCATCGTTGCCGGGATCGAAGACCGTGACCGCACGAGCGGCGCGTCGATGCTGCCCAACATCAACCCGACCTTCAACTGGGTGCGTCTCGCGCAGCGTATTCCGGTGCGCATTGCGCTCGACGATGTGCCCAAGGACATGCGTCTGGTCGCCGGACGCACCGCGACCGTGACCGTCGTGGAAGGTCAGCAGGAGAAGTCCGGCCCGTCGGGTCAACCGAAACAGGCGGCGCAAACGAATCGTGCGGCAGCTACCACGCTGGCCGCCGCACGCGAGACCGGCGCGCAACCGGGAGGCCAGCAGTGAGCCGGTCTGTGAGTCCGTCTGTAAGCGCGCCTGTGAGAGCGTCTGTGAGCGCACGAGCCCTCCTGATGAGCGCGGTGGCCGCCGCTGCCGCGCTCGTCGCCGGATGCACGACCGTCGGCCCCGACTACCACCTGCCGGAAAGCTCGGTGATGCGTTCACCCGACGCGAACGGCCCCCTTGCGAACGCCACGCAACGCGCCGTGTCGATTGGCGCCGTGCCCGACGACTGGTGGCAACTCTACGACGATCCCAAGCTCGACGCGCTCGTGAAAGAAGCGCTCGCCGCCAACACGAACGTTCGTGTGGCGCTCGCCAACGTGCAACGCGCCATCGCGATGTATCACGAAGTCGAGTCGGAGAATCTGCCGCAGGGGGGCGTGGAAGCCAATGCAGGCCGCGCTCAGCTCTCCGGCGAGAGTTTCCTGCAAGAAGAAAAGCTGCCGGTGATCAATCTGGCCGCTGCGGCATTGTCCATCTCTTATCAGATCGACTTCTTCGGCAAGCTCGCGCGTGCAGATGAAGCCGCACGCGCTGCTGCCGAATCCAGTCAGGCTGCGCTCGATGTCGCGCGTGTGAGCGTGGCCGCCGAAACGGTGCGCGCGTATGTGCAAAGCTGCGCGGCCAATCATGAATACGACATCGCCAACGATCAGTTGAAGTTGCAGGAAAAGAGCGTGGCGATCACGCGCAAGCTCGTCGATGCCGGTCGCGATCAGCCGACCGATCTGCTGCGCGCTCAGGCACAGGCCGATACATTGCGCGCCGCCCTGCCGCATTTTCAGGCGCAGCACGAAGCTGCAACCTACCGGCTGGCCGTGATGCTCGGCAAGGTGCCCGGCACGCTCGACGCGAGCGCCGCCGAGTGCCGCCGGATTCCCCAACTCCGCCAGCCGCTGCCGGTTGGCGACGGCACCGCGCTGCTCAAACGCCGCCCCGACGTGCGTCAGGCCGAGCGCGAACTGGCGTCGGCCACGGCCAAGATCGGTGTGGCCACGGCGGATCTCTACCCGTCGATCCGTCTGGGAGCCTCGATCGGGGCGAGCGGCGTACTGGAACACTTCGGGCAAGGACGCACGGAGCAATGGAGCGTGGGGCCGATGATCACATGGTCGCTGCCGACCAACGGCGTGCGTGCCCACATCAAAGGCATGGAAGCCGGCGCCGACGCCGCGCTCGCGCATTTCGACGGCGTGGTGCTCAAGGCGTTGCAGGAGACGCGAACGTCCCTCTCGGCTTACACCCGCGAGCTGGAGCGTGACGACGCCCTGCGCGATGCCCGCGACAAGTCACGCGCCGCCGCCGATCAGAACCGCAAGCTCTATCAGGCGGGCCGCGCGCCGTATCTGACCAGCCTCGACGCCGAACGCACGCACGCGAGCGCCGAAGCGGCATTGGCCGCCTCGGAGACACAAGTCGCCATGGATCAGGTCAATCTGTTCCTGGCACTGGGCGGTGGCTGGCAATCGAGCGCGGCGAACGACAAGACGTCGTTGGCCGAATCGCATTCGACATTGGAACGCGGTAACACGGCGGCTTCATCGATGCCATCGGCACCGTCGACACCATCGACCCATTGAGGTCGGCCCGCTTGCCGATCTCGCCGATTGAATAACTGATTGACCAATTGAGCACAGGCATGGGAGGTGGCGTCTTCGTGGCGCCTGCCTCCAGAAACACACAAGCCCCGTCGGGAACGAATCCTCGGGCGGGGCTGTGGTAAGTGACGCTCGATGGCGTCGGTGGGTGGATTCGCTCGGCGCGGGCGAGACTCGATGGTAAGTCGGGCGGGCCGTCGGCGAATCGGGGACTGCTATCGATAACCGCAACGGTTATCGCGTTGCCACTCAGTTGGCGACCGGCGCCTGCTTTGCGCCCGCTTGCTGGGCTTCGATCTTGGCCGTCAGTTGCTGCAACTGGACCGACTGCTCGTAGGTGTACGGGAAATTGAATTCCGTCACCGGCGAGAGGCCAAGCTCACGCGCAGCTTGCAGTTCAGCACGCACATGGGCACGGGTCACACCCCCCGTTTGGCTCTGATCTGCCGCGAATGCCGAGCCGGCAGCCATCGTCAGGCCAACGAGCGCGACCGCAGTCAACAGGTTCTTTTTCATGGAAAACTCCTTTTATCGTTCATATGACGCTCATGGACACGAAAACCGCTAACCAATCAGTTTTCGCCATGAGTAAATTATAGTTTTCCCTTAGCAATGAGCCAGATCTAAAGCGACAACACACTGTTTCGCAAATGTTATGAAATGCGTCTGATTTGCCGCTGAAATGACGCGAAAATGGCAGAAAACCGAATTGAAATAACCTCAATCTCTCGAAGATCGTGTTATCTCATCAGATGAAAAATGGTCGACGGCGACCGAGGGAGAATGGCGAGCAAAAGCCATCTCGTGAGCGCGCGGAAAAAGCGCTCACGAGAACGGGCTGAATCGCTGATGAATCAGGGGGAAATCAAACCGCTGCTGATCGCGGCGGCAATCGCCTGATGTCGATTGACGGCACCGAGCTTGCGCTTGGCGTTATTGATATGAAACGTCACGGTGTGCTCGGAGATCTTCAGAATCAAGCCGATCTCCCACGCCGTCTTACCGCGTGCGGCCCACAACAGGCTTTCGATTTCGCGCGGACTGAGTTTTCCGACGCTGCGACTCGCCACCCATTGCATGTCGAGTTGCTGAATCGCCTGGTGAAAATACAACGCCGTCAGGTAGATCTCTCCGACCATGCGCGCTTCGTGTTCGGCCGACGCTTCGGGAGACTTTGCCGTTGCCGCGCTGAAGATCGCGCGCTCGCCGGCCGCACCGTAGATCGGAATCGACACCCCGGATCCGAGACCGTGCTCGCGGGCATCGGCAAAGATGGGATGCGGTCGTTTCTGCGAGGCAAACGTGCGCCACAGAATCGGGAGTGGCGACAAATTGGCGGCAATCAGAATCGGATCGACTTCGGCATAACCGGCGCTTTGATAACGCTCAATCCATGACGCCGGAAATGTCGTGAAAATATGTCGGCTCGGCATTCCCTGCGCCGAAATCCGCTGATCTTCAATCTGAAATGCTGCGGCCTCTCGTTCCCGACGCGGCAGGAGCGGCGCGTAAAACAGCGCTTCATATCCAAGGGTATGCGTCAGGTTCTGAAACTCCGTGTCGAGTGCCTCGACCGAGCGGGCACCAAGCAGCCCCTCATATCGATAAAGATTATGATGCATTGCGAGTTGCACGTTTCTTAGTCATTGCCGGCGAATTGCCGATATTCGCGCATTGTAGTCCTTACCTCATGGTTTGCGGACAGTATTTTCTGCGTTGAAACGTCGGGCCTTTTTAACGTGGAGTGCCAATCATTTTGACGTTGGAAATCATGCCGTGCTGCCCAACGCTTCCAATGCCGACAGAACTTTGCGCAGCCCTGTGGTCAGCGGTTTGTCCTGACGCACGACAATCGCGAGTGTTCTCGACAATTCAGGTGTCAGTGCCGCGACTCGCAATCCACGACGGTAATGCGCAGCATTCACCGACATGCGCGGCACAATGCTGTAGCCCAATCCCGCGGCCACCATTTCCTTGATCGCTTCGATGCTGCCCAGCGCCATGACCGGCCGCACTCGCAACCCTGCTTGCAGGAACCACTCATCGATCAACAACCGTGTGCTGCTCCCCGATTCGAATGCCACCATCGGCGCAGCGGCGAGCCGCTGCGGCGTGACTTCCGTAGCCCACTGCTGATCGCCCGCCGGCGCGATGGCGACGAACTCGTCGCGCAACACCGGTGTGATGTGCAGGCTGCGCCCAGCGGCAGGCAACGTGACGAGGCCGATATCGAGACGGTTCTCCGTGACGGCAGTCACGACGTCATCCGTGTTGCCGGTACTCACGCGAATGTCGAGCATCGGATGGCGTTTGCGCATCGCACGCAACATCGGCGGCAGCAAATGAATGCAGGCCGTCGCTCCCGTGCCGATCGCCACCTCGCCGGCCACGACGCCACTGGCGTGGCTCGATAACGCCCGCATGGCGTCTTCCACGGCTGCATCGATGCGGCGCGCGTGCTCGAGCAAGGTCAGGCCGGCGGACGTCGGCTTGAGTCGCTTGCCCACCCGCTCGATCAGCCGCACATTCAGCCGTTGTTCCAACTGGCGAACCTGAAGGCTCACGGCGGGCTGCGACAAATCGAGGCGGGCGGCGGCCGCGGAGAAACTCCCGGCGTCGATGACTTCGGAAAAGGTGTGAAGCTGATCCAGATTCAGGCGGCGCATCTCAAAGTTTTCCTTATGAACTGGATAAGATGCCAAGACTTTACCAAGAGATGGCGTAGGCGCACCATCCAGATCGTGTCTTCGCCAACCGGTTGTGCCGCTTCATTACGGCCCCTCGCCCCTCGCTCCGCCTTCGTCCCGCCATGCCCACCGTCATCACCCTCGGCTTTGCGCAACTGATCAACTGGGGCGTGAGCTTCTATTTGCCCGGCGCCTTCGCGTGGCGTATCGCGCAAACGACCCCATGGCCGCAGACGTGGGTGTTTGCCGGCCCCTCACTGGCCATGCTCGTCATGGCCGCCGTCTCGCCCCTGTCTGGCCGCTGGCTCGAGCGCATGGGCGGACGCCGCGTCATGTGCGCCGGCACGCTCGTATGCTCGGCCGGTTGCGCAACGCTGGCCACCAGCACGACGCTCGTGCAGTTCTATGCGGCGTGGTGCGTGCTCGGCGTCGGCATGCGTCTCTCGCTTTACGACGCCGCATTCGCCACGCTGGTAGCCATCTACGGGCCGGCTGCACGCCGGCCGATGACGCAGATCACGCTCATGGGCGGATTGGCAACGACCGTCTTCTGGCCGCTGGGCAACTGGCTGGGTGATACGTGGGGATGGCGCACCGGCGTGTTCGTCTACGGCGGGATCGGTCTGCTCGCATGGGCACTGCTTCGCAGCCTGCCACCGACACCGCCCCGTGCGCCGGCTGCCGATGCGGCCCGGCAGGTGCGCCCGGCGCTGCCGTGGACACCCGCGCTGCTCTACGGCGCCGTCATGGCGTTGGTGTCCCTTGTGTCGTCGGGGCTCGCGGCCCATCTGACGTCCGTGCTCGGCGCTCACGGTTTGCCGCTCGGGCTCGCCGCCTTGTGGGGATTGGGACAGGTCTGCGCACGCACGCTCGAATGGCTTCAGCCGCGACAGGCGAGCGCGGTCAAACTCAATCTGGTGGTCGGTTGCGGACTGCCGCTTTGCTTTGCGCTGGGACTGGCCGGCATGTCGTCCGTTTACGCCGCAGGCGTCTTCATTTTCACGTACGGGGCACTGAACGGTCTGGCCACGCTGCTGCGCGCCAGTCTGCCGCTAGAACTCTTCGCCCACGGCGCCTACGCGCATGCGCTGGGCACGCTGCTCACGCCCTCGTTTGCTCTGGCAGCCGTGGCACCGTGGGGGTATTCCGTGGCGCGCGAGCATTGGGGCGACGCCGCAGTGCTGTGGGTCTCGCTCGTTATCGGCGTGCTGATCGCGGCGGCTGCGCTAACGCTGCGGCGTCTGGCGCCGCCAGCGCCTGTTCCACAAACGCTTGCAGAAATGCGATCCACGTCTTGACCTTCGCGTCGAGATACAGGCGCGACGCGTAGACCGCATAGACATTCGTCCCCTGCATTTCGTAGGCCGGCAGCACACGAATGAGCGCGCCGCTGCGCAACGCCGGGAGCGCGGAGAGCAAGGGCACCGGCCCCACACCGCAACCGCTGATCAGCGCGGCCGCCAGCGAGTCGGCCGTGTTCACCCGCAAGCGCGCCGAGGGCACCGGCAGCTTCACGCGGCCATCCGGGCCTTCGAAATCCCAGTGATCGACCGAATAATGCGGCGCCATGAGACGCACCTGCGTGTGCTGCGGCAGTTCGTCGAGCGACGCCGGGGCGCCGTGCTTATCGAGGTATTGCGGCGCGGCGCACAGCACCGACGCCATGCGGCAGATGGGCGCCGAGACGAGCCCCGAATCGGGCAATTGCGACGTTGCCAGCCGCAGCGAGACATCGATGTTTTCTTCGAGCAGATCGGGCACGCGCGACGACAGCAGCAGGTCGGCCTCAACCTCGGGGTACTGTTCCAGAAACCGCGCGAGCGCCGGGATCACGAACACCTGTCCGAAGCTCGCGGGCGCGTGCAGGCGCAGGGTGCCGCCGGGGGCCGCGCTCGCAGCGCCCGCCTCGGCTTCCGAGACCTCGACGAGCGACATGATGTCGCGGCAACGAGCGAGATAGCGCTTTCCCGCGTCAGTGAGCGCGAGCTTGCGTGTCGTGCGATGCAGCAGGCGGGTGCGCAAATGCGCTTCGAGTTCGGAGACGGCCTTCGACGCCTGCGCCGTCGTCATGTCGAGTGCGCGCGCCGCCCCGGCAAAGCTTGCCGCGTCGGCCACCCGCACGAAGATCCGCATGTTCTTTAAGGTGTTCATGAGGCGCAATGATATATGCACGTGCCGCAATATTGGTTGGGACCGACACGCTCGCGCGGTATCCTAGCAACCCGCTCAGGATCCACTGACCGACTTTTTCCGCCGACGAGACATCCGCATGCCTGATACGACCTCCCGCCACGCCGACCACCCCATCGACCCGCAGTTCGTTGCCCGCTGGTCGCCCCGCGCCTATACGGACGAAACGCTGCCCGAAGCCACGCTGCTGTCGTTCTTCGAAGCGGCCCGTTGGGCGCCGTCGGCATACAACGCGCAACCGTGGCGCTTCGTCTACGCCCGTCGTGGCACGCCGCACTGGGAGCAGTTCGTCGGCTTTCTCAACGAATTCAACCAGAGCTGGGCCAAGCATGCCGCCGCGATCGTCATCGTGATCTCGAAGTCGACGCTCACGCCGCCGGGCAGCGACCAGGAAGTCCCCGCGCCGACGCACGCCTTCGACGCCGGTGCCGCGTGGGGCTACCTCGCGCTGCAAGCCTCGCTCTCGGGCTGGGCCACGCACGCGATGGCGGGCATCGAGCACGACAAGATCCGTAACGAACTCGATCTGTCGCCGAAGTACAAGATCGAAGCGGCCGTCGCCATCGGACGTCCCGGCGACCCCGCCACGCTGCCCGAAGGACTGCGCGCCCGCGAAGTTCCGAGCCCGCGTGAGCCGCTCTCGAAGATCGCCGCAGAAGGCCGCTTCGCGTTCTGACGCCCCCTTGGCTATCGCTGCGATCGACGGCGTTGCCCAAGAAAAAACCCCGCCGGATCGCAAGACCCGGCGGGGTTTTTCATGATGACGCACGCACCGTCACGCGTCAGGACGCCCCGGCGTCAGGCTGCCAGCCCCCGCCCAACGCGCGATAAAGCGCTACGTGGTTGATGAGCACCCGCTGCTTCACGTCGATCAACTGTTGCGCGGCCTGAAACTCGCTGCGCTGCGCATCGAGCAGTTCGAGGTAGCTCGCCACCCCATTGACATAGCGACGCTTGGCCAGACGAAGCCGCTCACGCTCGCCCTCCGACACACGCTGTTGCGCCTGGAACTGACGCGCCAACAACTGCTGCGCGGCGAGTGCATCGTCCACCTCGGCAAAGGCGGTCTGAATCACGCGTTCGTACGACACGACGGCCATCTCCTTGCGTACGTTCGCCAGATTCAACCCCTGCATGTTGCGACCGCCCTCGAAGATCGGCACGGTGATCTGCGGCATGAAGGCCCACACGCCGGTGCCTGCACTGAACAGATCGGCAAAGCGCGTACTGGCCGTACCGATGTCCGTCGTGAGCTTGATCGACGGAAAGAACGCCGCGCGCGCGGCACCGATATTCGCGTTGGCCGCGCGCAGTTGCGCCTCCGCCTGGCGAATGTCCGGACGACGCATCAGCAACGACGACGGCAGCCCGGCCGCCACGGGCACAACGAAGGCATCGTCGAGGGTGGCCGCCGCGACCGGCTTCGCGCCGACATCGCCCGTGAGCACCTGCAAGGCGTGCACGATCTGGCTGCGTTGACGCTCGCGCTCGGCCAGCGCCGCCCGTGCCACTTCGACCTGCGTGGTCTCGGTGTTCAGATCGAGATCGTCGACCAGTCCGCGTTCGGCACGCAGACGAATCACGCGAATGCCCGCTTCGCGAGCCATCAACACTTCGCGCGCGTAAGCGATCTGCTCGTTGATGGCGACCAGCCCGATGTAGGACGTCGCCACCTCCGCCACGAGACTCACCTGCGCCGCGCGTTGCGCTTCCTCGCTCGCCAGATAGTCTTGCAAGGCAGCGTCGCGCAGGCTGCGCACACGCCCGAAGAAATCGAGTTCGAACGCACTCACACCAGCCGTCGCACGCACGTCGTTGGCGACGTAGCCGCCAGCGGTACTGCCGCCGCCCTCCGGCAAGCCCGCCGAGCCAGAGTAGCGCTGCCGGGAGAACGTGCTGCTCGCGCGCACGCTCGGCAACAGATTGGCCGCTTCGATGCCGTACAGTGCGCGCGCTTCCTGCACACGCAGCGACGCCAGCCGCAAGTCGCGATTCTGGTCGAGCGCGCGGCGAATCAGCGTGCGCAAGCCCGGATCGGTGAACACGTCGGCCCAATCGGCGTCGGCGGCGAGCGCATTGGCAAGCGCCGGTTGCTCGTCGCTGCCCGACGGGGCGGCTTCATACGTGGTCGGCATCGGCGCGGCCGGGCGCTCATACGTGGGCGCCAGCGTGCAACCGCCGAGCAACGCCAGCAAGCACACGCCTGCGGCGGATATTGCGCGCAAGCGGGGTCGAAACATCGTCATACCTTCCCCTCGACAGCCGGGGCGCCGTCAGGCGACGCGTCCGGATGCTCCACAGTCGGGCGGCGCACAAAGCGGCCGACAAACACGAAAAACAGAGGCACCAGGAAGATCGCCAGCACTGTCGCCATCACGATCCCGCCGAGCACCGCCACACCAATGGCACGCTGCGCCCCCGAGGCCGGGCCGGAGGCAATCGCCAGCGGCACCACGCCGACGCCGAACGCGAGCGAGGTCATCACGATCGGACGCAGACGCAGACGCGCCGCCTCGACCGCTGCATCGAGCCAGGTCATGCCCTGCTTGACCAGATCGTTGGCGACTTCCACGATCAGAATCGCGTTCTTCGCCGATAGGCCGATGGTCGCGATCAGCCCCACCTTGAAGTAGATATCGTTGGGCATGCCCATCAGGCTCACCGCACCGAGCGCGCCGATCACACCGAGCGGCACCACCATGATGACGGCCGCAGGAATGGCCCAGCTTTCATAGAGCGCGGCGAGCGCGAGGAACACGACGAGCACCGACAAGGCAAACAGCATCGGCGCCTGCGCTCCCGAGATACGCTCCTCGAGCGACTGACCACTCCACTCATAACCGATGCCCTTGGGCAGGTCGGCCATCAGTTGCTCCATGCGCGCCATCGCCTCGCCACTGCTCTTGCCCGGGGCGGCTTCGCCCTGAATCGTGAACGACGGATAGCCGTTGTAGCGCCTGAGCTGTGGCGAGCCGAGCTTCCACTTCGTCGACACGAATGCCGAGAGCGGCACCATTTCACCGTTGGCGTTACGCACGCGCAGATTGCCGATGTCCTCGGGCGACACACGTTGCTTGCCGTCCGCCTGCACAAGCACGCGGCGATTCTCCGCGCCCAGCATGAAGTCGCCCACGTAGTCGGAGCCAAACATGGTGGCGAGCGTCGCGTTGACGTCATCCATGTTGACCTTGAGCGCTTCCATCTTGCGCCGGTCGATGCTGACGTCGACCTGCGGCACGTCGCCCTGTCCGGCAAAGATCACGTTCTTGAGCACCGGGTCCTGCGCCGCCTTTTTCAGCAGTTCGTCGCGAGCGGCGGTGAGCGTCTCCTTGCCCACCCCGGCGCGGTCCTGCAAGCGCAGATTGAAGCCGTCCGACGAGCCCAGTTCCGGCAGCGCCGGACTGTTCATCGCCATCATCATGCGGTCGGGCTGGCCGCCAAACTTCTCGTTGACGCGATCGACCACGGCTTGCACGCTGTCATGCTTCGAGGTGCGCTCGTGCCAGTCTTTGAGCGTGACGAACAGCATGCCGCCGCCCGGTCCCGAACCGAACTCATTCCATCCGCCCAGTGCAAAGACGTGCTTGACCGGCTCGTCCTTCATCAAATAGCTCTCGATGCGCTTGAGCGCGGCCATCGCTTCAGGCAGTGTCGCGCCCTGCGGCTCCGACGCCATCACCATGAAGCTGCCAGTGTCTTCCTCGGGAATGAACGCCGAGGGCAGACGCATGAACGCCAGCGGCACGGCGATCAGCACGATGCCATAGACCAGGTACGCGCGCCACGGACGACGCAGCGTCTTGCCGACGGTGCGCGTGTAACGCTCGGTGCCAAGCGCGAACGTGCGGTTGAACCAGCCGAAGAAGCCGCGCTTCTCGTGGTGATCGTGCGCAATCGGGCGCAGCAGCGTGGCGCACAGCGCAGGCGTGAGCGAGAGGGCGAGGAACGCCGAGAACCCGATCGATACCGCCAACGTGACCGCGAATTGCCGGTAGATGTTGCCCACCGCGCCCGAGAAGAACGCCATCGGCACGAACACCGTGACCAGCACTACCGTGATGCCCACGATGGCCCCACTGATCTGCGACATCGCCTTGACCGTGGCCGCGTAGGGCGAGAGGCCCTCCTCGACCATGATCCGCTCGGTGTTCTCGACCACGACAATGGCGTCGTCGACCAGAATGCCGATCGCCAGCACCATGCCGAACATGGTGAGCGTGTTGATCGAATAGCCCAGGCCCAGCAGCACACCGAAGGTGCCAAGCAATGCCACGGGCACCACAAGCGTCGGGATCAGCGTGGCGCGCAGGTTCTGCATGAACAGATACATCACCAGAAACACGAGCACCACGGCCTCGAGCAGCGTCATGACGACCTTATGGATCGAGACCTTCACGAACGACGCGGTTTCATAGGGAATCTGGTACGAGACGCCGGCAGGAAACAGCGACGATTGCTCGTCCATCACCTTGCGCACCGACTTCATCACCTCGACTGCGTTCGAGCCCGCCGCCAGTTTGATGCCCATGGCCGTTGCGGGCATGCCGTCCACACGAGACGAATAGCCGTAGTCGGCCGCGCCCAACTCCACGCGGGCCACATCGCCCAGGCGGATTGCCGAGCCGTCGGCACGCACGCGCAGCGGAATGTCGGCAAACGCTTCCGGCGTGGATAGCGCACTGTCCGACACCACGTTGGCGTTGATGGGCGCCGACGCAGGCGTAGACCCTGCACCGATATCGCCGACCGTCACGCGCGCGTTATAGGCGCGGATCTTCGAGACGACATCCGACGCCGTCAGATCCAGCGCAACCAGTTTGGCGGCATCGGGCCAGATACGGATCGCTTTTTCGGTCCCCCAGAACTGCACCTGACCGACGCCGGGCACACGCTTGAGCTGATTGACGACCTGCGACGCCGCAAACTCGCCGAGATCGAACTCGCCGATCGCGGGATTGGCCGACGCCAGCGTGACCACCATATGAATGTTGTCGGCAGCACGCTCCACGACGACGCCGTCACGACGCACGACTTCGGGCAGCCGCGATTCGACGGTCTTCAGACGGTTCTGCACTTCCACCGCGGCCAGATCGAGGCTGGTGCCCTGACGGAAGGTGAGGTTCACCGACGAGCGGCCGTTGCTGCTCGACGCCGACGTGTACATGAGTCCGGGCGCACCGTTCATCTGGCGCTCGATGATCGCTGTCACGGAGTCTTCGATCACCTTGGCCGAAGCGCCGGGGTAACTGCTCCACACGCTGACCGTCGGCGGCGCGATGTCCGGGTACTGCGCGACAGGCAGCGCCCGGATCGCGAGCACGCCCACCAGCGTAATCAGCAGGGCGATCACCCAGGCAAAGATGGGGCGATCGATAAAGAAACGAGCCATGGTTATTGCGTCTCCGCTTTGGAGGCCGGGCCATCGCGCGCGGGCGCTACCGGTTTGGCGTTGTCTTGCGGCTTGGCGTCACCCGGCGTGTGCGGCTTGCCGGAGACCGGCGTGTCGTCGGCCTTTACCTTGACCTGCATGCCGTCGGAGAACTGCGCGACGTTTTGCACGATGACCTTCTCGCCGCCCTTGAGTCCCTCCGTCACCAGCCAGTCGTGACCGTCGATCGCCTCAGCATGGACTTTCGTGTCGTGTACCTTGCCCTGCGCATCGACCACGCGCACCACGGCGCCATCGACGGTGCGCGTGAGCGATTCGCGGGGCACGCGCACGATGTTCGGATTGACGGCCCCTTGCATGCTCACCTTGACGAACGCACCGGGCAGCAGCACGCCGTCCGGGTTCGGCAGCAACGCGCGCATGGCGATGGTGTCGGTGCCGGGATCGACGGCCAGATCGGTGAAGAGCAGCTTGCCGGGCAGCGTGTACTCGCGCCCGTCAGGCAGCGTCACGTGCACTTGCGGCGCTGCCGAGTCGTTGCCGTGTTGCAGCTTGCCCGCGCGCAGATCGCGCGTCATGGCGTAGACCTCGGCGGCCGGTTGCGAGAAGTTCACGTAGATCGGATCGATCTGCTCCACGCGCGTGAGCAGCGTGGCCGAGTCGAGTCCGACGAGCGCCCCTTCGGTGACTTCGGCACGACGCACGCGTCCCGCGATGGGCGAGACGACGTTCGTGTAGCCGAGATTGAGCTCCGCCTTGCGGACTTCCGCCCGGGCCGCGAGCACTTCTGCGCGCGCGCGAGCTTCGGCCGAGCGCGACTCGGCGTCTTCTCGTGCGCTGATGGCGCGCTCGTCGAGCAGGCCGCGATAGCGCTCGATCTTGTCGCGAGCCGAATCGTGTTCGGCCTGCGCCTTGGCGAGCGCCCCGCGAGCGGCGTCGAGCGCGGCCGAGAGCGGTTGCGGGTCGATGCGGAACAGCACGTCGCCCTTGGCGACTTGCTGCCCCTCCTGATAACGGCGTTCGATGACGACGCCGCCTGCACGAGCACGCACGTCGGCGCTACGGTACGCCTCGAGACGCCCCGGTTGCTGGGTCGTGAGCGGTTCGGCACGACGCTCGACAGTGCGCACGACCGCTTCCGGCGTGGCATCAGCGGCGTCTTTCTTGCCGCGATCCGAGCAGGCGGCGAGCACGAGGACACTGGCGATCAGGCTGGCGGACACGCCAGTTAGCATTCCGAAACGGGTTCGGTTATCGGTTTTCAAAGACATGTAAGAACGTTGGATTGACGACATCCGGTCAGGGTGTCGAGGCCGCATTCGGTGCGCGACATCAACCAGTGGCGAAGCCAGTGGTGGGGAACCGGGGGCCCACATCTCCAGGAGCGCCGTGGGTGGCAGGTGCGCGTTGCGCGTAGGGGTCTTTGTGCCTGAGACCACCGGACCGGGGGATCCGGTCGTCTGCCGCCTCGCCTATGTTGGCGTTTCAATCTGGCGTTTCATATTGGAGAAGCGCGATTCTGCCCCGGATTTTCTGTTAGAAAAAGTTGGAACCTATCTATAAAATGGATGAATGAACTGGACAATAGAACAATTACGCTACTTTGTGGCGGCTGCGGAGGAAGGTTCGATATCGGCTGCCGCCCGGCGGCTCGGTAAAGCCCAGTCGGCGGTGAGCACGGCGATTTCGCTGCTCGAAGCCGATTTGGGATTTGAACTATTCGACCGGAGTCGCCGCAACGCGAGACTCACCGCTCAGGGTGAGGTGATGCTGCTCGAAGCGAAGGAGTTGCTGCGGCAGGCCGAGGGGCTGAACCATCGCGCGAATGCGTTGGCGTTTGGCGAGCAACCGCAGTTGTCGCTGGCGCTCGACGAGGCGCTGCCCTATCAGGCCGTGAGCGAGTTGGTGCGCGATCTCGCCTACCAGTTCGCCTATCTCGAGCTGACCTTGCTCAACGGCACTTCGACGGAAGTCGCCGAGTATGTCGAGAAACAGCGCGCGGACATTGGCTTTCACGTGGATCGCGGCGCAATTTCGTCCGCCTTGGGACACAAGTACGTGGGCTCGGCCGTGCAGGGCGTATTCGTTGCGGGCGACCACCCGCTCGCCTATCGCGATCAGGTCACGCGCGGCGATCTGGCGAAATACCGTCAGATTCTGCTGCAAATGGACGATTTCACACCGCTCCAACTCAGCCCGTCGATCTGGCGCGCAGACAGTTCGTATGTCATTGCCAGCATGGTCGTCGACAAGCTCGGCTGGGCGGTTCTCCCCATCGATATTGCCGAATACGAAGATCTTCACGAACTGCGCTGCGACGATCTCGGTTTGCCGCAGTTGCCCGTGCGCATGCTCTGGCGTTTTGGGCGCGATCCCAACGATGTGATGCGGTGGTGCGAGGCTCGGTTCGCGGAATTGTTGCGAACGAGCTCGGCGGCGGACTGAATTTCGTCGTCGCCGTGTGTGCGCCACGCGAGCGGCCCACTGCGCCGGGGGCAAACGTTCTTGCCGTGGGGTGCCGCCATCTCACCGGCAAGGGGGATGGAGAACAGGTCACGGCCGAACCCACGGGCACGATGAGCGGGGTCTGTTTCCGACGTATCTGTACACTGGAGGTCCCGTGGCGCCGAGATGACTCCCCGGGACCGATTCGATTCCGCCGAGACCTCGGCCGTAATAGATGGAGGGTACAGACTGTGGCTACGAACAATAGCGGTACGCTGTATGTCTTGCAGGCGCGTCCACCGGCAATCATCGCGCTCGCGCCCGACGGCTCGCACGAAGTCGTCCTCGCCAATCTCACACGCACGCCCGACGGCATCAAGGTCGATGCCGCCACGCAAACGATCTACTGGACCAACATGGGCACCGGTATTCATCTCGTCGACGACGATCCCATGCCCGGCCCCATTCCTGCGAACGACGGCACGATCGAGTGTGCCCGGCTCGACGGCAGCGGGCATCGTGTGCTCGTGCCCTCAGGGCAGGCGGGCACGCCCAAGGAGATCGCGCTCGATATGCAGAGCGGGCACATGTACTGGTGCGATCGCGAAGGCATGCGTGTCATGCGTGCGCGACTCGATGGCAGCGAAGTCACCGAACTCGTGCGCACCGGCGATTTTCCGCGAGACACGGCCGATGCAACGCGCCATTGCGTCGGCATCGTGCTCGACAAGGCCAACGGCCACTTGTACTGGACACAGAAGGGTCCGCCCGACGCCGGAGAAGGGCGCATCTTCCGCGCCGGTCTCGATCTGCCGAAGGGGGCGTCGCCCGCGCAACGGCCGGACGTCGAATGCCTGCTCTCCGGCTTGCCCGAGCCGATCGACCTCGATATCGACTACCGTGACGGCATGCTTTACTGGACGGATCGCGGCGACGACGCGCACGACGGCAATACGCTCAATCGCGCGAAGATCACCGCATCGGGCTTGGTTGCGCATGAAGTGCTCGCGCGTGGGCTCAAGGAAGGGATTGGCGTATCGCTCGACGCCAAGGGACGTCGTGCGTTCGTGACGGATCTTGGCGGCAACGTCTCGGAGTTCGACATCGATACGAAAAAGACCTCGCACTTCACGACCGTCGCGCATCTCGGCGTGCTGACGGGGATCGATTACGCGGAGATCTGAGCGAGCCACATGACGCAAGCCGCCGGACACGACATGCGATCGCTTTCGCCACCGCGACGATCGCATGTCGCCGCCTGCGGTGCGGTTCAGGCCGGCACGGTGCTCACTCGAACGCCCTTTTGAGAAACGCGGCGACATCGGCTGGCGACTCGGCCTGTGCCTGCGGGTCGCCACCGAGCGTGACGCCACGGCTCAGGCAACGCCGGGATTCCTCTACAGCGGCTGCACCGGTCAGCGACTCGCCATCGCGGAGCATCGTGAACTGGCGGCGATCGAGATCGTAGGTTCCATGACACTCGCGCGCGCTCGTGGCCTGCGATACCGTGCGCAGTGCCGTCGGCCGGTCGAATCCGTGATACGCCTGCGGATACGTCTTGAGCGTGACGCCCGCCCCTTTGGCACGCAACGCCTGCGCATAGGCCGCACAAGGGGCCGCCGGCGTGTAGTCATCCTTGCCGCCGAGCACCATCAGCACCGGGGCACCGTCGACCTGACTGGCGTCGTACCCAATGCCGCATGACGGATAGAACGCAACGTGCGCGGCAAAGCGCAGCGTGCCGTCCACGGCGGCATCGCGAAACGGCGCCAGCGTCGAATAGAGCGCCGCCACACCGCCCCGAGAAAATCCCATGACCGCAATGCGTCGCTTGTCGATACGCGGGTCGGTCGCCAACAGCCGCAAGGCAGCATACGCATCGGCAATATCGGCCGTCATGGCTAACTGCGACTGGTCTTTCTCCGTATTGCGAATGCCGCGTCCCGTGAAGCTGTCGACGACGAAACTCGCATAACCGAGCGCGTTCATGCGCTGTGCCCAAACGCGCTCGCCGGGATTCACGCCGCTGCTTCCATGCAGGATGATGACCGCCGGTACCGCGCGCTCGCCCCCATCGGGAACGCTCAACTCGCCGGAGATGAGCACCTTGTGGGCTTGGGCCTCGCGAGACAGAAATTCGCCGGTACCGCGCGGCGTGAACGATGCGAACACGATGTGTCCGTCGTGAGCGTCAGCCAACGAGTCGACCGGCGCAGGGGATGCGCAGGCGGCCAGCGCACCGGCCGCGATCACGAGCAAGAGGAACTTGAATGTGGGCATACAGAAGGGGCCTCCACCGCTGCCATCAGACTGCGAAACCACGATGTTCAAACGGATGCAATTAAGGCAAAGCGCGCACAACGCAAATTGAATCACGGAACGACATGGGGACGTCTCTGTGCCGATGACACGTTGCGATTCGTCAGGGCGAGCGTCGCACCGACGCGCGGTGCCGAGCCAGGAAGCGGTCGAGTTGTCCGGCAAATGCTTTGCTGTCGCGCGCGCTGTAGGGGTCGGGGCCGCCGGTGTCGACGCCCGTGCCGCGCAGTTGATCCATCATGTCGCGCACCGTCAGGCGTTCCTGGATGTTGTCCCGTGAGAACCAGTTTCCGCGCGGGTCGAGCGCATGGCCCCCTTTATCGAGGACGGCGGCCGCGAGCGGGATATCGGCGGTAATGACCAGATCTCCCGCTGCGACCATCTCGACGATGCGCGCATCGGCCACGTCGAACCCTGCCGGTACCTGAATCGCCTTGATGAACGGCGACGGCGGCGTGCGCAAATACTGGTTCGCGACCAGTGTCACCGGTATTTCCTCCCGGCGAGCGGCCCGAAACAGTATTTCCTTGACGGCCGAGGGGCAGGCGTCGGCATCGACTAGCACTTGCATGAAGGACATTCCACGGTGAAAACGATCATCATATGCCAACCGCCCGCGATCCCGTCCTTTACTGCATCGTTACCGCTCAGCCCACCTCACTGCCTTCTTACTTCACCGTGGCGTACGACTCCGGTGCGATGGCCTGAGGATCGACCACGGCGCCGACCCGCTCGCGGAACTGATCGACGGTCATCCAATCCGGGCCGCCACGCTCGGGGCGATAGACCGCGCGCAGCGGCATCTGGCCCTCGCCAAGCGGCGTCAGATGGCGCATCTGATCGAGGCTTTGCGCCAGATACGACACGCGCACGAAGCGCTTGCCGTCGCGATCACGCACGAAACGCTCGAACAGCAGCGTGCCGCCGGGCACCGCATCGTTATCGCGATAGTTGCCGAGTTTCCAGTCGAAGCCGAGCATCGCGCGCAATTGCGAGATGTTGGTGTCATGCGCGACGAACACCGTCAGTCTCGCGGGCGGCGGACCACCCTGCACATCCTGGCGCGCTTCAACCGCCATCGCCACCTGACTGAGCAGTTGCGAGCCGCCACGGCGCGCCAGATACGGCGTGTGATTGACGAGGTCGTACTTGGCGCTGCGCAGGCCCATCAGACGAACTACGTCGTCGGCCCCCTTCACGTGCCCGAAGGCGATGCGCTCCAGCGGCCAGCCGTCCGCGTACTGCATGCGGATGGTTTCGCTCATGCTCGCACCGACCGACACCGGGCCCGACAGGCCCGCCTTCATGTCGTCCTTGACGCCCCAGGGCTTGGCATACAGACCACAGGCGTTCGCGCCGCGCCTGACCACGCAATCGGCTGGCGCACCGACGACTTCGGCCATCGCTGCGACGTCGGCCGCGTATTTGCGACGCGCCCGTTCGGGATCGCCGCCCATGGCCTGCAAAATGGCCGCGCGCGCCTTGGCGGGATCGGGCGTGCCGAGCCCAAGCTCGCTGCCGTGGAACAGCGTGTCGGTCTTCACGGTGGCATGCCCCACCGGCACCTGACAGCCAGGGAACATGCCCTCGAGCAGCGCCTTGGCGGTGCCCTGCGTGCGCGACGCCGGGCTCGACCAGACGAACGTGTCGCCCGCCACCTCGCAACCGCCCGTGCCCAGCAGACCGAGGCGTTGGAAGTAATCGCGCTCCCAGCGCCCGAGCAGCACCACCGCCTGATAGCCGTGCGGGGTGAGTTGACCGTCCTTCACTTCGAAGTCAGGCCACGGTTGTGCCGAGGCGGCGTTCATCTTCGGCGTGTCCGTCGCGGCACGCACGCCGTGGCGCATGACGATGACGGCGCGCTCAAGACGCATGTCCGGCGGCGCGTCCGGATACGCCTGCCCGTGGGCCGGTGCACCCTGAGACACCGGATGCGCCAGCACTGACGATGCACTCGTCTGCGCGAACGCCGGTGCGGCGAGTGTGGCGAGTGTGGCCAGCGCCTGCAAGGCAAGCGCTGCGGCCAGACCGCGCAAGTGAAGACGCAGGCGGCGTTGATGTTGTGGTTTCATGCGCATTCTTCCTATCGGTTGGCCCGTTGCACGAGCATTTCAGCCGGTAGTGGGTCGTCGGCAATCGGTGGTCGATATCGCGCGCGATCAGAAGTCGATCTTGGCATTCAGACTGAGCGTGCGCGGCGCGCCGACCTGCAAGTAGTTTTCCTGGTAGTAGGTCCAGTACTTGTGGTTGGTCAGGTTGGTGACGTTGGCACGCAGCGTGACCATCTTGCCGTACACGCGGGTACGGTACCCCACACCGGCGTCGACCAGCGCGCTCGGATTGATGAAGTGCACGTTGCCCGAGTCGATCGCCATGCCGCCGAGGTATCGCACCCCCGCCTGGAAGTACAGCCCCTGAACGGCCGGCACGCGCCACGTCGCCTGCATGGCAGCCTGCCAGTTCGGGGCACCGACGGCGCGGTTGCCGCTCACCCCCGCCGCCGCGTTGATGTACTTTGCGTCGAGCCCCATCAGGCTGGCATCCAGCGTCAGGCTGCGCAGCACGTCCACCGAGCCGTTGAGTTCCACGCCCTGATAGCGCACCTTGCCATCCTGCACGAAATAGTTGGCGCTATTGGTGTACTCGGCGCCGCGCTCGATGCGGAACACGGCAGCGGTGGCGCGCCAACGGCCCTGATCGGTCTTCACGCCCACTTCGTATTGATGGCTGCGGATCGGCGCCATCTGCTGATTGGCGTTCTTGGTCGAGCTGTCGGCCGTGCCGCCCTGCTCCAGCGATTCGACGTAGCTGGTGTAGAACGTCAGGTCACTGCGCGGCGAGAACATCAGCGCCACGGTCGGCGTGACCGGTGAGGCGTGATAGTTGGTCGCGCCCGACGTGGCCGACGCGTGCGCAATTTCCTCGTACGACTCGTAGCGCACACCGGCGAGCAGCGACCACGGCCCGTAGGAGAGGCGATCGCTCGCGAAGATCGCGCGCTGCGTCAGCTTGTCGTCACCGTAAGTGCCGCCGCTGAAGTTGACGTTGTTCGCCGAGAAGATCGTCGGCGAGTAGATATTGCCCGAGCCGACCACGACCTTGGGCGTGTTGACCGACTTGTTCGACAGCAGCACCAGGGTGCTCGCGCCGAGCACCACTTCATGCTTGAGCGGGCCGGTGTTGAACTTGCCTTCGACGGTGCCCTGCACTTCGTCGAATTCGTAGCTGTGATATTCGGCGCTGATGCGGTCCGAGTAGGCACCCGCGTTGCTCGAGATGGTGTACTGGTCCTTCTTGTACTGACGCACCGAATCCGAGTAGCGATACGCAATCTTCGCGACCCAGTCCGAGGCGATCTTGTACTGCACGCCCAGTGTGGCCATTTTGTAGGTCACGTCCGTATAGGAGCCGTCGCTATACAGGCGCGAGCGGCCGGACAGCGGGTCCGGCACGGCGTACTTGCTGCTGGTGATGACGTCGACGCCGCCCGAGGTGCGACGGTCTTGCCACATCGTGTCGAAGGTGATCGTGAGGTCGTTGGTCAGACGTGCGTCGAGCCCAAGGCCCACCGAGGTGCGGTTGATCTTGGCGCTGTCGGCGGCGGCATTGCCCTCCTCGTGCACGGCGTTGAACCGGAAGCCAAAGCGGTCGTCCTTGCCGAAACGCCCGCCGGTATCCACATGTTCCTTCCACACGCCGTCTTCGCTCCAGCTCTGGTCGTAGCTCAGCGTGAACTGCTCGGTGGCGCGCTTGGTGACGTAGTTGACGATACCGCCCGGGCTGCCGAAGCCGTACATGAAGCCGGTCAGGCCCTTGAGCACTTCGATGCGGTCGAACATCTCCAGCGGCATCTCCACGCCGCGGTTCACACTGGCCATGCCATCGATCTTGTAGCCATTCAGGTCATCGAGCGGCAGACCGCGCACGGCGAGCGTGGCCGGGTGCGTGCTGTAGCTCGTGCTGATCGACGTGACCGAGGCGTCGTACTTGACGGCTTCCGAGAGAATGTTGGCCTGACGGTCCTCGATCTCTTCGCCCGAGACGGACTTGATCGAGAACGGTGTGTCGATCTCCGCGTGGTCGCCGAGCGCGCCGGCACTGGCGCTGCGCTTGAGGCTGGTCGGCGCGATGATCTGCGACGCAGAGACGCTCACTTCGGGCAGCGTGGCTTCGGCTGCCTGGCCCGCACCGGCACTCGCGACGACCGAGTTGGCGGCCTCCGCGCGGGCCTGCGCTTGTGCGCAGAGCGGCAGCAGCCCGGCCAGGCAAAGGCCAGCGCCGACGAGTCGTGCGTACAGCACCGAGGTGTGCGGCGCGACGCGGCGAAGCGATTGATGCGGGTGTTGAGGGCAATACGTCAGGGGCGAAGGATCGTGGCGCAT
The DNA here is from genome assembly GCF_016428915.1 of Pandoraea sp. ASV26. Classification (GTDB taxonomy): domain Bacteria; phylum Pseudomonadota; class Gammaproteobacteria; order Burkholderiales; family Burkholderiaceae; genus Pandoraea. Next base: position 29,705 of record NZ_JAELTP010000024.1, read on the forward strand.
GGTCATCAAGAGGTTCGTGTGCGTGTGTGTGTCTGTTTCGCCGCGCGCTCGCGCCTCATGGCGAAGAGCGCGCGCGTCGCTCCCCGCCCGGGGGCGTGAGCCGTCCGGCGTGCTTTATGGGTATTCGGTATGGGTGCTGGGTAGTGCGTGCCAGCGATGTCTGACGGCGGCCTGTCCGTGATACCGGCTACGTGACGCAATGCGTCGGTATCGTCACCGGCTGCCGCAGGTCATCACGGACAAGTCACGCAAGGCGATCGAACAGTGGGCCGTCAGTGCTTGTCGGCCTCGCTTACGAAACCGATCTTGGCCAGACCGCCGGACTGCGCGGCGGCCATGACCTGCATCACGTCCTCGTAGGGCGTTTTGCGGTCGGCGCGCAGGTGCAGTTCGGGTTGTGTCTGCTCACGCGCGGCATCGGCAATCAGGGCTTTCATGCCGTCAACATCAACGACGCGATCGTTCCAGTGAATGACGCCGGTGGCGTCGATCGCGACGTCGATGGTTTGCGGCTTGACCTCGGCGGGGGCCGACGCCGCGCGCGGCAGATCGATCTTCACCGCGTGCTGCAAGGCGGGCATGGTGATGATGAAGATCACCAGCAGCACCAGCATCACGTCGACCAGCGGGGTCGTGTTGATCTCGGGATTGAAATCGTCGTCGAACTCGTCGTGCATCGTGGCGCCGGCCATTTACGCAGCCTCCGGCAGGGTGTCGCGACGGGGCTCGGCCTGCGCACCCGCTGGCACGGCGTGCAGCTCGCCACTGGCCTCGCCGTCTTCCGGCAGGCGCTGGCCGGCCACGATCATGTCGTGAAGGCCGTAGCTGAACGCCGAGAGCGACGCCACCGATGTCTTGTTGGCGCGCAGCAGGGCGTTGTAGGCGAGCGAGGCGGGAATTGCCACCGCGAGCCCGAGCGCCGTCATCACCAGCGTCTCGCCCACCGGCCCGGCCACTTCGCCAATGCTGGCCTGCCCCGATGCGCCGATGGTCATCAGCGCGTGATAAATGCCCCAGACGGTGCCGAACAGGCCGACGAACGGTGCGCTCGACCCCACCGTGGCCAGCACCGGCATGCCGCTTTGCATGCGCACCTGGCAGCGCGAGATGCGCTCACGCAGCGCACGCACCAGCCAATCGGACAGCACCGGCGGCGTGCGTCCCGCGTGGGTGGCCTGATGATGTTGCAGCGTCGCGCTCAGGCTCGTGCGGGCCAGATCGACGAACGGATTGCTGCGGGCGTCGCCGCGCAACGCCTTGACGCCATCGCGCAGCGAACCGGCTTGCCAGAAGTCGCCGGCAGCTTGCGCGGCCATGCGCCGAAGGCGCCAGTTGGCGATCGCCTTGGTGACAATCACGTACCACGATGCCACCGACATCACAAAGAGCATGAGCGCGACGCCCTTGATGACGCTGTCGGACTGGGCCCACAGTGCGTCGAATCCGAATTGGGGAGTTGCCATGATTTGCCTCGAAAAAAGGAATGCGGGTCAGGTGTCGAGCGAGAAACGCAGCGGCACGATCACATAGACGGCTTGCGGCTTGCCGTCCTCGGTATAGGGTTTGAAGACGGCCTGCTGTGCGGCGCGCACGCCGGCGGCGTCCAGGCTGGGCGAGCCCGACGACTGGCGCACGATGACTTCGCGCGGCAAGCCGTCGGTGCCGACCAATACGCGCACCGTCACCACGCCTTCTTCGCCCATGCGGCGCGAAGCATCGGGGTAGACGAGCACCGGCGCGCGCAGGTATTGCACGCCGTGGGTGATGGTGCGCGGTGTCGCCGGTACAACCGGGGCGGGTGCCGTCGCGGACGTGGCAGGACTCGCGGAGGTCGCCGGTGCCGCCGGTGCCGCCGACGACGGCGTGCTGTCTTGCGCCGACGCGCTCGGTGCGGGGGTTGGCGTCGGAGCGGCTGCCGGCGCAGGCGAGCGCGTGGGCGTAGGGGTAGGTACAGGCTTCGGCTGCGGCGTGACGTGCGGAATCGGCTTGGCCGGTTGCGGGGCAGACGGTGGTGCAGGCGGCGTCGGCGCTTCCTGCACCAGCGTTGCGTAGATTGGCGCGAGCCCCTTCACCACCGGCGGGTCGCTGGGCAGATGCAACATCAACGCGAGGCCGCCAGCGTGCGCAGCGATGACGGCAACCAGCAGCAGTGAGCGTCGGCCATCCCGCCAGCGATTGGCAGCACCGCGTGCGCCCGGCTTGCCGTGCAGCCACGCGGCAAGCGAGCGCGCCGTCTCGGGCGAGCCGGCCAGCCAGCGAGGCAGTGGCGAAACTTGCAGCGGCGGCATCGTGCCATTCGCTCCAGACATCAAACTCTCCTTGTGCGTCACGTGTGGCGCAGGTCAGTCATCGGCACCGAATCCTGCTCGCCCGTCCGGGCGATGAAATCGCAAATTTGCACACGAGTGCAAAATCGGACGGGAAGGAATTGATTCGGACAACGACGTGCAGTGTAGAAATCGCGCATTACGTCACCGTGACAAGGCTGGCGGCCCCTAATGAATTTTTTGTGTCGTCTGCGTGACAGTCACATGCCGCGAAAAATACGTCGCGCGTCATCGAAATTGCACACAAGTGCAATGGCGACGAAATAAACGCCACGCGTCACGCAGTGTCCTCGCCCGCATCGACCTCATGGCGCCACGAGGCGCGAACCACCGTGTCGAGCGTATCGAACAGCGCAGGCCCGGCGGACAAGATCGGATTGCCGCGCTGCAAGCCGCCGTCTGCGAGGAAGTCGTTGGCACGGCCGCCTGCCTCCGTCACGAGCACAATGCCCGCGAGGCAGTCCCACGCGTGGATGTGCGGTTCGTAGTAGCCGATGAGGCGTCCGGCGGCGACGTATGCCATCATCAGCGCGCCCGAGCCAATGCGCACGAACATGCCGCCGCGTGCGAGCCAGGCGTCGACGAAAGCCAGGAACGCCGCGCGATCCACACGATGCGACACGCCCAGACCGAGCACGCCTTGCGTCGGCGCCGTGACGTCAGCCACCCGCAACGGTGTCGTGGCACCGCCATCAAGGGCATCGGTCTGGCCGTCCGGATGAGATGACGCGCACGACACCGCGGCCTTCGCATTGACGACGAACGCGCCACGGCCTTGCGCGGCGTGAAACAGCTCGTCGGCGTTGGGGTCGTAGACCGCACCGATCACGGGCTCGCCGTCGATCATCACCGCTATCGACACGCACCACGCATGCATGCCGTGCAAAAAGCACGCCGTACCGTCGATCGGATCGACCACCCACACCACGCGCGACGCCTTGGGAAAACGGCCGGCGGCCGCACTCTCCTCACCGAGAAAAGCGTCGCCGGGAAAATCGGCGGCAACGCGCTCGCGCACCAGCCGCTCGATCTCGCGATCGGCCACACTCACGACGTCCTGCACGCCCTTGTATTCGACGACGAGCGTGTCGCGCGCGCGAAACATGCCGAGCGCGCGCAGACCGGCTTCGCGCGCCACGGCCTGCGCGAGGCGATAGCGGGCATCGAGGGCATCGAGGGCATCACGGACGATATCGCCTGCGGCGTCATGACCGGGTCGTTGACGATCGGGCGCGGTCATTGCGCGGCCCCGACAATGGCGGCGCCGCGCGCATGCAGGCCGACGGCTACGCGCGTGCCGACGGGGAACGGGGTTTCAAACTGATGGGACAAGACCACAAGGGCTCCTGCTGAGGATTGAACGAGGTATTGCGTGGCGCGCCCCAGATAGGTAACGCGCCGGATTTCACCGGGCAGGCCGCGCGGCGCGTCTGCGCGACTGTCCGGCCCGGCAAGCGGCTGCAACGTAAGGGCTTCGGGACGGATCGCTACGCGCGCAGTGGCGAGCGACGGGCCGTCGTAGCGCAGCGTGAGCGGCAGACCATGGAAATCGCACTGCACCTGACCGACGCCGCGTTGCGTGACCGGCAAATCGACGAGATTGGCGTTGCCGATGAATTGCGCGACGAACGCGTCGGCCGGTTGCTCGACGAGCGCGCGCGGCGTGTCTTGCTGCGCGATGCGCCCCTCGTGCATGACGATGACCTGATCGGAAATCGCGAGCGCTTCTTCCTGATCGTGCGTGACGTACACGACCGTCAGACCGAGTTGCGTTTGCAGGTCGCGAATGTCGTCGCGCACACGCACACGCAGTTGGGCGTCGAGATTCGAGAGCGGCTCGTCGAACAGCATCACCTCGGGGGCGAGCACCAGCGCACGCGCCACGGCCACACGCTGCTGCTGGCCGCCGGAGAGTTCTGCCGGCATGCGCTGTACGTGTGAGGCCAGGCCAACACGGGCCAGCGCTTCGAGCACTCGCTCGTGGATCTCGCGCTTGGGCACGCGCGTGACCGTGAGGCCATAGGCCACGTTGTCGAACACGCTCATGTGAGGGAACAGCGCATACGACTGGAACACCATGCTGACATCGCGCTGCTGGGCGCCGAGCCGGGTGACGTCGCGCCCGCCGAGCGTGATACGGCCCGCGTCGGGCAACTCCAGCCCGGCAATCAAACGCAGCGTGGTTGTCTTGCCACAGCCGCTCGGCCCGAGCAGCGTGGTCAGTGTGCCGGGCGAGATGGTGAACGACAGCTCGGGAATCGCAACGTGATCGCCCCACGACTTTCTTACGCGATCGAACACCAGCGCGCCGCGCGCGTCGCCCTCCGACGGGGCATCGAAGGTATTGAAAGACAACTGCGAAGCGCTCATGTCAGAGACTCCTTGGCCGGCAACGCGACCGCATGGGGGTATCGGGGCACGGCGGTGAGCCGGCGCTCCCCGGCGCGCAGTGCGCCTTCGAGCGACACGACGATGGCGAACAGCGCGACCACCAGCACGCCGGCGTACGCCAGCGCCGGGCCGTAGCTGCCGTTGGAGATCAGGCCGATGAGATAGGTCGTGGCGAGGTCGTGATCGGCGCTGACGAGGAAGACGACCGCACTCACCGCCGTGGCCGCACGCACGAACCCGTAGATCAGCGCGGCGGCGCACGCGGGGCGCAGCAGCGGCAGCAGCACACGACGCAATGTGGTCCATTGACCGGCGCGCAGCGTCGCCGACGCTTCATCCAGACTCGGATCGATCTGAGCCAACGCACCGACCGTGGTGCGCAGCCCCATCGGCATATTGCGGAACACGAACGACAGCACGAGGATGGCGCCGGTGCCGGTCAACATGAGCGGCGCGGCGTTGAAGGTTTGCGCGTAGGCCAGGCCGATCACCGTGCCGGGAATCGCGAACGCCGCGACCAGCGTGGCTTCCAGCAAACGACGGCCCGGGAACCGGCGACGCGCGATCAGCCAGCCGCCGAGTACCGCCGCCGCTGCCGTGAGCGGGGCGGCAATGGCGGACAGACGTAGCGTCTCGAGCGCCGACGGCCACGCCTGACCGGTCAATCTCAGCGACCCTCCCTCGATGTCGATACCGAACACGTCGACCAGATGGGCAGACGTCCAGTGGAAATCGACGCCCCAAAGCGTGACGAAACCGCCCGCGAGCAACGTGCCGTACACGGCGGCGCTCAGCAGACACCACGGCGTGACGAGCGCCGTCAGGCCCCATGACAAACGCGTGTCCAGCGGCAATGCCGTCGTCGCCCCGCCCTTGCCGCCGACAGCGACGTAGCTGCGCTCGCCGAGCCAGCGGCGTTGCAGCACGAAGACCGCCAGCGCAAGCAGCAATAGCCAGAGGGCCAGCGCCGCCGCGCGCCCCGGGTCCTGTTCGGCGCCCACCACGGCGAAATACAGATCGGAGGACAGCACGCGGAAGTTGCCACCGAGCACGAGCGGATTGCCGAAGTCGGCGAGGCTTTCGATGAAGCACAGCAGCAGCGCGTTGGCGAGGCCCGGACGCATCATCGGCAAGGTCACGGTCTTGAAGGTCTGCCAGCGCGTGGCGCGCAGCGTGGCCGCCGCTTCCTCCAGCACCGCTGGCAGACGTTGCACGACGCCGAGCACGGTGAGAAACGCCACCGGGGTGAACGCCAGGCATTGTGCGAGCCACAAGCCGGTCGGGCCGTACAGCCAGCGTCCGGCGGGAATGCCGAACAGGTCGGCCACGCCACGTGTGATGGCGCCGTTGCGACCGAGCAGCAGAATCAGCGCGAGGCCGACCGCGAACGGCGGTGTGATGACCGGCAGCAGCGCGATACCGCGCAGCAGAGCACCGCCCACGCGCGAGCGGGCGAGCCAGTGGCGCGCGGCCAACAATGCGAGCGCCGTGCCGAGCAGCGTCGCCGACACGGCAGACGCGACGCCGAGCGCGATCGTATGCCAGGCGCTGCCACAGACGCCGTCACCGCGCAGGCACGCAAGCCGCCACACGTCCGGTTGCAACACGCCGAGCTTGGCGGCGACGCCGCTGCCAGAACGGTGCCAGGCGCTCGCGAGTCCGCCGAAGCTGCTGTTCACGAGTGGCCAGACAACGAACACGAGCAGTGCTGCCACCGTCGCGAAGAGCACCGTCCGCGTGAAACCGTCATGCGGCCACGGGGACACCGCAGACAGACGCCTGCGCAACGTTTTGCCGGGGATATTGGCATCGGCGGCGGTATTTCCACCGATGTCCATGGGTTCAGACGTTGCGGATTTCTTCGCGCAAGGCGGGCCGTCAACGCCGCGAGTCCGATCCGACGTTGCCGAACGCGCGTGGCCCGGCGCGTTCGCGTCGACTGTCGCGCGAGGCTTAGCGGGCATGCGCATAGATCTCGGTATTCCAGCGTTGCAGCAAGCGTTTGCGCGTGGCGGGATCGCCATAGCGCGCGAAGTCGTAGTCGATCAGTTTGATACCCGAGGGCTGCGGCGCCTGCTTAGGCACGGCGGCTTGCGTGTTCGACGGCAGTTGATAAGCGTGCGCCTGATCGGCGAGCGACTGCACGTCGGCACGCAACGCGAAGTCGTAGAACTGCTTCGCGATGGCGGGATGGGCGGCGCCCGCCACGAGGCTCATGCCGCCGATTTCGTAGCCGGTGCCTTCGCACGGAGCGGTCGTCGCGATATCGAAGCCGGCCACACGTTGCTTGACGAGATCGTGCAGGAATTCGATCGCCACGCTCGCTTCACCGCGCGAGGCCGCCTCGCCCGGTGCGACGCCCGTTGCCGTGTACTGGCTCACGTTGGCGTTCAGGCTGCGCATGTACGCGAAGGCCTGATCCTCGCCCATCAGTTGCACGAGCGTGGCAAGCGCCACGTAGGCCGTGCCCGACGAGTTCGGGTTGGCGATCTGAATCTCGCCCTTCAGGCCCGGCGCGAGCAGATCGCGCCAGCAGCGCGGCGCGTCGACCTTGCGGCGGCGTAGTTCGGCGACGTTGTAGCCGATGCCGAGCAGCCCCTGATACACGCCGACGGTACGGTCACGCCCGACTTGCGCGAAGCGTTGCGCCCACGGTTGCAGTTGCGACAACGCTGGCGAGCGGTAGGCGTCGGTCAGGCCCTCAAACGCCGCTTGCAGATGCGAGTCGCCGGAGCCGGCCCACCAGATGTCGAACTGGGGACGCGCACGTTGCGCGGTGAGCAGCGCCAGTGCTTCACCAGCGCTCTTGCGGATCATCGCGACGCCAATGCCCGTCTCCTTCTCGAAGCGGGATTTCATCAACTGGCACCACTCGAGGTCGGCCGAGCACAGCAGACTCAGACGATCGGCAGCGTGCGCGTGCGACGGCAGTAGCACGGTGCCAAGCGTAGTGGCCGTCAAGGCCACCATCGCAGTGATGAGCGGCAAGACGCGCACGCGCCGGGCGGATACCCCGCCTACCCCGCCTACCCCGCGAGGGCTCAGCGAGGCCACGGCCGACTTCAGCCTTGCAGCAAGGCGCGCGCGACGCGAAACGTGTGCAGCGTCGTTTTTGCACTCGTTTGCAATGTTGGGCGTTTTTTCGGGGAGGGCTTGTGTCGTCAACATGGGAATTCCGTGGAGGGGGCCGCCGGCTCAGCCGGTGGTGGCGCGGCGCACGAAGGCGACCGGAGCGATGCGCACGTCGGCCGGGCGCGAGAAATCGGTGATGCGTTGCGAGAGCATGTCGACGACGCTGTGGGCGAGCGTGTCGGTGTTCTGGGCGATCGTGGACAGGCGGTAGCTGTCGAGCGCGGCGTGCTGAATGTCGTCGAAGCCGACGACGCGCAGGTCGTCCGGGATACGGCGTCCAAAGGCGCGGCGCGCTTCGTCCATGAAGCCGAGCGCGAGCATGTCAGTGCCACAGAACACGCCATCGGGGGCGGTGTCGGCGTTGGCAAACAGCTCACGCGCGGCCAGTTGGCCAGCCTCGTACGAGGCGATCATGGTGTTGCAAAGGGTCACGCGGGACTTGCGCACGCCGAGGCTGGCGAGCGCGTCGACGAAACCGCCGCAGCGCTGGCGTCCGCCGAAGTGTGTCGTGTGCGGGCCGACGAAGGCGAAGCGCGTGACACCCGAATCGAACAGGGCGCGGGCGGCGAGCGCACCACCGCCGGCGTTGTCGCTGTTGATTACGTCGGCGCCGTCGAGTTCGGGCGCGCGATTGATCATCGCCACGGGCACGCGACGCTCGAGGTATTCGCGAGCGAGGGCGAGCGGCGGCGCGCCGGAGGTCATGATGACGCCGGCGATGCGATAGCTCAGCAGCATTTGCAGCGCGTAGCCGGTCTGATCCGGATCGTCGGCGTTCATCAGGATCGGCAACAGACCGCGTGTGCCCAGATGATGCGCGATGGGCGCGAGCAGTTGGGCACGGAAGGGGCTGACCAGCGCCGAGGTAACTACCCCGACGAAGGTACTGCGCCCGCGGATCATGTTGCGAGCGTTGATATCGACGTGATAGTTCAGCGTCTTGGCGGCCTCGAGCACGCGCATGCGAGTCTTGGCGGACACGCTGGCGCCGGGCGTGAAGGTGCGCGAGACGGCCGAGCGCGAAACGCCAGCCATGCGCGCCACGTCTTCGGCGATCGCCCAGCTTTTTTCTTTGTCGGTCATCGAAGCGGTGTTGGCGGAAAGCGGGGCAGCCGACGGCATCCTCCCCCGTCGGCGCAATGACCCCGGAGCTTACGATCCGCTTATGTCGGATATGTGACAGCGCAGGAGGTCGGCTGGGCGTTGGTGCGCTGGGGAGGGTGATGCGGTGTCGGGCTTCGACGCTAGCAACGTTTGCGGCCAGATGAGCGCCAGTGGCTCGGGAATGAAAGTCTGGCGTGCTAGGCGCATGCCCCTTCTCGCACACGTGGCATTGCCATGCCGCGCCGGGTTGCTGGAGAGTCGCGATGTGTCGTCACGGTGACTCACGCGACTTGTCGGAATCGGGGTTGCTGTAGGCGCTTGAAAATACTGGCCTGCCCAGAGGGATTCGAACCCCCGACCGTCGGCTTAGAAGGCCGATGCTCTATCCAACTGAGCTATGGGCAGTGCGTGATGGCGGCGACCGGGTGTCGCTGCCGGAGGGACTCGGCGTGATGATGCGCATCGAGCAACGCGCATTTAGCGCACTAAACGCGGCACTGAACGCATTATCCCCGAGTAATCCGCGATTATAGCGCACGTGCATGCCAATTTCATGGGCATCTCTTCAGGAGATGTCCCCTTTACGTGCCATCCCGTTCGCATCTAGACTGCTTACGTGTCAGGAGCGCGTCATGAACGAGATCGAACGCGAACAACGCTTTGGCGCCCATCACTATGCGCCACTACCCGTGGTGCTTTCGCACGCCAAAGGTGTCTGGGTCTGGGATGTCGAGGGCAATCGCTATCTCGACATGATGAGCGCCTATTCCGCAGTCAGCCACGGCCACGCGCATCCGCGCCTGGTCGCCGCGCTCACCACGCAGGCGCAACGCCTCGCCATCGTCTCCCGTGCCTTCTACACCGATCGGCTCGGCGCCCTGCTCGAACGCCTGTGCGACCTCACCACGCTCGGCGGCGCGCTGCCGATGAACACCGGGGCGGAAGCTGTGGAAACCGCCATCAAGGCCGCCCGCCGCTGGGGCTACAGCGTCAAACGCATTCCCGCCGACAAAGCCGAAATCATCGTCGCCGACGGTAACTTCCACGGACGCACCACCACCCTCGTCGGCTTCTCCTCCGAACCCGCTTACCGCGCCGACTTCGGCCCGTTCGCGCCCGGATTCGTCCACGTTCCCTTCGGCGATATCGACGCCGTGCGCGCCGCCATCACGCCGAACACCTGCGCCGTGCTCTTCGAGACGATTCAGGGCGAAGGCGGTATCGTGATTCCGCCCGACGGCTTCCTGCGCGCGCTGCGCCAGCTATGCACTGAGCAAAACGTGCTCATGCTGCTCGACGAAATTCAATCGGGCCTCGGGCGCACCGGCCGCTGGTTCGCTTATCAGCACGAGAACATCGTGCCCGACGGGATCATGCTCGGCAAAGCCCTCGGCGGCGGTCTGCTGCCGGTCTCGGCGTTCGTCGCGCGACGCGACATCATCGACCTGTTCGAGCCCGGCAGCCACGGCTCGACCTTCGGCGGCAACGCACTGGCCGCCACCGTCGCGCTCGAAGCACTCGACGTCATGGCCGACGAAGACCTGCCGGGAAGAAGTGCAGAAATGGGGGAATACCTGCTCTCGCGTCTGCACGCGATTCACTCGCCGCTCATTCGGGAAGTGCGAGGACGTGGCCTCTGGGCCGGTATCGAAATCGATCCGGCGCTCGCCGACGCACACGACCTGTCAATGCGCATGCTGCGCCGCCGTGTGCTCGCGAAGGAAACACGCTCGACCGTGCTGCGCCTCGCACCGCCGCTCGTCATCGAACGAGCGGAGATCGACACCTGCATCTCCGCGCTCAAGGCCGTGCTGGCCGAAGCCGAAAGCGACGTATAAGGGCAGCGCCGATCAGTGCGCCGACGATTTCGACCAGAGATTCATCACCAGAACCCCCGCGATGATGAGCGCCATGCCGGCCATCGCAGGCGCGTCGAGCTTCTGCCCGAACAGCACGCGTGAGGCAATCGAAATGAGCACGATGCCCAGGCCCGACCACATCGCATAAGCGATACCCACAGGAATCGTGCGTAGCGTGAGCGACAGCATGTAGAACGCCACGCCGTAACCCACAACGACCAGCGCCACCGGGCCGACGCGCGTAAATCCCTCCGAAGCCTTGAGCGCCGACGTCGCAATCACCTCCGCCACAATCGCCACCAGCAAGTACAGATACGCCATCGAGACTCCCCATTTGCCCGAACTCAAGAGGCACCCATCATAACCGACGGGTTTCCCGCCCCGTCGCGCAAAATTCGCTTGCCTAAGCGTGCCGCGCCGCGCTACATTCGCCGTCACGGTGTGGCCAGCACATCGGCGTCGCTCGGACGGTTCCGGGCGCTTACGTTCCAGGATCATCATGTCCAGCTCTCAGGGCTCGCGCAGCTTCGCGCGCATCAATCGTCTTCCCCCGTACGTTTTCAACATCACCGCCGAGCTGAAGATGGCGGCACGCCGCCGTGGCGAGGACATCATCGACCTGTCGATGGGCAATCCCGACGGCGCAACGCCCGCACACATCGTCAGCAAACTCGTCGAAGTCGCCCAACGCCCCGACACGCACGGTTATTCGACGTCGCGCGGCATTCCGCGTCTGCGCCGCGCCATTACGCGCTGGTACAAGGATCGCTATGACGTCGAGCTCGATCCCGAGCGCGAAGCCATCGTCACGATCGGCTCCAAGGAAGGTCTCGCCCACCTGATGCTCGCCACGCTGGATCAGGGCGACACGGTGCTCGTGCCGAATCCGTCGTATCCGATTCACATCTATGGCGCGGTCATTGCGGGCGCGAACATCCGCTCCGTGCCGATGACGCCCGGCATCGACTTCTTCACCGAACTCGAACGCGGCATTCGCGAGAGCCATCCGAAGCCGAAGATGGTGATCCTCGGCTTCCCGTCGAACCCCACGGCACAGTGCGTCGAACTCGAATTCTTCGAACGCGTGATCGATCTCGCGCGCAAGCACGACATTCTCGTGGTGCACGATCTGGCCTACGCCGACATCGTCTATGACGGCTACAAAGCGCCCTCGATCATGCAGGTGCCCGGCGCGCAGGACGTGGCCGTCGAGTTCTTCACGCTGTCAAAGAGCTACAACATGGCGGGCTGGCGCATCGGCTTCATGGTCGGTAACGCCGAACTGGTCGCCGCACTCGCGCGTATCAAGAGCTACCACGATTACGGCACGTTCACGCCGGTGCAGGTCGCAGCCATCGCCGCGCTGGAAGGCGATCAGGCGTGCGTCGAAGAGATTCGCGCCCAGTATCAGCGCCGCCGCGACGTGCTCTACAAAGGATTGACGGAAGCCGGCTGGACGGTCGATCTGCCGCGCGCGTCGATGTACATCTGGGCTCGCATTCCGGAACCGTATCGCGCACTGGGCTCGCTCGAATTCGCGAAGAAGCTGCTGGCGCAAGCCAAGGTCTCGGTCTCGCCGGGCATCGGCTTCGGTGAGTACGGTGACGAATACGTGCGCTTCGCGCTGATCGAGAACGAGTCGCGCATTCGTCAGGCGGTGCGCGGCATCAAGCAAATGTTCCGGGAAGACGGACTAGTGCAGCCTACGGTCGCTTGAACCGCTACCGCACGCATCACGGTCGATAACCCTATCGGGGCGCACTCGTCAGAGTCGCCCCGATGTGTTTTACCGGAGAGAAAACGCTCAACGCGACGCTGCGAGATAACGGCTTGGCGCAGCGCCCAGCACCTGACGAAACGCCGCCGTGAACGCGCTCGGACTGCCATACCCCAGATCGAGCGCGACACGCGTCACGGGCTGCCCTTCGTTCAGTCTGGTGATCGCGGCCAGCAGACAGACCTGTTGACGCCACTGCGCAAAACTCACCCCCGTCTCCTCGCGAAACCGGCGTGTGAACGTGCGACGGCTCATGGACGCCATAGCCGCCGCTTCATCGACACCGGTCATCATCGAAGGCGTAGCAAACAACGTCCGGCAAACGCTCGCGAGCTGCGCGTCCTCGGGCAGCGGCGCGTGCAACGACAGGCGCGGCATCGCCGCCATCTCGGCAACCAGCAACGCCATGAGCTTACCGTCGCGCGCATCTTCGTCGTACATCGGCGGCAGATCGACGGCGTCGTCCAGCAACTGCCTGAGCAACGGTGAGACGCCGTACACACAACAGCGATCCGGCAGCCCCACGACCGTCGAAGCATCGGGCGTCACGAAGGTATTGAGCATGCTCACCGGACCGCCCATCGTCATCGTGTGCGAGACGCCGGCCGGTACCCAGCAAGCGCGCTGCGGCGGCACGAACCAACGCCCCTGCGGCGTCGACACCGTGATCATGCCGCGAGAGGCGAACGCGAACTGCCCTCGCGCGTGAGCGTGCTCGGGAAACGTGAAGCCCGCCGGGTAGTCGTTCGTAGTCACCACCGCGCTTCGCGGCAGATGCTCGTAAGGATCGATCAGCGTATTTCGCATGGCCCGAATTCTACAGATATTGACCCGACATCGGTGGCGGGCGATAGCTGGCGTCACTACGATAAGCATCGTTATCCGGCTGTCACAACGTCCGCCGAACGCCTGAACGTCGGCCCGTCTGAACGCCCCACCTCCGGAGTCGAAATGCCCAATACTTTTCATCGCGTCGGTCACGGCACGCACGCCGTCATCGTGTTGCACGGCTGGTTCGGTGACGCCCGCTCCTTTCAGGAATGCGAGCCGTGGTTGTCACAAAACGAGTTCAGTTACCTCTTCATGGACTACCGCGGCTACGGTGGCATGCGCGACGCGCCCGGCCACTACACGATCACAGAAATCGCCGAAGACGCCATCGCCCTGGCTGATGCGCTCGATCTGTCCACCTTCAGCCTGATCGGGCATTCGATGGGCGGCATGGCCATCGAGAAGGTCGCTGCTCTCGTGCCTCACCGCGTACGTCAGCTAATCCCGGTCGCCCCTGTGCCATGCGGCGGCGTGCCCTTCGACGCCCCAAGGCGCGCCCTATTCGAAGGGGCTGCGACATCGCACGACCATCGCATGACGATCATTGCGCGCAGCACAGGCTACCGTTTGCCGTCGTCGTGGATCGAATGGAAGGCGAAATACTCGGCGGCGCAGTCGTCACCGCATGCGTTCGCGGCCTATTTCAACGCCTGGGCCGACACGGACTTCAGCGACGAGATCCAAGGCACGCCGCCCGTCAAGGTGCTGGTTGGCGAGCACGACCCGACTTTCAACGCCGCACTCATGGCACAAACTTATTTACGTCGCTATGCGCACGCTAGCGTCGATATCCTTCGCAACGCAGGCCACTACCCGATGAACGAGACACCGCTCGCGCTGGTCGCCGCTATCGAATCGTTCTTGCGTAGCGGGAGCGACGTCACGGGCCAGCATTGAGAAATGGACTGACACGCGCGCTAAAAAAACGGGGAGTCCGCAGACTCCCCATTCCTCTTGCGATGCACCTTGCTCGGATCCCCTACGCAGGCAACCACTCCTGCAACGTCACTTCGATGGTGATGAACGAGAGGTTGCCGCCGCGCACGAAGCGTCCGGCGAACATGCGTCCTTCGGTGTCCGCCACCATACCGTGCAGCATGGGCAGCGCGTGCGCGGTGTCGGGCCGGACATCCACCTCGCCGAACACGTTGAGAATTTCCACGCCGGGGCCGCTCACCAGTTGCTCGCGCCAGCCGTCACCGGCGCGAAACGTCAGACGTGCGTCGATCAGACTGCCCACGGCGCCACGCACGATGGCACGCGAAATGCCGTGTTCCGCACACAGTGCCTCGATACTCTCCGTCAGATCCTGATTCGGTTTGAGACGTGCCACGACCAACCTGCCCAGTGTGCCGTTCTCGATGGCCACCGGAATATCCAGCGCTGCGCTCATGAGAGACCTCCGACGACGGGATGGAGCAAGTGAAAGCGCGTTTCCTCGTCATCTGCGGTCACGTAGCCGCCGTGCTCGAAAAGACACAGGCGAATCACCACGGGCTCGTCACCGGCCCAGGTGTGATCGAGAATCAGATGACCGCCGTGCAACTCGCCAGACGGGTCGGAAAACCCCGCATGGCAATGCAGCAACGTCGCGCCGTCGGCCGTGCGGCCCACGGTGATCGCACCGCCGATCAGATCCACCTCCCGGGTTTCGTCGACCGGCGCCCCATAACCGAAGGGACGTTCCGTATCTGCGGTGTTCTCAATCATGTGATACCGCAGACCCCGCGCGGTGCCCGCGCAGAAACGGCCGACGCCGCCGCCGTACGCATAGCGGGATAACGCCGCGCGTAAGGCTTCGCCGAGATTCGCACCAGACCGGATCGTTACGCGCAGTTCGTGCTGCCCGTTCAACACGCAGTCTTCCACACGGGGTAACGTGGGGGCGCCAGCATGTCGATAGATCCGTGAAAGCGCAGGTTTCATAGTCGATAGTCTCCTTGCTCTTCGAGCATCGTCTTGATTTGCTTCTTCACGATCTTGCCGTAGCCCGACTTGGGCATGGCATTCCAGAATACGAAGCGACGCGGCCACTTGTAGCGAGCAATACGCGCTTCGAGATGTCCGAGCAGTTCATCGGCCTGAGCGGCCATGCCTTCCCGGGCGACCACCACCGCGAGCCCGCTCTCGCCCCACTTGGGGTCGGGCACGCCGAGCACCGCGCACTCCGACACGGCCGGGTGCGTGAGCAACGCTTCCTCGATCTCGCGCGGGTAGACGTTCGAGCCGCCCGAGATGTACATGTCCGACGCGCGTCCCGTGATGTACAGGAAGCCCTGAGCATCCACATGCCCGAGATCGCCGGTGTGGAACCAGTCATCCTTGAACGCCTTGGCGTTCGCGTCCGGATTGTTGTGATACCCCATGAAGACGGCCGGCCCGCGCACGCAGATCTCACCCGAGGCGAACGGCGGCTGACGCTCGCCCCGCTCGTCGAGAATCGCGACTTCCATACCTGTGCGCGGCACGCCGCAGGTGCCGATGCGCGCGTCGGGGGCATCGTCGTCTTCGCTATGCAACCACGGCGGCAATACGGTGATGTTGCCCGTCACCTCGCCCAGCCCGTAGTACTGCACCAGCACCCGGCCGAGCTTTTGCAGCGCATATTTCTGATCCGCGCGATACATCGGCGCGCCGGCATAGATCACGAAACGCAGCGAGTCATGGTTGTAACGATCCACGGCCGGGTCTTCGACCAGCATCTTGACGATGGTCGGCACTGTGAACATGTTGTCGACACGATGACGCTCGATCGCCTGCCAGACCTGCTCCGCATCCATCTTCTCGCCCGGCAGCAGCACGCTCGCCGCCCCGCGCGCGGTATTGACGATCGCGTGAATGCCCGCGCCGTGCGAGAGCGGCGCGACCACCATCGAGCGGCTGCGATAGGTGATGCCGGGCATCAGGTCGGCCAGATGGTTGGTCACGACGAAGGCCATCTGCCCGTGCGAGAGCACGCCCGCTTTCGGATGGCCCGTGGTGCCCGAGGTATAGAAGAACCACAGCGGGTCTTCGTACTCGACTTCCGCTTCGTAGCCGGGGGCGCCGAGATTTTCGGTCACGAGCGTCTCGTAGTGCAGTTCGCCCGCACGCGGTGCGCCCAGCGCAATCACATGTTGCAACGCGGGCGAGGCGGCGCGCACGGCGTCGACATGCCCCTCGAAACCCGCGTCGTAGATCATCACGCACGCGCCGCTCGATTGGCCCAGATACGCCGCTTCCGGAGCGGTGATACGGTAGTTCGTCGGCACCCAGACGGCGCCCAGCCGAAAGGCGATCCACGCACTCTCGAAGATGGGCAGGTTGTTGCGCGAATGCACCAGCAGTTTGTCGCCCTTGCCCACGCCCAGCTTGCGCAACGCATCGACGACCGCATTCACGCGGGCGTCGATCTCGCCCCACGTGCTCACGCGCTCGCCAATGATTACACCGGGCTCGTCAGGATGACGCCTCGCAACGTCGGCCAGCAGGCGGCCGAGATTCATGACCTTCTTGAGCATTTCGCCCGTCTCCTCTTTCTTCTTTCTCAGTCTTGCTGTCTTGCCCGGCCAAGGCCGGGCAGCCTGCCTGACACCCTGTCGTGCGACGGATCAGCGCGCTTCGAGAATGCTCACGTAGTTCGCCACGGCCGCACCGCCCATGTTGAAGACGCCCGCGAGCTTCGCGTTGGGAATCTGCATCTCTCCCGCAGTCCCCGTGAGTTGCATCGCGGCCATCACGTGCATGGACACGCCCGTGGCCCCGACCGGGTGGCCCTTCGCCTTCAGCCCGCCCGACGGGTTGACCGGCAGCAGACCGTTCTTCTCGGTCAGCCCCTCGGCCACCACGTTCGCGCCCTGACCGGGCTTGGCAAGCCCCATCGCCTCGTACTCGATGAGTTCGGCGATGGTGAAGCAGTCATGCGTCTCGACCAGCGACAGGTCTTTCAACGACAGGCCCGCAACCCCCAACGCCTGACGCCAGGCGTGCTGACCACCTTCGAACGCCAGCGGATCGCGGCGCGAGAGCGGCAGGTAGTCGTTGACCTGCACGGCCGCGCGAAAGCCCACGGCCTTGGGCATCGTGCGGGCTACGTCGGCAGACGAGATCACGAGAGCGGCGGCGCCGTCGGAAACCATCGAGCAATCGGTGCGCTTGAGCGGGCCGGCCACGAACGGATTCTTCTCGGAGACATTGCGGCAGAAGTCGTAACCGAAGTCACGACGCATGTGCGCATACGGATTGACCGAGCCATTGCGATGGTTCTTCGCCGCAATGCGCGCGAGGGCGTCGGACTGATCGCCATAGCGATCGAAGTAGGCTTGCGCGATGGTGCCGAACACTCCCGCGAAGCCGCCCGGAATGTCGGCCTCTTCGCGTGCGTAAGAGCACTTGAGCAACACCTCGCCGACCTGCGGCGTGGCCAGCTCGGTCATCTTTTCGAAGCCGATCACGAGCACGTGCGTGGCCTTGCCCGCTTCGATGGATTGCAGTCCGCCGTGCACGGCAGCCGACCCCGTCGCGCACGCATTTTCGTAGCGCGTGGCGGGTTTGAATCGCAGCCCGGGAATTCGGTTGAAGACGAGTGACGACGGAAAGTCCTGATACAGGAAACCGCCATTGAAAGTGCCAACGTGAATGGAATCGAT
This sequence comes from Pandoraea sp. ASV26, assembly GCF_016428915.1. GTDB lineage: Bacteria > Pseudomonadota > Gammaproteobacteria > Burkholderiales > Burkholderiaceae > Pandoraea. The sequence continues at coordinate 47,754 of NZ_JAELTP010000024.1, forward strand.
CTGTTCGGGCGCGAGGCCCGCGTCGTCGAGTGCGGCTTGAGCGACGTCGGCCAGCAAGACTTCGGCATCGACGTTATCGAGTTTTCCGAACTGGGAGTGGGCCCAGCCGGTAAGGCATGCAGCAACCATGAAGTGTCTCCGGAAAATTGGGGTCATCCAGACTCCGGTGAGCAATTTCGATGCCAGACATGCGCGCATCCACACCTCGTTGCAGCGCCAACGGCATCCACTGCGCATTGCGTCCCGATTGCGAGGCTTGCGCTTGTGGCGCTCCCGCAATTGACGTAAGCGTAAAGCCGCATCCACTCCGCCATCAAGTGAATTCGGATGCACAGCGAGTGAAGCGAATTTGCTGTGCTGCAACACAACCGTTCGGACTCGAAGACATGCGACACCTGTCGCATCGTGATGCCAATCGAGTGCGACAGGTGTCGCAAGGCCCGCGGTGGATGCGACACCTGTCGCACCTGCGTCGGCTCTCGATTCGCCCCTCGATTCGCCGTGCCGCGCAGATGCAGCAAATGGCCGCGCCGATGTCGGCACGGCGCGACAACCGGTTCCGCCAGATAAACAAAAGCGCAGCCAGGCTGTCGCGGCGCACGCGGGATTTCACTAACGCTTAACAAGGTAAGGGTTTTCCCGTTCGAGCCACGATCTGGCACTCGATTTGCGTAAGATAGCCAAGCCACTTGCGAGCCGCATCACGCTTGCCTTCCGAGTTGGCCGAGACGTTGCAGGGCAACACCGTTTGCACGTCTCGCGCTTCAGACGCAGTCACCAAACCTATAAATCAGGAGACATGCAGTATGAGCAACATGGATCGCCGCCACTTCATCAAGGTTGTGGCCGCCACTTCGGCCGCCGCCGCCACGGGGTTGTATCAGACGCAGGCCCGCGCCGCTGAATTCACGCTGAAGTTCGCGAACAACCTCCCCATCAGCCATCCGATGAACATTCGCGCCAAAGAGATGGCGCAGAAAATCGCAGAGCAATCGAAGGGCCGCATCGACTTCCAGATCTACCCGAACAACCAGCTCGGCACCGACAGCGACATGCTGAGCCAGATTCGCTCGGGCGCCATCGATTACTTCACGCTCTCGCCACTGATTCTCGGCACGCTGGTGCCCTCCGCGCAGATCTCCGGCGTGGGCTTCGCGTTCAAGGATTACGGTCAGGTGTGGGCCGCGATGGACGGCGACCTCGGGGCGCATGTTCGCGGCCAGATCGCCAAGACCTCGGTGTTCGCGTTCGACAAGATCTGGGAAAACGGTTATCGCCAGATCACCACGAGCAGCCGCCCGATCAACTCGCCGGCCGATCTCAAGGGCCTGAAGATCCGCGTGCCGACGAGCCCGCTGTGGACGTCGATGTTCCGCGCCTTCGACTCGTCGCCCACGTCGATCAACTTCGCCGAAGTGTATTCGGCCCTCCAGACACACATCGTCGAAGCGCAGGAAAACCCGCTCGCCCTGCTGACCACGGCCAAGCTGTACGAAGTGCAGAAGTACGTGTCGATGACGAATCACATGTGGGACGGCTTCTGGTTCCTCGCCAACAAGCAGAAGTGGGACAAGCTGCCGAAGGACTTGCAGGACATCGTCACCGCCAATGTCAACGCCGCTGCGATGGCGCAACGCGACGACGTGCGCAAGCTCAACGACGGCGTGATGGCCGAACTCAAGCAGAAGGGTCTCGTGTTCAACGCACCGAACAACGAGCAGTTCCGCGAGAAGCTTCGTGCCGCCGGCTTCTATGCCGAATGGCACAAGAAGTTCGGGGACGAGGCGTGGGCCATGTTGGAAAAGTACACCGGGAAGCTCGCGTAAATGGAAACGTTGACGATGACGGCCGAGCCGACGCACGCGCTCGCCCGCCTCTTCTGCCACGTCAACCGCGCGGTGATGAAAGTCACCGAGGCGGCTGCCGTGCTGCTGGTGGTGGCGGAAACTCTCATCCTGCTCGCGGGCGTGATCTCGCGTTACGGGTTCGACAATCCGCTCACCTGGTCGGACGAGCTCGCGCAAATCCTGTTCATCTGGCTATCGATGCTAGGTGCCGTGCTCGCCCTCGACCGGGGCGAGCACATGCGTCTTTCCGCCATCGTCAACAAACTTCCAGCAGCATGGCGCGACTGGTTCCAGACCATGGCGGCCCTCACGGTCTGCGTGTTCGTCGCGCTCATCATCATGCCGGCGTACACGCATGCCATCGAACAGATGGACATCACCACGCCCGCCCTGGAAATTCCCGACGGGTTGCGCGCCGCTGCCCTGCCGGTCGGCGCGGTCCTGATGCTCGTCGCCGCCATCTCGCGCATGGCGCGGTGCTCGACGCTGCGTCAGTTCGGCCTCGGCGTGCTGTTCGTGGCAACGCTCGGCGCGGCGCTCTGGCTCGGGCGCCCCGCGCTCATCGCCATGGGCAACTACAACCTGCTCGTGTTCTTCGTGCTGATCGTCGGTGCGTGCGTGGCAGGCGGCATTCCGATCGCCTTCGCCTTCGGCACGGCAACGCTGGCGTATCTGGCCCTCGTGACCGACGCGCCCTTGCAGATCGTGGTGAGCCGCATGGACGAGGGCATGTCGGGCCTCATCCTGCTCTCGGTGCCGCTGTTCGTGCTGCTCGGTGCACTCATCGAAATGAGCGGACTCGCACGCAGCCTGATCGAATTCATGGCCTCGCTGCTCGGCCACGTGCGCGGCGGCCTGCAATACGTGCTGCTCGGCGCGATGTTCCTCGTCTCGGGCATCTCGGGCTCGAAGGCGGCCGACATGGCCGCCGTCGCCCCCGCCCTCTTCCCCGAGATGCAACGCCGCGGATCGAAACCGGAAGACCTTGTGGCACTCCTCTCGGCCACCGGCGCCATGACGGAGACGATCCCGCCGAGTCTCGTACTCATCACCATCGGCGCGGTGTGCGGAGTGTCCATCACCGCGCTCTTTGTCGGCGGCCTGCTGCCTGCCGTCATCGCCACGCTCGCCATCGTCGTGGTGTGCTTCGCACGCTCGCGCAAGGAAGCGCCCGGCTCGGCGCGCCGCGCACCATGGAGCGTGATCGGCAAGACGTTCATCGTGGCGTTGCCGGCACTCGCCCTGCCGATTCTCATCCGCACGGCCGTGATCGAAGGCGCCGCGACGGCAACCGAAGTCTCCACCGTCGGCATCGCCTACACGATCGTCATCGGTCTGATCGTGCATGCGTTCAGGAAGCACCTGAACTTCAAGCGTCTGTACCCGCTGCTCACGGAAACGGCTGCACTCTCCGGCGCGATCCTGCTCATCATCGGCATGGCCACCGCCATGGCCTGGGCGCTCACGCAGTCCGGGTTCTCCGCAAAGCTCGTCGGGCTGATGCACGGTGTGCCGGGCGGGCAGGTCGGCTTCCTGCTCATCTCGATGATCGTGTTCATCGTGCTGGGCAGCGTGCTCGAAGGCATTCCGGCCATCGTGCTGTTCGGGCCGCTGCTGTTCCCGGTCGCCCGTTCGCTGGGCATTCACGACGTGCATTACGCCATGGTCGTGATCCTGTCGATGGGCATGGGCCTGTTCGCACCGCCGCTCGGCGTTGGCTTCTACGCCGCGTGCGCCATCGGCAAGACATCGCCGGACAAGGTGTTCAACCGGATGTGGACCTACATGGGCGCGCTGCTCATCGCGCTGCTCATCGTGGTCTTCGTCCCCTGGATCTCGATCGGTTTCCTGAAGTAAGACACATCCGCTAACGGTTTTTTCGGAATCACCGACGGGCTCCGCCGCGCTGCTGGCGGCGGGGCCCGTGCTGTAGAAGTCAATAAATTTAGGAGTCCATAGCATGACGGAGAAAGTTGCAGTGGTAACGGGCGGCGGCATGGGTATTGGTGCCGCCATCTGCGAACGGCTGGTGAAAGACGGCATGACCGTGGTTGTCGCCGACCTGAACGAGGGCGCGGCGGCCGAGACGGCAGCAACGCTGAGCGCCGCAGGCGGCAAGGCGTGGGCGCTGGGCATGAATGTGGGCGATGCGGCATCGATTGCCGACGGCTTCGCACAGATTGCGCAACGGCATGGCCGCTGCGATGTGCTCGTGAACAACGCGGGCATCGCCAAGACGTACCCGTTTCTCGACTATCCGCTCGATCACTGGCATCAGGTGATGAACGTGAACGTGACGGGCACGCTGCTGTGCGGGCAGCACGCCGCGCGTCTCATGCGCGAGCAGCGCTGGGGACGGATCATCAATCTGGCGTCCGTGGCGGGCATTCTGGCGAGCGCCGGGCGCACGGCTTACGGCACGTCGAAGGCCGCGGTCATTGGCCTCACGCGTCAGATGGCCATCGAACTGGCGCCCTTCGGCATTACCGCCAACGGCGTGGCCCCCGGCCCCATCGACACGCCGCTCACGCAGGTGCTGCACTCCGACATCTCGCGTCGCCACTACACCGAGACGACGCCGCTCGGCCGCTACGGGCAGCCGAGCGAAATCGCCGGAGCGGTGAGCTTCCTCGCGTCCGACGACGCGTCGTATGTGACCGGCCACATCCTGCCGGTCGACGGCGGCTTCGTGGCAGCCGGGATTCTGGAGATCTGAGGCGGCGTTCGCGCCTGCGCGCCGTTCAGCTCACGGTGGTGTCCGGTCTGTCGGGCACCAGCCGTGCGCCGGGCGCGCGCTGCATCTCGCGCCACACCGTTCGCGCATTCTCGACGAACGTCGCGACACACGGATTGTGATTGTCGCGGCTCCACAGTAGCGCCACCTCCGCCACTGGCGCATTGCGCAGCGGCTTGAAGACCGCGCTGCCCGACGCACTCGCACTGCTCATCGACATCGGCACCATCGCCACGCCGAGCCCCTCTCCCACCAGATTGATAATCGTCTGCTGCAAGTTGGTCTCCAGCCGGATGTGCGGCGAAAACCCCGCGAGACGGCAATGATTGACCACCAGATCGTAGACGAGCGGCGCAATCTCGCGCGGGATGCTCACGAACGACTCCTCGGCCAGTTGCGCGGCGTCGAGCACGCGCACCTTCGCGAGCGCGTGCGTGCGCGGCAGTACCGCCACCATCTCTTCGCGAAACACGGTCGCCGTATCGAGCCCCGTGAGGTCTTCCGGGCGATACATGATGCCGACGTCGGTTTGCCCCGCCCGCACCGCCTCGGCAAGCAGGTTCGGCAGCGTTTCCGCCAGCTTCATGTCGACGCGCGCATAGGCGGCGGCATAGGTGCGCGTGAGCGCGGGCAGGATGTTGTACGCCGAGGACATCATGAAGCCGACCGTGATCGCACCGTCCTCCCCCCGACTCGCCGCCACGGCATTGCGGCGCGCCCGATCGACCGAGTTGAGGATTTCCACCGCATCCTGATAAAAGCGGGTGCCGGCCCGCGTGAGTCTCACGCTGCGACGCGTGCGCTCGAAAAGCAGCACCCCAAGCTCCGCCTCCATCAGCGCAATCTGACGCGACAGGGGCGGCTGGGAGATATGCAACTGCTGAGCCGCACGGCCGAAGTGAAGGGTCTCCGCGAGAACCACGAAGTAATGGAAATGACGCAGCTCGATCATCTGATACCCCAGAGGTATTAATGGCGCATCAATATTGTATTGGATGTTATGACTACGCGGTCGTATCCTGCATTGGCGGTGGGCCACCCGAGCCGGCCGCCATATAAAGAGACGTCAGGAAACGCCAGGCCACAAGCCACCGACGGCGACCTTTCGTACCGATACGAGAAGGAGACAAGTCATGCCCGCTCACCTTGCTGTAGCGCCTGCCCCCGCTCGACCTGTCCGCCACGCCAGCCCCGCCGGCTCGGCCAGTGCCCATACCGCATTCAGTAACATCGCCGCGCTCGCGGAACGCATCACCCGTGTGCCGGCCCCCCCTGCCGTCACTGCCGTCACCACCGCCGCGCGACAGATGCGCCCCGACTATCTCGCCATCGACGACCTGTGCGGCACCGACGCCCGCATGCGCGAACTGCTCGCGCGCGGCAAGCGCTTCGTCGAGCGCGGACTGCCAGTGCTCATTCTCGGCGAGACGGGAACGGGCAAGGAGTTTCTGGCGCGCGCGCTGCATGAATACAGCGAGCGCCGCACGCAAGCCTTTGTCGCCATCAACACGGCATCGCTGCCGGAGCATCTCGTCGAGAGCGAGCTGTTCGGTTATCAGCGCGGCGCGTTTTCTGGCGCATTGCCCGGCGGCATGAAAGGGAAATTGCAGCAGGCCGACGGCGGCACGCTCTTCCTCGACGAGATCGGGGACATGCCGTATGCGCTGCAAACGCGGCTGTTGCGCGTGCTCTCGGAGCGCGAAATCACGCCGCTCGGGGCAAGTCACGCGGTGCCTGTGGATGTGCAGTTGATCTGCGCCACGCATCAGGACCTGGCAAGCGCGGTGGCGCAAGGCACCTTCCGCGAAGATCTCTACTACCGCATTGCCGTGGGCGTACTCACATTGCCAACGCTGCGTGAGCGCGACGACAAGCCTGAACTGATCGCTCGCATGCTGTGCGACGAGTGGCCGGGACTGCGTCCCGATCAGGCGCTCGATCGCGTGGCCCCGGACGCCCTGTCGTGTCTGCTCATGCACGCTTGGCCGGGGAATCTGCGTCAGCTACGTGCAGCGCTACGTTACGCGTGTGCAGTGATGAGCGGCCCAATGCTGTGCGCGCACGATCTGCCGCCCGAACTCGTCACCGCGTCGCAAGTGCGCTCCACACGGCGCGATAGCCCGATGGAGATGCACGCGCATGAGGTGAGCGATGCCACCGCGTGCACATCGCGTGCATCGGCCGTCCAGATGCATGTGCAAACACCTCGTCATGACAGCGAGCGCGAACGCATTCTGCAAGCCCTCGCTCAGCATCGCTGGAACATTTCCGCAGCGGCACGCACGCTGGGTTTCTGCCGCGCGTCGCTGTATCGCAAGCTCAAGCAGTTGAGCATTCCGCATGTCCGCGATTGCGGTGAAGTGCTTAGCTCGGGGCTGGCCGGGCACTACGCATAGCCCATCGAGCGGGCAAAAAAAAAGCGCGGCCGATAAGGCCGCGCCAAGGTTTGGAGACTTTTCACTCAACGCAAAAGTCTACTTCTCGCGGAACGTAGTATAGGTCTGGCGCCGGAAATCATTGTCATCATTCGACGCAATGCATTATTTGGCGACTCGCAATAGTCTCGTAAAACCCCGTAAATAAAGATGTTTTTGGCACGCCTCGATTTCTCGCGCTTGCCAACATCTCGGATTTACCTCATTACGCGCGTGTAAAAGCGTTCGATGACGCGGACATGGCAGCCATCTGACACACGCATGAATTTCCCTCTATATAGTTGTCGCGCAACTTGATACGACACACGTCCCGTCGCTCCCGACATTGACGACGCAACATCGTTCGTTGCGTCGCTTGCGCGCCGAGTCACTGCGACACGTTTTCGCACCGACGGAACTAACCTCATCGATGCGTGTCGCCTGCAAAACCAGTGCTGGCAACGCTTCGCACATGCTGTCGCGCGCCCTTCACACTGTATCCCGAGCGCAACACACATCGCTTGCATCGCCATTTCTCGCCTAGGCTTAATCAAGCCAATCCCTTATCGGACAAAGCTTTCCGGCGCGTACGAAGGATTCTTTTCGTATCTGAAATAGATTCTTGCGGATTCTGAAATAGGCGCGAGTAACGGTCACTCATACACTGCCCCCTGTCAGCAGAGCAGTGCCGATACCTGATCGGGTTCGCGAATGACAAACCGTCACCTCGACATGTTCTGTTTCGCCGCGTTCTGTTTTCACGCGAATTCTGCGATTCGTGTCACGTTACTGGAGCTTAAACCATGAAAAAAACTCTTCTTGCCGCAGCCGTTGTCGGCGCGTTCTCGGCAACCGCCGCGCATGCACAGAGCAGCGTTACGCTGTACGGCTTGATCGATGCTGGCGTTGCTTACACGAGCAACTCCACCACCACGGCAGGTGCTTCGGGTTCGAAGAACTTCCGCGCAACGAGCGGCCTGATCAACGGCAGCCGTTGGGGCCTGAAGGGCTCGGAAGATCTGGGTGGCGGTAACAAGGCCATCTTCGTGCTGGAAAACGGTTTCTCGATCAACAACGGCTCGCTGGGTCAAAACGGTCGCATGTTCGGCCGTCAGGCTTTCGTCGGCCTGCAGAACGACCGCTTCGGCTCGGTCACGATCGGTCGTCAGTACGACTCGCTGGTTGACTACCTGGCACCGCTGACCCTGAACGGTTCGTCGTTCGGCGGCACGATCGCATCGCACCCGTACGATAACGACAACACGAACAACTCGTTCCGTGTGAACAACTCGGTCAAGTACTCGAGCGCCAACTACAACGGCCTGACCTTCGGCGGCCTGTATGGCTTCTCGAACAAGGCTGGCGACTTCGCGAACAACCGCGCATTCAGCGCCGGCGTGAACTACGCAAACGGCCCGCTGACGGTGGCTGCTGCTTACCTTGAGCGTCAATCGGGTACGGGCACCGGCTCGAACAATGGCGGCGCCGTCGACACGACGTCGAACGCTGGCGATGCCGTGTTCTACGCCTCGAAGCAACGTGTCTGGGGTGCTGGCGCTAACTACGCCTTCGGCCCGGCAACGGTCGGTTTCGTGTACACCCACACGCAACTGCAAGGTCTGGCTGGCCTGTACTACAACAGCACGTCGACCAGCTTCAACAACGATGGCCTGAAGTTCGACAACTTCGAAGTCAACGGTCGCTACATGCTGACCCCGGCAGTCTCGCTGTCGGCCGCGTACACGTACACGATGGCCAAGCAAGATTCGACGGATCAGAAGCCGAAGTTCCACACCGTTACGCTGCAAGCTGACTACCGTCTGTCGAAGCGCACCGATGTGTACCTGACCGGTTCGTACCAACACATCTCCGACAACCAAGGTACGGGCCTCCAAGCCGGTATCGGCGCTGCCGGCGGTATGTCGTCGACCAGCTCGCAAACCGTTGTGGGCACGGGTATCCGTCACCGCTTCTAATCAAAGCGGCGCGAGCACCGGCAGTCGTATCCCGGTGCTCCTGACATGAAAAGGGCAGCCTCATGAACTCGAGGCTGCCCTTTTTTATTGCGCTGACGACACGCAACGCCCATCAGAAGCGCGTTTCGCGAGCCGCCCGCAGGAAGTTATCGAGCACCGGCGTGCAATCGAGAAACTCCGGGCCACCCGCACGGTGAAACTCCGGGTGCCATTGCAGCCCCATCACGAACGGCGCCTTGCGATAGCGAATGGCTTCCACCACGCCGTCTTCCGCGCACACCGCCTCTACGCTCAGATCGCGTCCCAACGTTTTCACCGACTGATGGTGGATCGAATTGACGATCGGCACGTCGACGGGTCCGAGCATCTGCGCGAGCGAAGAACCTTCCGGGAAGGTCAGCGTGTGGCGGTTATGTTCGTACGTCTCGGTGACGTGCGGAATCGCTTCGGGCAGATCCGTCGCAATATCCTGATGCAGCGTGCCGCCGAACGCCACGTTGATAAGCTGGCAGCCCCGGCAAACGCCCAGAATCGGTTTGCCCTGCTCCACGAATTCATGCAGCAACTCGAGTTCGTACATGTCGCGCATGCGGTCGCCCTGCCACTCGTGACGCGTTGCCACCTCCGAATAGGTCAGCGGCGAGACGTCCGCCCCGCCCTGCAACACCAGTCCGTCGAGATGCTTCGCGTAATCGTGCAAACGAATGTGGCTCGGGTGCAGCAAGCCCTGCGTGTCGACGGTCGGGATCATGAAGACCAGCACGTCGCGCGACATTACCCAGTGCGCGATCGACTCTTCGAGGTACTGCAACGTCTTGCTGCGCAACCCCTTCGAACCCGGCTCCGGATGGAAAATGCGCGCCGAGATACCGATCTTCAGTGTGCGCTGCGTGATGCGCTGGCCCGCACGGTCGTACCAGGCACGAAAACGTGCCGACATGATCCGGCGCAGCACCGACCACGGCGAATCGCCCGCCTGTAAATAGGAGGGCTGACCGCCCATCGACGACGGACTGCCCGGACGCGTCGCACCCGCGCCGAACGTCGGCTGATGGGGCGGCTCTCCGCCTCCGGCACCGCCCGCCGCACTCCCCGAGGCACCGGCGCCAGCCGCTCCCGCGCGTCCCGATTCACCGATGCTGCCACCCGCGCTGCCGAGACCGGCTGCTTTCACGTCCTCGGTCGACTTCGACGCAGGCACGCCGATGGGATTGTGATCGGAGGCCACCTGGGCGGCTGTCGTGTGCGCGGCAGGTTGCGCTGCTGGCGTTGGCGGCGGCGTCCCGGCATGTGCGTCGGAAGACGCAGAAGCCTCAGACGCGTGTGACGGACGCGTGAGCGTGTCGGGATTCGGCGGCATACCGCCAGACCCTTCGGCGGTGCCCGCTACGGGTTTGCCCGTCGCGCGCGGCGCGGCCTGCGTGCCCGCTTCCACATAGTCGGATGACGGCTGCGAAGGGGATGCGGACTGTGAAGACTGTGATGACGATGCGGACGATGCAGATGCTGTGCCGGCCTCGGTTGCCGGGGGTGTCTGTGGTGGGGTGGCGCTCTTGTTCGTATCGGACTCGGGTTGGGTCGGCTGCTGCGGCGATTTCGGATCTTGAGCGTCGGTCATGATGGCGTTTGGAAGGCGTCCGCGAAGGGGAAAATGGATTGACCATGGCGGCCGGGAAATTATCCCGCCGCCCCGGTCCTGCCGCAACCAGGAAAGCAGACGGATCGCCGGGCGCTGCGCGTCGGTATCCGTTACCTCGACACGCGCGATGAAACCGTCCTGCCTCGTTGCTGTCGAAAGCGATTGTCACGCATCGCGCGTGCGCGCCCACACCGGACACGCTTGGCCATCGATGCGTATAATCAGAGCACGTTGCGCGATATTTATCAAATATTGAGCGACGTTTGCGTCGATTGAATGAAAATGCCCGCCAGATCGAGCGTATCCAGTGGGCATCCCGGTACCAGGAGCCTGCAAGTGAAACGTTTTCTCCGTCTGTGGCAAGTCGCCCGCCACGATTTCCGTGTCTTATGGCATGCGGCCCGCGATCCGCGCCGTCCGCGCTGGCTGTTGCCCGCCATGGCGTTGCTTGTCGTCTATCTGATCAGCCCGTTCGATCTGATTCCGGACTTCATACCGGTCTTCGGCCTGCTCGACGATGTCATTGTGATCGGCATGGTCGTGCATTGGCTCATCAAACGCCTGCCGCCCGATGTGCGCGAGGATGCC
>NZ_JAELTP010000247.1 GCF_016428915.1 Pandoraea sp. ASV26
CCTTCTTTATGCGCGTTTTACTAACCTTGGCGGCGATTCTATCAACAAGATAGCCAACCAGCCCCGCGTCATCACTCATGGCGCTCTATGCATTAATCTGGCACCGTCTTCTCTTCGTATGGTGTATGTTTGAACAATATAGAACTCGGTACTTTAAGCTTTTAGTAACCATTGCCTGTTCTTTGTTCAGCGGGCAAGGGGCTCCAAAATTACCCCGCAGACGGGCCGCTCCAGGTCGACGTAGCTTCGTTTGGTGTGCGTGCAGAAACTTACACATTAAAGAAAATCTAATCATATACTTTATATAATGTAGTGAAGTTTTGTTATAAAACACTCTTGTTTGCTATTGATTTTTTTTTTCTAAACCGAATTATGTGGGGAACCTGTCCGTAGAGCTTAGTAGAAATATATAGGGAATATATATACGTTAAACTATTTTGAAATCAAGTTTAATATATATAGTGTTAATATTAAGATTTTAACGTTTGTATAAAAAAAATAGTTTAATATAATATATAAATTATTACTTCTAGGCGATAATGTTTTTTAAGAATTATAATAAGTAT
>NZ_JAELTP010000248.1 GCF_016428915.1 Pandoraea sp. ASV26
ACTAGACACCACACGGTTCGTCGGCAGCGTCAGATGTGTATAAGAGACAGGAAAAGAAGGCCGTAGTTCGTATTCGCAGTAGCCAATGGCGATGACAAAGCCAGACACGCCGTCGGCTTTTGTCGTTACCACAATTAAAACGCTTTTTTACAGGTCACGCTTCCCGTATCAGCACCGAGAAAGGGAGCTCCGCCCCTCCGGCTCCGGACCGAATAGTGGGCGTGCGGGCTCATTCAGGCACTTCGTACAGGTGAGTGTTACGATTTGGTGGGGCAGCTTACCAAGAACCGGAGTCATCGACCGATGAGTGCCGACTTGAGGATCCGGTGAAGACATTGGTTGCAAGGTTGACACCATCTTTTTATCCTTGTTTTAAGTACACTGCTCTTGCTTTTCAATAGATTCGTTTTTGTTTCCATCTTGCTTCTGCATAGGCAGCCTTGACTCCTTTCCCCTTCGCTCTTCCGTCAAGATAACTTACACTCAAAACACACAAAGTACAACCCGATAAACATCAAAAAGCCCACGAATAATGGCTCCAACAGTCCACCTCGTCCGCCATGCCC
>NZ_JAELTP010000249.1 GCF_016428915.1 Pandoraea sp. ASV26
TGACAGCGTGCAAAACAGCATTTGAACGGCTTGTCGAAATAGTCGACGCCAGGGAAAGCAAACATGATATCACTGTGCTGTGTGGCCTAGCTTTAACTTACGTCATACAAGCCTCAAAACTTCAAAAGGCTCAACAGCCTGGACAGTCCGCGCGACAGGGAGAAAAAGGGACTTTGTGGAATTCCATCTTTCGCAGCAACGAATGGGCACAAGACGTAGTAAAAAAAGGCCTAGAGCTTCTGCTCATTCAAACTGATCACCAGAGATCGTACTTCTATCTGGCAGTAACTGGCAAGGCATACATCCCGGAGCAGGATGTTCCGGCCCTTCGCGAGTCATTACGTGTCCCGAGTTGCAACGAACACGAGATACGATTTGATAGTGTAATCTTGAACATCAAAGGTATTGCGTACGCGGGTTGTCCCATCCCGGTGCGCAACATCGATTGTGATTGGCTCAAGACCGGGGTACCATTATCCGTATACACCTTCCCACACAAACGCAAGGTTCGAGTTACGCCCAGAGCCAACCCGAAGAATCCAACCTTGATTACACTCGCGTTATC
>NZ_JAELTP010000250.1 GCF_016428915.1 Pandoraea sp. ASV26
CGAGATACACAATATCGTCTCGTGGGCTCGGAGATGTGTATAAGAGACAGGTGTTTGTAGATTCTACAGTGTACACATTAGACAATATAATTATAGATACCCTGATACCTTTACAGTTTTAACTGCTCGTCGCGCCAGAAAGGAAGACTAGGTGTTCAACAGTCTCCATAATGTTTGCGGTACATGTAATCCTTGCACCTCAGCTACCATGTAGCTACTAGCTCTCATCTGGCGGCGGTATGGGCGTTGGGTTTGCACAGGCAGCATTCACGGTTGCAGTGGCCAGCGCAAATGTCGGCTTGTTGTCAGGGAAGAGCTCAATCAGGGTAGATTGGTTCAGCTGGTATATAGGGAGACTGTAGCTGTCCAGCAGTCCACGCAACGGGTCTCTGATGAAGGACCCAAACAGATGCTGCAGTAACCTGGAGGCCGCGTTTGTCTGTGGCGAGGCGTATTTTGCCCCCATAAGAGAGTAGGTACCCATTAGAATAGGGATCTCGGCTTGTGGTGCAAACTACTATTAGCTTTGATGTGCCCCTTTGCACCTTGCGAGCTGCATGGAAC
>NZ_JAELTP010000251.1 GCF_016428915.1 Pandoraea sp. ASV26
CATCTTCATCCTCGACATTGAGAGTAAGGGGGCAGTCGCCAGTCTCTTCCTTGAAGGTTTGGCACTTGTGAGGGGACGCATTGAGATGGCTCTCAATGAACTGCTCACGCTGAGAAATTTCTCGTTTGTGTATACGATCCAGGGCTGGTCCTAGCCATTTTGCTGTTTGAATTGTCAATCCAGCAGAAGCTCCTTCGGCCGCAGTCCACAGAAGCTCATCGTGGGAAAAACATGGTTGTTTCCTGTAAAGCTGTAGTCGTTCGACTCCTTCCATTCCAAACGGTTCCCAGTCAGTCGGTGCAAAGTTGACAGCCTCGTTGCAGTTGAAACCGTGATTGAAACCCGCATGATAAGCCTTGGGGAATGTAATGACCAGTTGACCAGCACGCTGATCTACGGCGTAAACGCGCACCCCAGCCTTGGTCAGCTGTTCTGGGGTGAAGAGCGTCACAAGCTGGAACAACAAATCAGGTTGCGTTTCGAACAACTCGGGGACAGCATCCCTCATTGCGGCCTCAAACTTTTCGGTATCCTCACCGGGAATGCCGTACCAGGTTTTGGT
>NZ_JAELTP010000252.1 GCF_016428915.1 Pandoraea sp. ASV26
GTCTAAGATTCTGAGATTGCACACGCTTTCGAAGGCGGGATTTTGAGAACTCCTTGACAGCCTGGAATGACGTTAGCTGGATATTTTGGGGAAAAAGAAATACGAGTTGGACTTGCATATTCATTGCCGAATTGGTCACTGGCTAGGTGAACTGCGCCGTAGGAACCGCGGCCAATCTCTTCGACTATGGTGTACTGGTTAATCTTGTGGTAGGTCCTCCCATCTTCCTCGTCGCTTGTATAGTCCGCCTGAGCATCAAGAGTTTCCTAAAAAGGCGTCTTAGTCAGCGATGGGCTCTATAGGCATTGAGACAAATCAGTAGCAGATGGTAGAAAGATCTCCCAGTACCTTGATTTCATGATGCTCTTGCTGGTGCGTGGAGGCCGCAAAGTCTTGCATGCCAGGGGGTTCGGAGCTGTTGATTATTACCATCGTCAGTCAAATAGAGATTAAAGAGTTTACCCAACAGGAGTCTCCAACTTACGCGTTTGTCACCAGCGGCGGCCTGTTGCCATCCGCAGGCGCATCCTCGCCGCCGCCATCATGGTCAATCTCGGGG
>NZ_JAELTP010000253.1 GCF_016428915.1 Pandoraea sp. ASV26
CTAGCGGATATATTGGGGCCCAGCGACATCGCCAGCTGTGCAATTCTCGATTCTGGGTGTGGCACTGGACTGGTTGGAGCCCGTCTCAATGAGATGGGCGCTAAGAACATCGATGGAATAGACATCAGCACTGGCAGGATGGAAGTGGCCAGAGAGACGGAGGCCTACAACAGCCTCTCTGTCGCGGACCTTTCCAAGAGGCTGGCAATAGAAGATAACACGTATAAAGCCGTCATCTGCGTTGGCACGCTTACCAGGGGACATGTTGGCCCGGAAATCTTAGACGAGTTTGCCAGGGTAACCCAAGTTGGTGGCTTCATCGTCGCGACAGTCTTGGGCACAGTTTGGGAACAAGGGGGATATTGTGATAAGGTAAAGGACTTGGTCGCCGGGGGAACAGCAGCACTGATCAGCGCTGACCTCGAGGATATTGTCCCTGGAACTGGAACTCAAGCCGTAATGCTCATTTTACGTGCCATGTAATAGGGAGCTTTGCAGATCAGTTGGATCGTGCAGCTCAGACAGTATCTGGACTTGGCATCAATGGGCTGAAATATAC
>NZ_JAELTP010000254.1 GCF_016428915.1 Pandoraea sp. ASV26
GTGTGACTTCCACTACTGATAATGCTGTGGAAAACGATATGCAAAAGCGAGACACAATCGAGGCTCCATCCGAGACAAGCATTCAGCATTCAGTACCTAACCGAATCGATAATTGTTCGTTTCAGCGCCCAAAGACGGAGTGTTGATGATTGTGCCGGAGCCAACCCGGCTTCGAAAGAAAAACCTGCGGCAGTGCATGAGTTCAGCTTACTTCAAAGTACATTCTTATCCATGAGCCGAAAACAAAGCAGCAGTCTGCTGGCAGACATGTCTCGGCTCTTATGTAACTTACTGCTCGCTGAGTGTCTTTCTGTGCTTTTCTCAGTAAGAGCCTGGGCCAGCAAACACAGACATATAAAGGCTCGCAGTTTCCCTCGAGGCTGGTGAATTTCGTTAGCAGCAATCATTCTAAGCATCACATTGTCAACGTCTTTATCAGACCTCTCGTACTTATCGTGATTTATCGTTAAGAAACCGCCACTATGGAATCTACTTTTGCTTGGGTTTGCAAATCAAGTGTCTTTCCGTGCAATTTGAAAAGAGAAAGGATGCCAAAGC
>NZ_JAELTP010000255.1 GCF_016428915.1 Pandoraea sp. ASV26
CCCCCCCCCCCCCCCCCCCCCCCCCCCCCCCCCCCTTCTACCCACCCCCCCCCCCCCCATAACCACACACCACACGGTTCGTCGGCAGCGTCAGATGTGTATAAGAGACAGCTATTTTCTTATCTGTAGCTTTATGAAGAATTATTTCTTACCATTTAACAGATCATCATCATTTAGGATATGAAGCAGGTATATTATACTGACATTTCGTTGATGTAGTTTGATTATTTTTATATGTATCAATGTACTATTGAGGATCTTAATTTATATAAATAGAGATTTTAATCTCTAAGCGGGTATAAGTTAACGGTAGACTTTCCGATTTCCAACCGGCGTGTGTCAGTTCAAGTCTGACTACCCGTATTTTAATTACTAATTATATAAAATTTATTAATATTAGTAATGATATACTGTCTCTTATACACATCTCCGAGCCCACGAGACGATATTGTGTATCTCGTATGCCGTATTCTGATTGAAAAGAGGGGGGGGGGGGGGGGGGGGGGGGGGGGGGGGGGGGGGGGGGGGGGGGGGGGGGGGGGGGGGGGGGGGGGGGG
>NZ_JAELTP010000025.1 GCF_016428915.1 Pandoraea sp. ASV26
TGCTGCCGTTCAGTGCGCGCTGGCCTCTGCCACGCGTTGCGCGATGTGGGCGAGGGCCTCGTCCACCTGATCGATGAGGATCAGGCACAGGTCGCCCGGTTGCAGGCGGGCAAGTGCGGTGTCGATCGCCAGGAACTCGCCTTGAATCTCGTCGATATGGCTGGTACGCCGTGCGTCGACCAGACCTTCGCGCAACAACCGCACCACTTCGCCATCTTCGCGGCCACGCTGGCATTGGTCCTGATAGAGCAGCACGTCGTCGAACGCGTCGCCAAGGATCTGCGTCTGACGGCGAATGTCTTCGTCACGACGATCGCCGGCCCCGGAAATCACCACCGAGCGGCGGCGCGCGGGCATCGTCTCCACGGCCTGCGTGAGCGCGGCAATGGCGTCCGGATTGTGGCCGTAGTCGGCAATCAGGGTCGCGCCCTTGTAGTCGAACAGGTTGAAGCGGCCCGGCGCGGTGCCCGCGTCGTTCACAAACGTCGCCAGCCCGGCACGGATCGTCTGCGCGTCGATCTTCAGTGCCCATGCAGCACCGATGGCGGCCATCGCATTCTCGACCTGGAAGCTGATGGCGCCGCCACGCGTGAGCGGGATCGCTGCCAGCGCGTAGCGGGTCTCTTCGCTGCCGTGCGACGTCACGATATGGTCACCGTCCACATAGACCACGCGCTTGCCCTTCGCGCGATGCGTGGCGAGCACCGGGTGCGAGGCGTCCCGCGCGAAATACGTCACGTCGCCCGGGCAGGCGTCGGCCATGCGCGCGACCATCGGATCGGCGGCGTTGAGCACGGCCATGCCGCGCGGCGCCACGTTGCGCACGATCACGCTCTTGAGCACAGCGAGATCTTCCACCGTATTGATGTACGACAGGCCCAGATGGTCGCCCATGCCGATGTTCGTCACGACGGCGACATCGCAACGGTCGTAGGCGAGCCCTTCGCGCAGCAGGCCGCCGCGCGCGGTTTCGAACACGGCGGCGTCCACGTCCGGATGCATCAGCACATTGCGCGCGCTGCGCGGGCCGCTGCAATCGCCCGTGTCGATACGCTGGCCGCTGATATAAATGCCGTCGGTGCCGGTCATGCCCACGCGCAACCCTTGCTGGGCGATGAGGTGAGCAATCAGGCGAACCGTGGTCGTCTTGCCGTTCGTGCCGGAGACGGCCACGAGCGGAATACGGCCGTCGTCACCGTCTTCGAACATGGTCGAGACGATGGCTTCGCCCACCGCGCGTCCCTTGCCGTACGACGGCTGAAGGTGCATGCGCAGGCCGGGCGCGGCGTTGACTTCCACGATACCGCCGGCCTGTTCCTCGAACGGCTTGATGACGGTCTCGCACACGGCGTCGACACCGGCGATGTCCAGCCCCACTTGCTGAGCGGCCGCGACGGCGCGCGCTGCGATTTCCGGATGAACGTCGTCGGTCACATCGGTGGCCGTGCCGCCGGTCGACAGGTTGGCGTTGTTGCGCAACACGACACGCGCACCGGCTTCCGGCACGGAGTCGGCGTTCAGCCCCTGCTTGGCGAGCGTGGCGAGGGCGATGTCGTCGAAACGAATCTTGGTGAGCGACGTGGCATGGCCTTCGCCACGGCGCGGGTCGGCGTTCACGGCCTCGACCAGTTGACGCACGGTATGCACGCCGTCGCCGGTGACTTGCGGCGGATCGCGACGGGCGGCCGCCACCAGCTTGTTGCCGATGACGAGCAGACGGAAGTCATGGCCCGGAATGTAGCGCTCGATGATGACGTCGCGGCTGATCGCCTGCGCGGCTTCGAAAGCCCGCTCGATCTCTTCGCGCGTGCGCAGACGCACGGCCACACCCTTGCCCTGATTGCCGTCGCGCGGCTTGACCACGACCGGTGCGTCGATTTCCTGCACCAGCTTCCACGCGTCTTCGATATCGCGCACCGTGCCGCCCTGCGGCACCGGGACACCGGCCGCGTGCAGCAGCGTCTTGGTCAGATCCTTGTCCTGGGCAATTGACTCGGCCACGGCCGACGTGCGGTCGGTCTCGGCCGCCTGAATGCGGCGCTGTTTGCTGCCCCAGCCGAATTGCACCATCGAACCTTCGGTCAGACGGCGGTACGGAATGCCGCGCGCAACGGCAGCCTGCACGATCGAACCGGTCGACGGGCCGAGGCGCACGTCTTCATCCAGATCGCGCAGACGATGCAGGGCGTCGGCCAGATCGAACGGGCCGTCTTCCAGCGCGGCGTTGATCAGTTGCTGCGCCAGTTCGAAGGCGAGACGCCCAACGGGCTCCTCGCTGTACTGCACCACGACCTGGAACGTGCCGGGCTCGATGGTCTGCGTCGTCTGGCAGAACGTCACCGGACAGCCGGCAGCGGCTTGCAGTTGCAGGGCGGTGGTGGCGAGGGCATCGGCCAGCGACACGGGACGCTCTTCGGCGTCGGGCGTGAGCGCATGCAGCTCGGGAAAGCGCGCGCGCAGACGCGCTTCAAAACCGGCCAGATTGCCGATCGAGTATTCCAGATCGGTGCACGTCACGATGGCCTCGATGGCGGTGTGACGGCTCCAGAGGTTCGGCCCACGCAATGCGCGGATACGGGAGACTTCCATAAATTGCAATCCCTGTCTGTCCACTTCGCGTCCCTATATAGCGGTTGGTTGGCGAGAAAAAACGACTGTGGCTTGGGTATTCGGTAGCTATCTATATAGGGAGGGCGGCGGCAGCGTTCCCTGCACGCCGCCACTCGCGGCAAACTTGAATCCGTTGGCCTGAATCAGGCTGCCAGCGCGCGCATCGGTTGCCCCATCCACAGATGCACGAGGTCGAGCACGGCGGCGGCACCGCCTTCATCGGCTTGCAGCACCAGCAGATCGCCGCTCACGAGTTGCGCGAGCGCCGCTTCGGCCGCGGCGCGACGCTCGGCGGCATCCGTGACCTGCACCTTGCGGCCGGCCGCGTCGATACCCGTGCGCAGTTGCGCGCGCGACTCGGCCAGCGGGCGCTTGCGCTCGACGCTCAGGTCGTCGCACAGCACCACACGGTCGAACGTCTGCCCGAGCAGCTTGCCTTGCGCCTGCAAGTCTTCGTCCATACGGTCGACGCCCGGGCCGTACACCACGATGCGACGCTCGGCAGGCAGGGTGGCGAGTGCTGCCGCGAGGGCGCTCAGGGCCGGGGCGTTGTGAGCGTCGTCGACGATGACCGTCGCGCCATGCTTTTCGAACAGCGTGAAGCGGCCCGGCGCATCGACCTGACCGACGTCGAACGTGGTCACGCCGGTGCGCAGCACGTCGAGCGCCACGCCCATCGACCAGGCAGCAGCCACGGCAGCGAGCACGTTCTCGACCTGGAAGTCGACGCGCCCTGCATACGTCAGCGGCATGTTGGCCGTGGCGCCGACGTCGGTTTCTTCGGCGCCGGTGGCCAGCACGACTTGCCCGTTGCGCACGAAGACCACGCGCTTGCCGGCAGCGCGGTGTGCCGCGATCGCCGGCAGGTGTTCGTCCAGACCGAAGAAGATCACGTCACCATCGCACAGCTCGGCCATTTCGACGACGAGCGGATCGCGGGCGTTGAGCACGGCCACGCCGTCGGGCAGCACCACGTCGACCTGCGTTCGCAGCACGCTGAACATGCGCTCGACGTCTTCGACGAAATACTGGCCCAGATGGTCGGGGCGGTCGATGTTCGTGACGATGCCGACCTGGCAGCGGTCGTAAGCGAGGCCTTCGGAGAGGATGGCGGTGCTGTCGTTCTCGAAGACGGCGGCCGTCACGCTGGCATTCATCAGCACGCGGTGTGCGGCGTCCCAGTTGGCGCGGTCGCCGCTTTGCACCAGACGCTTGTCGAGGAACAGACCGTCGCTGCACGCCAGCCCGGTGTGCTCGCCTGCCAGTTGCAACAGGTGCGTGAGCAGACGCGCCGTCACGGTCTTGCCGTTCGTGCCGGTAATGCCGACGATCGGAATGCGTCCGGCATCGCCGTCGGGGAACAGATGATCGACGATGGCGCGACCGACCGGGCGGGGTGCGCCATCGGCCGGCTTCAGGTGCATGAGCAGGCCCGGGCCAGCGTTGACCTCGACGATGGCGCCACGCTGTTCGGCGAGCGGACGGGAAATATCTTCCGCGACCAGATCCACGCCGGCGATGTCCAGCCCCACGATGCGCGCGGCCAGCGACGCATGGGCCGCCACGCTCGGGTGCACACGGTCGGTGACGTCGAAAGCGACGTTGCCGTTGCGCTGGATCAGCACGCTCTTGCCTTCGGGCGGCACGGATTCGGCGTCGAAGCCCTGACGCTTGAGCTCCAGACGGGCCGACGAGTCGATGCGCACACGGTTCAGCGGCTGGTCTTCAGCGCTGCCGCGACGCGGATCGCTATTGATTTGCAGCTCGATGAGTTCCGAGATGGTGTGCTTGCCGTCGCCGACCACCGAGGCCATCTCGCCCATGGCGGCGGCCACGACACGCCCGCCCACGACCAGCAGGCGGTGTTCCAGACCCGTCACGAAGCGCTCGACGATCACGCCGCTGCCTTCTTCGAGCGCCACGTCGAATGCCGTGGTGACTTCGTCTCGCGTGGTGAGATTGATGAACACGCCACGGCCATGATTGCCGTCGTACGGCTTGACGACGACCGGCAGGCCGATGTCTTGCGCGGCCTCCCATGCGTCGTCGGCGCTATCGACCAGACGGCCTTCCGGCACGGGCACGCCGCACGATTCGAGCAGTTGCTTGGTCAGGTCCTTGTCGCGCGAGATGCTCTCGGCAATGGCGGGGGTGCGGTCGGTCTCTGCGGTCCAGATGCGACGGGCGGCAGCGCCGTAGCCCAGTTGCACCAGATTGCCGTCGGACAGGCGCAGGTGGGGGATGTCGCGGTCGTCGGCAGCGTCGACGATGCACGCCGTGCTCGGGCCGAGACAATGTTTGTCGACCAGGCCGCGCAGGTTCTCGACGGCGGCCTGAACGTCGTATTGACGGTCTTCGATGGCCGCCATGACCAGATCGCGGGCGGCAAACAGGGCCGCGCGGGTCACGTCTTCGTGCCAGGCGCGCACGATCACCTTATAGACGCCGGTGATCGGGGTTTCGCGTGCCTTGCCGAAACCGCCGGGCATGCCGGCAAGGTTTTGCAGCTCGAGCGTGACGTGCTCGAGAATGTGACCGGGCCACGTGCCTTCACGCAGGCGCTGGAGGAAGCCGCCGCGCTCGCCAATGCTGCATCGGTGCTCGATGAGGGAGGGCAGCCACTCGGACAGCCGCTCGGGGAACCCCGGGATCTTGTTGGACGGGAACTCCTCGAGTTCGCCGATATCGACCCATGCCTCAAGCACCGGCCGATATGTCCACATATTCGGGCCGCGCAGCGACAGGACATCGAAAATCTCAATGTCTTTCTTTTTCATCTAAGGCTAATTCACGCGTCAAGGCTGGGTTCGGAGAAGCCGGCGAAGCCCGATTTCAGGCAGCGCAGCCGGTCGCACTCTTACAGTTAACTGGTTACTTAACGTAAAAATCCGTAAACGGTTGACCGTCGCAACAATATTTCCATGCTGCACCGTGTCATCGGGGAACTCCGCGCCGCAAAAGGCATCGCTGTGGTTATACTTGCGGCAATTTCGCGGACTGACAGGGAAAGTCCGCCTCGATATTTCTTCGTTTGCCTCGATGTCCGCCCCTTGAGGACACGTCTGCCGCAGCAATGACCGACACCTCCGCTCCCGCGGCATCTTCCGCCGCCACCCCGACAACGTCTTCCGAGAGCAGCCCTTCCGGGGACGCAGGCGCCAGCGCCACCGCGGCGCCTGCGTTCTCTGTTTCCGCCCGAAATGCCACGGCCGAGTTCTGGTATCCGGAACTCGCCTCGCAACTGGCCGACGGCGAGACCGTGCTGGCCTGGCTGACGATCGACCTCGACGCCCAATTGCACTTCGCACGTGGCGTGGTCGTGGCCACCGAGCGCCGGCTGCTGGCGCGCGAGGCACGCCGCGACGCGCGGCAGGGGACGGGCGCGGCCTGGCAATCGTGGTCCTATCGCGCCGACCTGTCGCTCACGCACACCGACCACGCAGGCGTTGGCTCGCTGGAGTTGTGCGATGCCCACGAGAAGCTGGCCAACTGGCGCTACACGCTGGGCCACAATCCGGCGGCGTTGACGCTGATGGACATCGTCGCGCGCCAGCGCGAGGCGCTGGTGGCGGGGCACGCCGTGAATCGCGAGCCGGTCGAGGTGGGCACCTGCCCGATCTGTCAGGCCGAATTGCCGCCCGGCGCCGAAGAATGCCTGCAATGCAACCCGGAGGTGGAAGCCCCACCGTCGACATGGGCATTGCTGCGTCTCTGGCGTTTCGCGCGTCCGTATCGATTCCAGTTGCTCGCCGGTTTCCTGCTCACGCTGTGCGCCACGGGTGCCACGTTGATCCCGCCGTATCTGACGATGCCGCTCATGGACAACGTGCTGATCCCGTTCCAGAACGGCCAGCCCATCGATTACCACCTGGTGGGAATGTACTTGTCGGGCCTGCTGGGCGCGGGGCTCGTGGCGTGGGTGCTCGGCTGGGCGCGGACGTATCTGCTCGCGAAAGTGTCGGAGCGCATCGGCGCGGATCTGCGCACCGCCACGTACTCGCATCTGCTGCGGCTCTCGCTCGAGTACTTCGGCGGCAAGCGCACGGGCGACCTGATGGCGCGTATCGGCTCGGAGAGCGATCGTATCTGCGTGTTCCTCTCGCTGCACTTGCTCGACTTCGCCACCGACGTGCTGATGATTATCATGACGGCAGTCATTCTCGTGTCGATCAACCCGTGGTTGGCCGTGGTCACGCTCGTGCCGCTGCCGTTCATTGCCTGGCTGATTCATCTGGTGCGTGACCGCCTGCGTCACGGCTTCGAGAAGGTCGACCGGATCTGGGCGGAAATTACCAACGTGCTCGCCGACACGATTCCGGGCATTCGCGTGGTGAAGGCGTTTGCGCAGGAGAACCGCGAAGTCGCGCGCTTCAAGGAAGCCAACCGTCACAACCTCGTGGTCAACGACCGCGTGAACAAGGTGTGGTCGCTGTTCTCGCCGACTGTGACGTTCCTGACGGAAATCGGCCTGCTGGTGGTCTGGATCTTCGGCATCTGGCAGATCTCCAAGCATGAGATCACGGTCGGTGTGCTCGCCGCCTTCCTGACGTACATCAGCCGCTTCTACACACGTCTCGATTCGATGAGTCGCATCGTGTCGGTCACGCAGAAGGCCGCCGCAGGCGCGAAGCGCATCTTCGACGTGCTCGATCACGTCTCGAACGTGCCCGAGCCGGTCAATCCGGTGCATCTGAAGGAAGTGAAGGGGGCCATCGACCTGCGCGACATCGGCTTCCGTTATGGCAACCGCTCGGTGATTCGCGGCATGGATCTGCGCATCGCGCCGGGCGAGATGATCGGTCTGGTCGGGCACAGCGGGTCGGGCAAGAGCACGCTGGTCAACCTGATCTGCCGGTTCTACGACGTGGCCGAAGGCTCGATCCAGATCGACGGCGTGGACATTCGCGCGTTGCGTGTCTCCGACTTCCGCCGAAACGTGGGGCTGGTGTTGCAGGAGCCGTTCCTGTTCTTCGGCACGATTGCGGACAATATCGCCTACGGCAAGCCCGAGGCCACGCGCGCCGAGATCGTGGCGGCCGCGCGCGCGGCGCATGCGCACGAGTTCATTCTGCGTTTGCCGCACGGCTACGATTCGCTCGTCGGCGAGCGCGGACAGGCGCTCTCGGGCGGTGAGCGTCAGCGCATCTCCATCGCGCGCGCGCTGCTGATCGACCCGCGCATCCTGATTCTCGACGAGGCGACGTCATCCGTCGACACCGCGACCGAGAAGGAAATTCAGAAGGCGCTCGATAACCTCGTCAAGGGCCGCACGACGATTGCCATCGCGCACCGGCTCTCGACGCTGCGCAAGGCCGACCGGCTCGTGGTGCTCGATCGCGGCAAGATCGTCGAGGTGGGCAACCACGACGAACTGATCGCCCGCGAAGGCGCGTACTACAAGCTCTATCAGGCGCAGCAGCGCAATGTCGACACGGATATCGATGCGGTGGTCGAGTCGGCCGAAGCCGCGGCCGCCGTCGCCGCCGTGACCGCTGCGCCCGCGCAACCGCTATCCGTCAACTGAACGCCCGCGAAGACACTCATGCAGATCGATTTCACTTTGTCGCGCAACGCCTTCGGACGCCTGGTGTTGACGGATGCGCAAGGCATCGCCCACGAAGGTGTGGTGCCCGTGCGAGCCTTTCCGATTGCCGCGCCGGACGACGGCCTCGCGCTCGTGAGTACGGAAGGGCGCGAGCTGGTCTGGCTCGATTCGCTCGATGTGCTGCCCGCCGCCATGCGCACCCTGTTGCGCGAGGAACTCGCCGCGCGCGAATTCATGCCCGAGGTGCAGCGCATCGTCGGCGTGTCGACGTACGCCACGCCCAGCACCTGGACCGTCGAGACGAACCGGGGCGAGGCGGCGTTCATCTTGCGCGGCGAAGAGGATATCCGGCGCCTTGGAGCGCAGACGCTGCTCATCACCGACAGCCACGGCATTCACTTCCTGATTCGCGACACCGGCAAGCTCGACAAGCCGAGCCGCAAGATTCTCGATCGCTTCCTCTGACCCGATTCTCGCGATCGACCTTCGCCGGACTTCGCGGCACTGGTAAAATCGCGGTTTTGCTTTTTGCGGTGATGCCCCCATGTGGTTCAAGAATCTTCAGTTGCACCGAATTCCTGCCGGTTGGTCCATGAGCGTCGCGCAAATGGAGGCGGCGCTCGAGAAGCACGCTTTCCGCGAGGGCGGCAGCCTCGAAATGCAGGTGCAAGGCTGGGCGCCGCCGCGTGAGGGCGGCGAACTCGTGCACAGCATCAACCGTCAGTTCCTGCTGGCCTATCGCGCCGAGAAGAAGCTGCTGCCGTCGACCGTCGTCAATCAGGTCACGCGCGCCAAGGCGGTCGAGCTTGAAGAGCAGCAGGGCTTCAAGCCGGGCCGCAAGCAGATGAAGGAACTCAAGGAGCAAGTGACCGACGAGCTGCTGCCGCGCGCGTTCGGCATTCGCCGTGACACGCGTGTGTGGATCGATCCGGTCAATCGCTGGCTGGTGATCGACGCCGCCTCGCCCGCCAAGGCCGACGAAGTGCGCAGCCTGCTGCTCAAGACGCTCGACATCACGCTCGAGAACGTGGAACTCAACGAGGCCCCGGTGGCCGTGATGACGTCGTGGCTCGCCGGTAACGACGCGCCCGCGGGTTTCACCGTCGATCAGGACGTGGAACTGCGCTCGAACATCGACGAGAAGGCGGCCGTGCGCTATGTGCGTCACCCGCTGGACGGCGCGGATGTGCGCCAACACATCGAAGCTGGCAAGCGCTGCACCAAGCTGGCCATGACGTGGAACGACCGCATCTCGTTCGTGCTGACCGACGCGTTCGTCATCAAGCGCGTGACGCCGCTCGACATCATCAAGGACGCCGCCGATCCGACGGCCGAAGGCGAAGCCGAGAAGTTCGATGCCGACGTCGCGCTCATGACCGGCGAGCTCGCCCGCATGCTCGACGACCTGATCGAAGCCGTGGGTGGGGAGCGTCGGATGGACAAGGCCGCCTGACGCGACACGCGTTCTTCGGTCGCTACCGCAAGCAGCGCCAGACAAACGCCGCGATGCCCGAAGGGGTGTCGCGGCGTTTTTACGTTTGGCGTTTCGCGTTTGGCCTGCCGCTAGCTCAGGACTGCGCGCGTGCGGCCGGATCCAGCAGATAGATGCCTTGTGAGAGCGCTTGCTTGACCTGACGCGTGCCTTCGTCGACGCACACTTCCTCTTCGCCGGCTTCGACAGCGTCGTAGGCCTGTCGCACCACATCGGACGGCGCGCTCTTTTCCGCCTCGAAACCCCGCGTGAGGTCGGTGTCGATGTAACCCGCGTGCAAGCCCACGACCTGGGTGTGCTGGGCGCGTAGCTCCTGACGCAGGCCGTTCGTCAGCGACCAGGCGGCTGACTTGGTGATCGCGTACTCGGGAATCACGTTCGAACTGATCCAGCTCACGATCGACAACACATTGAGCAGGGCGCCGCCACCGTTGCGTCCGAGCGTGCCGGCGAACGCCTGCGACATGGCCAGCACGCCGAACAGGTTCGTCTCCAGCGTCTCGCGCAGCAGTTCCGCCGAGCCCGGGCGGGTCAGCCCTTGCGTGGTGCGTGCAATGCCCGCGTTGTTAATGAGCAGGGTGACGTCGCCGGCCAACTCCGCCGCGGCGGCCACGTCCTGCGGATTGTTGACGTCCAGCTTGACGGGGATGACGCCCGGCAACGTCACCTTGGACGGATCACGCGCGCCGGCATACACCTTCTTCGCGCCACGTTCGAGCGCCTGCTTCGCAAACTCCAGTCCCAGGCCACGATTGGCACCGGTGACGAACACAACGGCATCTTTGATCTTCATTTCACAACTCCAGCGAGGTATCGGGGTATCAGGGTATCGGGGCCACGCCAGTCCTGGGAGCAGCGTCCCGTTTGGGCTATACTGCATGACAATTGTGATCGCCATCGTCATGATGAGATGCATTGTGACGAGTCGGGTACCGATATGTCAATGGTGATCGACATTGTCTTTTTCGATGGCGACGATAGGTGCGATTGCGCAGGTTGACGTCAGGAGCAGCAGATGGGGATTTCCAGAGAGCAGGCCGCGGAAAACCGCGAGGCGATTATCGAGGCGGCCGAGCGGCTGTTTCGCGAGCATGGGGTCGATGCCGTGGGGCTGACGGCCCTCATGAAGGCGGCCGGGTTCACGCAGGGCGGTTTCTACAACCACTTCAAGTCGAAGGACGCGCTCGTTGCGGCCGTGATGGCGCGCGCGGTGCAGGCCAGCAAAGGGGCGCTGGCCGGCGGCGACGTGGCGCGCGAGGCGGCGATGTCGCCCGAGGCGCGTGCCGAGCAGTATCTGTCGGTCACGCATCGCGACGACGTGGCGTGTGGCTGTCCGATGGCCGGTTTCGCCGGAGACGCGCCGCGCCTTGGCGAGGAGGCGCAAGCCTGCTACGCGAAAGGGCTGGCCGACGCGATCGCGGCAATGACAGCGGCGGGTGTCGGGCAGGGGTTGAGTCCGGCGCAAGCGACGCAGGCCGCCATGGCGCGCTTCGCGCAGATGGTCGGAACGCTCGTGCTGTCGCGCGCTGTCGTGAACGTCGACCCGGCGCTGTCCGAGGCGTTGCTGGCCGCCGGGCGCCAGGCGCTCAACGGGCAGCGCGCCGACGCCTGAGCGCAGGGTGCGGTTGTGGTTGCGGTTGCGCTGTTAGTGCTGCGGCCAGCGCCACGCGGCGCGCAACTGATCGCGCAGAAAGTCCACGAAAGCGCGCGTGCGTGGCGCGAGGTGCCGACTATGCGGGTACACGGCATGCAGCGGCGACGCCGGAATTTGCAGCGTCGGCAACACGCGCACGAGGCGGCCCGCCTTGATGTCGTCTCCCACGTCCCAGATGGATTTCTGCGTGATGCCTGCGCCGTGCAGCGCCAGCTCGTGAGCCGTGTCGCCATCGTCGACGACATAGGTATCGCGCACCTGAATCCGCAACGTTTCGGATTGCCAGACAAAGCGCCAATCGCCGTGCGGCGCATGGCCGAACAGAATGCAGTCGTGCTGTTGCAGATCGCCCGCGTCCTGAGGCGTGCCGCGCCGCGCCAGATAGTCCGGGGATGCGACCAGCACCCGGTAGTTGGGCGCCAGTTCCTGCGCGACGAGGCTGGAGTCGGGCAGGGTGCCGACACGGATGGCGACGTCGATGCCGTGCGCGACCAGATCGACCCACAGATCGCTTAGTTCGAGATGCACCTTCAGATCCGGATGCCGTTCGCGAAACGCGACGAGCAGCGGGGCGAGTTGACGGCGTCCGAACGCGCGCGGGGCGCTGATTCGAAGCACGCCACCGACCGTGCCCGCCTGCCGTGTCATCAATCGTTCGGTCTCGTTGATCTCTGCCAGAATGCGCTGGCAGCAGGCGTGAAATACCTGCCCCTCTTCCGTTAATGCTTGCTTGCGCGTGGTGCGATTGAGCAGACGCACGCCCAGGCGTTGCTCGAGCAGCCCCAGCCGCTTGCTCACGACCGCCAGCGACAGTCCCAACTCGCGTGCCGCCGCCGACATGCTGCCGGTGGTAACGACCCGGTCGAAAAGCGTGAGGTCCAGCGTCTGGTCGATCATTGGTGGTCGATTCTCAATGAATTGAAGAGAGTCATTCAGTTTTACCGGGGATTATCGTGCCTGCCGATGAGGATCACAATAGCGTCATGACATCGCGCACCGGTGCTCGCACTGCGTAGCCGGTACCTTGTCGATGTCGCATTTCCCTCATCGTCCCGATCTCTTTCTGGAGCGACTCATCATGTTCAATTTCGAAGGTCAGCGTGTGTTGGTCATTGGCGGCAGTTCCGGCATCGGCCGCGCCGCCGCACAGGCATTCGCCAGGGCCGGTGCGGCCGTGACGATCGCCTCACGCAGTCAGGCCAAGCTCGACGACGCGCTTGCCACCATCGGCACGACGGCTCGCGCGGTCGTGCTCGACACGGGCGACGCGGGCGCCGTCGAACGATTCTTTGCCGATCACGCCCCGTGGCAGCACGTGGTCATCTCGGCCGCGCAAACGCCTACCGGGCAGGTGCGCAAGCTCTCGCTGGAGGACGCGCATGCCGCCTTCGACAGCAAGTTCTGGGGCACGTATCACGTGGCGCGTTACGCACGAATCGAAGACGGCGGCTCGCTCACGCTGACGTCGGGCTATCTGAGCGTGCGTCCGAGCACGTCGTCAGTCGTGCAGGGGGCGATCAACGCCGCAGTCGAAGCGCTGGGCCGAGGGCTCGCGTTGGAACTGTCACCGGTGCGGGTGAATACCGTCTCGCCGGGGCTGACGGCGACGCCGCTGTGGAACAAACTGGCCGAGGCCGACCGTGAGGCGATGTATCGCAACGCCGCCGAGCGTTTGCCGGCGCGACGCGTGGTGGCTGCCGAGGACGTGGCCAACACGATTCTGTATCTTGCCGGCACGCCGAGCGCCACCGGCTCGACGGTGCTGATCGACGCAGGCGGCGCGATCGCCTGATGCCCCGAGTTCTGGAGACTGACCTATGCATATCGATCTGAAAGACAAAGTGGCGCTGGTGACGGCGTCGACGGCAGGCATCGGCTTCGCTATCGCGCATGGATTGGCGGCAGCGGGCGCCACGACGCTCATCAACGGGCGGTCGCAGCAACGTGTGGACGCCGCCGTCGCGAAGTTGCGCGAGGCGTTGCCTGAGGCTCAGGTGCGTGGCGTGGCCGCCGATCTTGCTACGGCGCAAGGTTGCGACGCGCTGGTGGCCGAAGTGCCTGACGTCGACATTCTCGTGAACAACGCGGGCATCTTCGGCCCGCAGGATTTCTTCGAGGTGCCGGACGACGTGTGGCAGCGTTTTTACGACGTCAATGTGCTCTCGGGCGTGCGGCTCTCGCGCGCCTATCTGCCCGGCATGGTCGATCGTGGTTGGGGACGTGTGATCTTCATCTCGTCGGAGTCCGCACTGAATATTCCCGAAGACATGATTCACTACGGCATGACGAAGACGGCGCAACTGGCCGTGTCGCGTGGCTTGGCCAAGCGCATGCGCGGCACCGGTGTCACGGTCAACGCCGTGCTGCCCGGCCCGACGCTCTCGGACGGCATGGCCGAGATGCTGCACCAGTCCGGTTTGCCCGCGAACGCCGACATGGCGCAGGCGGCAGCCGAGTTCGTGCTCGAGCACCGACCCAGCTCGATCATCGAACGCGCGGCCACCACGACGGAAGTCGCGAATATGGTGGTCTATGTTGCATCGCCGCAAGCTTCGGCCACCACCGGGGCGGCGCTGCGTGTCGACGGCGGCGTTGTCGACTCGCTCTGACACCTTGTTCAGATGGCCGGCCGCCCGACCTGCGTCAGGTGGCCGTCATCGTGGTGTCAGATCGAAAATGGTGCGGTGCACGAGTGTGCAGACACCGACATTGCATAGGCCTTGATATCAGGCAAACACGGTATACCCGAATCACTTTCGGGTACCTATTTCGATAGGGATTGCCTAGAATCAAAGCGTGCCATCCCGCCATGTCGAAGTTAGGAGGCCGCTATGCTGACAGGGAGCTTGATTGCAATGTTGGTGATTGTGCTGGTCGTCGGCGCTGCCGTCGCCTGGCTGGTGGATCGCAACTGGTGTCGGGAGCACCCGACGGCGCGGCACACGTGGCGGCGCCAGCGTCGTGGCATTCGGCACGGTTGATGCTCGTTGGACCGCTCGGGGAATTTCGGGGAAAACGGCCCCCACAAATGAAAAGCCCGCCTTCCGGCGGGCTTTTTGTTACGACTGACACCTCAACAACTGGCTGGGCACTCAGGCAACGGCCTGAAGGACATACTTGCCCTGGACAGTCAGCCGCGGGGACTTCTCACCCGAGGCCAACTCTTCCCACTCGATCAGCTTGCTTTCAAGCAACGACTCGAGGTCCGGGCGATTGTGCTCCACTTGCTCCGGAGCGTCCTTGACCAGCATCAGGGTGGCAAATTCATGATGACTCAGCATCTTCGTCTCCCGGTTTGCGGTTCCACAGGGGGGGTCCCTCGTCAGGGACTTTAAGGATAGGTCACGAATATGGCACTTGCGCGACAAAATTCGCACTTTCGATGCTGCTGTGCAGCACTTCTCGTGTTGGACTTTCCCACCGCCAGCATAGGCTTTCGTGATGACATTAGCATGTCAATCGCCTCGCATCTGGCTACGTTTAAAGCGTATGCAAAATGCAAGATTTGATGCGGTGCAGTAATGGTGTTTTTTGTGCAAATTGCAGTTTCATCCTACTTATTTGCGGTTTGCTCGCACGCAAGGAACGGTAGAATGCCCAATTTGCCAGCAATTCGCGCACAACAACCTGACATGCCGCAAAAGAAAACGCCGTACTTCGAGTTACGCAGTGGTGCTGTCGATACCCTGCATTTCGTTGTCAAGACGCCGCAACTGGATACCCTGCGCACTGAATTGGCGCAGCGTTTTGAAGCGACCCCGGAGTTTTTTGCAGGCGATACCGTCGCCATCGATGTGCGGCGTCTGGCCGGCGACGAGCGCGTTGCCGTGCCCGCGTTGGCCGAAATGCTGGCCGAATTCCGCATGAAGCCGATCGGCGTGGTCGCCAACACCGAGCAAACCGATTGGGCGGTGGTGGACGGTTTGCCCCGGCTGGACAGCCACGAGCGCCGCGTGTCGCGTGTGGCCCGCGAGGGCGATGCGGCCGTCGAGCCGGTGGCGGAGCTGGCCGAAGCGGCACCGGTGCAGGCTGTGCCTGAGGTGTCGGCCATCGCCTCGACCATCATCGACAAGCCCTTGCGTTCGGGCCAGCAGGTCTATGCGAAGGGCGATCTGGTCATCCTCGATCTGGTCAGTTATGGGGCCGAGGTGATCGCGGAAGGTAATATTCACATTTACGCGCCGCTGCGGGGGCGGGCATTGGCAGGGGTGAAGGGCAAGCTTGACGCGCGCATCTTCTGTACCTGTCTCGAGCCCGAGCTGATTTCGATCGCCGGAATTTACCGGACTGGCGAGTATGCGCTGCCGCCCGATGTTCAGGGGCGTTCGGTGCAGGTGCGGCTGGTAGACGACAAGCTGATTTTCGAGCCCCTCGGGCTCAAATGATTCGTAGCTAATTTCATCCTCAAGTTTGGGAAGGCATCGACAGATGGCAAAAGTGATTGTGGTGACCTCTGGCAAGGGTGGTGTCGGTAAGACGACGACCAGCGCCAGCTTTTCCGCCGGCCTCGCCTTGCAGGGGCACAAGACGGCAGTCATCGATTTTGACGTCGGCCTGCGAAATCTCGATCTCATCATGGGTTGCGAGCGCCGCGTCGTGTACGACCTGGTCAATGTGATTCAGGGCGAAGCGAACCTCAATCAGGCGCTCATCAAGGACAAGTCCTGCGAGAATCTGTTCATCCTGCCCGCGTCACAGACGCGTGACAAGGACGCACTCACGCAGGCGGGCGTCGAGACGGTCATCAAGAACCTGATCGACATGGGCTTCGAATACATCGTGTGCGACTCGCCGGCCGGCATCGAATCGGGCGCACTGCTCGCGATGCACTTCGCTGACGAAGCGCTCGTGGTGACGAACCCCGAAGTGTCGTCAGTGCGCGACTCGGACCGCATTCTGGGCATTCTCTCGTCGAAGACGAAGCGTGCCATCGAGGGCGGCGAGCCGATCAAGGAGCACCTGCTCATCACCCGTTACAACCCGAAGCGTGTCAACGACGGCCAGATGCTCTCGCTCGAGGACATCCAGGAAATCCTGCGAATCAAGCTCATTGGCGTGATTCCGGAGTCGGAGTCTGTGTTGCATGCCTCGAATCAGGGCGTGCCGGCGATTCATCTCGACGGTACCGATGTGGCCGACGCGTATCGCGACGTGGTGAGCCGGTTCAAGGGCGAAGACAAGCCCATGCGCTTTACCGACTATCAAAAGCCGGGGCTGTTGCAGCGCATTTTCGGCTCGAAGTAAGGAGCGCCCATGTCCTTCCTGTCATTTCTCCTGGGGGAGAAGAAAAAGACCGCCGCCGTTGCGAAAGAGCGCTTGCAGATCATTCTGGCGCACGAACGCACGGGCTCGTCGCCGCCGGCAGATTATCTGCCGGCCCTGCAACGTGAGCTGGTGGCTGTCATCTCCAAGTACGTCAAAATCGCACAAGACGACATCAAGGTCAGCGTCGAGCATCAGGACAACCTGGAAGTGCTCGAAGTGAAGATCGAATTGCCGCAGACCTGAACGGTCTTGGCATACCGGCGCCAGCGGAACCTCGCGGGTGCCAGCCGGTGATGTTCGGATAAGCGAAAGCCCGCCACCCTCGATGCAGGGTGGCGGGCTTTCGTCGTGCTTGTACCGCGTATCGGCGCCAGACGCCAGACGCCAGCGTGCGTCACCTCAGAATTTGTAGTCGGGATTCTTGGGGTCGAACGTGGCGTCCGTCCATTGCGCCTTGCGCACTTTCTCGAAGCGCATTTCCTCGATCTTCTGCCCCGACGCGTCCCACGCTTCGATGCCGCGCGGCCGCCCCGTCTTCAGATCGATCAGCACGCGCGACTTGTTCGCGTAATGCTGCGGCGGGCCGGAGGGGGCATCCCACTCCAGTGCGAGCATGCGGATGCCATTCGATTCGGACACCGAAATTCTTGCGGGCTTCTCGGGCAGTCCGGCAGCGCGGAAGCTACGGCCGTCGTGGGCAATCTGTTCTGCAATGAACGCGAAGCCGAGATCGCGCACCGTATGGTTCGATTGCGAGCGCGCAAGCGTGCCGTCGATGCTGCTCCAGATCGACGTGAAACCGAGAATGCCACCGAGATGGCCATACATCTCCTTCGGATTCTTCGTCTCGTCGTAAATGATTTCCTGACCGGCGTGGGCACCGTCGGGCAGCCACTTCGCGTAGATCTGCAACGGTTTTTCGCGCACCTTCACGAGCATGCGGTCGGGCGTTGTCTGCCACTGGTTGTTGATGCGCTCGTGGCGCGTGAGCTCGTATTCATATTCGGGCAACGCGGCCGATTCGGCTTTCAGAAAGCGCACGAGTGCCTCGGCCTGAATCGCCTGCATGCGGGCGACGATCTGATCGTCGCTCATCTTTGCCAACTCGCCGCTCTTGATCGCGCGGGACAGCCATTGCGTTTGGGCGGCAACGGGAAGGGCGGCCAGTTTGGAGGCGTCGACATCGGCCGCTGCCGTGGGGCTGCCCGGTGCATTCGCATCGGGGGCGGCAGGCGCCGACGCGCCGACGACGGCATTGCTCTGCGCCCGTGCCTCGGAGGCACTCAACGCGCCCGCAACGAGCGCGGCAGGCAGCAATGCAAGGGCCAGGGCAATACGGCTCGCCGTGGCGATGGGCAGGCTGTGAAGAAGGCGGCGCGAGCGACGGCAAGACCGGTGCGCAGCGCGCTGGGCAGGATGCATGGACATGTTATTTGTCTCCCTGAGTTGACGCCACCGGCTCGCGCAATTCGCGCCGCAGGATCTTGCCGACGGTGGACTTGGGCAGTTCGCCCTGACGGAATTCGATGATGCGCGGCAGCTTGTAGGCGGTCAGGTGCTGGCGGCAGTGAGAGAGCAGCGCTTCAGCGCTCAACTGCGGATCTTTCGCCACGACCACGAGCTTCACGCGCTCGCCGGCGACCGGATCGGGCACGCCGACCACGGCCGCTTCGCGCACGCCCGGGTGAAGCATCACAACGTCCTCGATTTCGTTGGGGTAGACGTTGAAGCCCGACACGAGAATCATGTCCTTCTTGCGGTCGATGAGCCGCACGTAACCGCGCGCGTCCATCACACCGATGTCGCCTGTCATCAGCCAACCGTCGGCGTCGAACGTCTTGGCCGTGTCTTCCGGGCGCTGCCAGTAGCCGCGCATGACCTGCGGGCCGCGCACGCATAGCTCTCCCGGTTCGCCCGGATCGGCCCATGTGCCGTCGTCGCGCTTGAAGCGCACGTCGGTCGACGGGGCTGGCAGACCGACGGAGCCGGTGAATTCGAAGTCGTCCATGTGCGCGATGTCGACCGGGTTCATCGTGACGATGGGCGAGCACTCGGTCAGGCCGTATCCCTCGATGATCGGTTTGCCCGTGACCTGCTTCCATCGCTCGGCAATGGCGCGCTGCGTTGCCATGCCGCCTGCGAGCGATAGCTTCAGCCGGGAGAAGTCGCGTGCGCAGAAGTCCGGGTTTTCGAGCAGGCCATTGAACAGCGTGTTGACCCCGGTGACGCCTGTGAAGGTTTCGTTGCGAATGATGTAGACGACCTTCTTCACGTCGCGCGGATTCGCAATCAGGATGTTGCGCCCGCCAAGACTCATGAACACCAGGCAGTTCACCGTGAGCGAGAGGATGTGATACATCGGCAGCAGCGACAGATTCACCTCGATGTCGCCATCGAGCTGATCGGCTGCCCATGCCTCGGTTTGCAGCAGATTGGCCAGCACATTGCCGTGCGTGAGCATGGCGCCCTTGGCAACGCCCGTGGTGCCGCCCGTGTACTGGAGGAAGGCGAGGTCGTCGCGCGTGAGCGGCGCGGGCGTGGCCTTGAGCTTCGTCCCCTCGGCGAGCGCATGACGCAGCGGTATCGCTTGCGGCAACGCGTAGGGCGGCACCTGTTTCGCCACCCGCCGCATGATGAAGTTCACGAAGCGTCCCTTGACGTTCGCGCCGGGCGCGAGCAAGTCGCCGATCTGCGTGAGGAGCACGTTGCGCACGTCGGTGCCGGGAATGGCGTCCTGCACGGTCTTGGCGAAGTTCTCGAACACGACGATCGTGCGCGCACCGCTGTCCTGCAACTGATGTTTGAGCTCGCGAACGGTGTACAGCGGATTGACGTTGACGACCACGGCGCCAGCGATGAGCGTGCCGAACAGACAGATCGGATACTGGAAGCAATTGGGCATCATGAGCGCGACGCGCTCTCCCTTGCGCACGCCCCGGGCTTGCAGCCACGCGGCGAACGCGTATGCCTGCCGGGCGACTTCCGCATAGGTCATCTCGCTGCCGAGACTCACGAACGCAATGCGTTCCCGGTACTTGCCGATCCATTCGTCGAAAGCCTGCACGAGCGACGTGTAGCGCGTCACGTCGATCTCGGCGGGAACGCCGGGAGGGTAGGCGTCGAGCCAGATACGTTCCTGCTGGACAGCTTGATCCATCGTTGTCTCCATTGATGTGTTTTTGCACGGGTACCTGCTGCCGATGGGTCGCTCTGTTGGCAACTCGCATGCATGCGCAAGGCCGTGTTTGTGGCGGCCCCTTATCGTTTGCTGTTTTGACTGCTGCTGTTCCTGCGACGGCTGCAACTGCTACGTTTACCGCTCCAACATCGCGACCACGCCCTGTCCGCCGGCCGCGCAAATCGAGATGAGGCCGCGCCCGCCGCCACGTTCGGCCAGCAGCTTGGCGAGGGTGGCAAGAATGCGTGCGCCGGTCGCTGCGAACGGGTGCCCGCAGGCGAGCGAGCTGCCGGTCACGTTCAGCCGTTGGCGGTCGATGCTGCCCAGCGGGGCGGCCAGTCCGAGCTTGTCGCGGCAGTACTGCGGGTCTTCCCACGCCTTCAAGGTGCAGAGCACCTGCGCGGCGAACGCTTCGTGAATTTCGTAGAAATCGAAGTCCTGTAACGTGAGCCCGGCCTGTGCCAGCATGCGCGGCACGGCGTACGCGGGGGCCATGAGCAGGCCCTCGCGCTGCGTCTCGTCGGGATTGAAGAAGTCGACGGCCGCCGTTTGCGAATAAGTCAGGTAGGCGAGCACCGGCACGTTGTGCGCGCGCGCCCAGTCCTCGCTCGCGAGCAGCACGCACGACGCGCCATCGGTCAGCGGCGTCGAGTTGCCTGCGGTGAGCGTGCCCGTGGCACTGCGGTCGAACACCGGCTTCAGACTCGCCAGCTTCTCCAGTGTCACGTCGGGCCTGAGGTTGTTGTCGCGTTGCAGGCCGCGAAAGGGCGTCATCAGATCGAGGAAGAATCCGCGTTCATACGCGGCGGCGAGATGTTGATGGCTCGCGAGCGTGAGTTCGTCCTGTGCGGCGCGCTCGATCTGCCAGCGCTTCGCCATCCGCTCGCAATGCTCGCCCATCGACAGGCCAGTGCGCGGCTCACCGTTGCGTGGCAGGGCCGGACTGAACAACATGCCGGGACGCACCTTCGCAAGCGCGCCGAGCTTGCCGCCAGTGCTGCGTTGCCGATTCGCTTCGAGCAGGATCTGGCGTAGCTTTTCATTCACTCCGATGGGGGCATCCGACGCGGTGTCGACGCCACCGGCGATGGCCACGTCGATCTGTCCGAGCGCGATCTTGTTGCCGGTGAGGATCGCGGTTTCGAGGCCGGTGCCGCAGGCTTGCTGGACGTCGTAGGCAGGCGTCTGCGGGGCGAGCGTTGTCGACAGCACGGATTCGCGCGTCAGGTTGAAGTCGCGTGCGTGTTTGAGCACGGCCCCGGCGGCGACTTCGCCCAGCAACTGACCATGCAACTCGAATCGGTCGACGAGGCCCTGGATCGACGCCGTCAGCATGTCCTGATTCGAGGCCGTGGCGTATGCCGTGTTCGAACGCGCGAACGGAATGCGGTTGCCACCGAGGATCGCGACGCGGCGCAGGGCGGGAGCCGGCGCGGTGGGTTTGTAGGCGCTCATGAAGGGTCCGTAGCGAACGTGTTGTTGGAGGACGAGGGGGACGAAGGCGGCAAGGAGGACGATGTGCCCGGCATGACTTGCCAGCGTCCACGCAGATGCGGCACGGTGCCCGCCGCGTCGCGCAGTTCGAAGACGTTACGCTGCGCATCGCGCCACAGCGTGGCTTCGCCCGGCAGCAGCAGTGGCGTCTTGAATTCCACGAGAAGGTCGACGTGCGACGCGTCGGGGGGCAGCACGGCGGCGAGCGTTCGGGCGAAGCTCCACATGCCGTGAATGATCGGTCGCGCAAAGCCGAACAGTCTGGCCGTCATCGGCCACAGGTGAATCGGGTTGTAGTCGCCGGACACGCGCGCGTACTGACGACCGAGGTCGCCCGGCACCTGCCACGTTGCGGTCTTCGTGAGCGATGGATCGGCGCTCAGTTCGGCGCGATAGGGGGCGCCGAGGGCGTTGCGTACGCCCGTGCGCAGGTACAGGCTCTCGCCTGACCAAACCACCTCGCCGTTGCGCCGGGCGGTGGTCAGCACCGTGAAGACCTGTCCCTTGTCATGGGCGAGCAGCGGGCCGCATCGCACGTCGAGGTCAAGCCGATCTCCGGGCGAGAGCTGCGTGTGCTGACGGATGCGATTGGCCAGATGCACCATGCCAAGCATGGCGAACGGAAACGCGCGGTCCGTCATCAGCAACATATGTAGCGGGAAGGCGAGCAGATGCGGCCACGTTGGCGGCACGTCGTTAGCCTGCGAGAAGCCGCACAGGCGTGCATAGCGCGCGATGCCGTTCGCGTCGAGCACGACGTTGCGGCGCTCGAATGCCAGCGGCGGGAGCGGTTGGGCCCGGGCCGGTTTGCGGGCCGAGAGCAAGGCGCGCAGATACAGGTGAAGCGGCGAGGGCAGACGGGTGACGTCGATCGTCTTCAGCGCGCTCGCCGAAGGCGACGACACGGTGTCCGACGGGTCGCGAGGGCGGTCGTTGGCCATCGTCATGCTCCCAGCAGGCTTTGACCGCAGACGCGCACGACTTGTCCGGTCAGCGCGCCCGAGGCCGGATGCGCCAGCCAGGCGATGGCCTCGGCGACATCGACCGGCTGGCCGCCCTGACCGAGCGAGTTCATGCGGCGTCCGGCTTCGCGAATGGCGAACGGCACGGCGGCGGTCATCTGCGTTTCGATGAAGCCGGGCGCAACGGCGTTGATGCTGATGTGGCGCTCGGCGAGCCTCGGCGACCACGCTTCGACCATGCCGATCACCGCCGCTTTCGACGCTGCATAGTTCGTCTGCCCGCGATTGCCCGCGATGCCGCTGATCGATGCCACGCCGACGATTCTGCTGTTCGCGCGCAGTACACCTGCGTCGAGCAGGGCGGCGTTCAGACGCTGCGGCGCACCGACGTTGATGTCGAGCACGCTTTGCCATTGGGCTTCGCTCATGCGCACGAGGGTCTTGTCGCGCGTAATGCCGGCGTTGTGCACGAGGACGTCGAGCCCGCGTGGCGCATGCGTGGCCAGATGGGCGAGCAGTGTCGCGCCGGCTTCGGGGGCGGTGATGTCGCAGGCGAGCGCACTGCCTTCGATACGCGTCGCCACGGCTTCGAGCGGGGCCTGCGCGGCCGGGATGTCGACACACACGACGTGCGCGCCGTCGCGGGCCAGCACGGTGGCAATGGCTTCGCCGATGCCGCGCGCCGCACCGGTCACGAGCGCGACTTGTCCGGCGAGCGGGCGCTGGTCGCGCATCGGCGGTGTCTCGAACACGGGGTCTTGCAAGGTGACGGCCTGCCCGTTCACATAGGCGGCACGCGGCGAGAGGAAGAAGCGCAACGTGGAGTGCAGGGCTTCGCGGGCGGGCGGGGCGACGTACAGCAATTGCGCTGTGGCCCCGCGCCTGAGCTCCTTCGCGAGCGAGCGCACGAAACCCTCGAGCGCACGCTGTGCGACGCTGGCTTGCGGTGTGGTGGCCAGCGACGGCGGCAAACCCAGCACGAGCACGCGTGCGCATCGGTCGAGCGAGGCGAGGGTGTCGTGGAAGAACGTGTAGAGCGCGCTCAGTTCGTCAGTGTTGGCGATGGCGCTTGCGTCGAACAACAGCGCTTTGGGGCGCACACCTTCCGCGGGGTTGAAGCGCCCGCTCATCGTGCCCGCCTTGTTGGCGTACGAAATCCAGTCCAGTCGCTCGGCG
This sequence comes from Pandoraea sp. ASV26, assembly GCF_016428915.1. Lineage (GTDB taxonomy): Bacteria > Pseudomonadota > Gammaproteobacteria > Burkholderiales > Burkholderiaceae > Pandoraea. Next base: position 23,377 of record NZ_JAELTP010000025.1, read on the forward strand.
TGGGCAAGGCTCGGTATGCCGAGCCAATGCAGCTCGCGTGCAAGGCCCGGCAATAGCGGTGCGTTCCCCGCGCCGCCCACGACGGCGAGCGGCGCAGGCATGTCGCGTGCTTCGGTGTCGCCAAAGGGCGGCATGCGCTCGAGCGGAACCGGGCGCGGCAGCCCCAGCGCGTTGGCCAGCCGGCTACCGACGGCGGAATTGGCGAAAGCAAGGTATCGGTCGGACATCGTCACGGCGCGGAAATCCTCAGAGTGATGGCGCACAGGCAGACCGGCGGGCTCACGAGGCGAGCGCTTCGTCGGTGGCTTCGTGTTGCTGGGCGTGTTGCATGTCGGCAAGGCGTCCGAAGTCGGCCGGGAAGTCGTCGACGGCCACCGCACGCGCGGCGAAGTCGGCGTACTGGAGCAGCACCCGTCGTTCCTCGTCGCTCACGAGTTGCAGACTCGCCGCGAGGTCGACCCATTCGGTGAATTCGGGCAGGCTTTGCGGCATCTTGGGCAGACGTCCTTCCTTGATGGCCGAGCGCAGACGCTGCTCGATGGCGGTGACCTTCGGCGTCATCTGGAAGACGATCTCGCCGTAAGCCAGCCCGTCGATCTCGACGCGCGGCGAGTAGCTGCCGGCGATGAGTCGCTCGCGCGCTTCGCCCGGTGTCTGCATCAACTCGGCGACCTGCGCGGCGAGTGCGTCGGACGGCTTGGCGTACGGCAGGCCGAGCGGTGTGAGCTTCCAGCGCATCCACCCGGCGACGAAGCGCGACGGATAGTTCGCCAGCACGCCCTCGAAGGCTTCGCGGGCTTGCCAGAGTGCGTCTTGGGCGGCCCAATGCACCAACGGCAGATCGGCTTCGGGACGGCCTTCGTCTTCGAAACGCTTGAGCGTTGCCGTGAGCAGGAACAGTTGGGAGAGGATGTCGCCCAGTCGGGCCGAGATGCTCTCGCGACGCTTGAGCGAGCCGCCGAGCACCGCCATCGAGACGTCGGCCGCGATGGCGAGAAGGGTCGACATGCGATTCGCGGCGCGGTAGTAGGCGTGCAGTTCGGGGGCGGCGTTCGACGGCACGGCAGAGAAGCGCGCATGCGTGATGCCCTGCAACGCGCCGCGCACGATGTTGCTCGTGACGAACGTGAGATGGCCGAAGAGGGCGTCGTCGAACGCGCGTACGGCCGCGGTGTGGTCCGCCGCTTCCCCCATTTGGGCGGCGGCGAGTTCCTTGAGAACGTACGGATGGCAGCGGATTGCGCCCTGACCGAAGATCATCAGGCAGCGCGTCATGATGTTCGCGCCTTCGACCGTGATCGACACCGGAATCTGCTGGTAGGCGCGGGCAAGGAAGTTGTTCGGGCCCATGCAGATGCCTTTGCCCGCGACCACGTCCATGCCGTCGTTCACCACCTTGCGGGCGCGTTCGGTCACATGGTATTTCGCGATGGCGGAGATCACCGAGGGCTTTTCGCCGAGATCGACCGCGAGTGCTGCCATGCGGCGCGCGGCGTCCATCGCGTACAGATTGCCGGCCATGCGCGCGAGCGCTTCCTGCACCCCTTCGAACTTGCCGATCGGCGTGCGGAATTGACGACGCACGGCGGCGTACGCGCCCGTTGCCCGCACGGCGATCTTCGAATAGCCGACGTTCGACGACGGCAGCGAGATCGCGCGGCCGGCGGCAAGACATTCCATCAGCATCCGCCAGCCCTTGCCGACCTGCGCCTGACCGCCGATCACCCAGTCGAGCGGAATGAAGACGTCCTTGCCGGAATTGGGGCCGTTCTGGAAGACAGCGTTCAGGGGCCAGTGACGGCGTCCGATCACCACGCCCGGATGGTTCGTCGGAATCAAGGCGCACGTGATGCCCGGCTCGTCGTCGTCGCCGAGCAGATGGTCGGGGTCGAGGGCGCGGAACGCGAGACCCAGCACGGTCGCAATCGGGCCGAGCGTGATGTAGCGCTTGCTCCATGTGACACGGAAGCCCAGCGTTTCACGCCCGTCATGGACACCACGGCAGACGATGCCGATGTCGGGAATGGCGGCGGCGTCAGAGCCCGCGTAGGGGCTCGTGAGCGCAAAGCACGGCACTTCCTCGCCTTTGGCGAGACGCGGCAGGTAGTAGTTCTTTTGCGCTTCGGTACCGTAGTGCAGCAGCAGCTCGGCGGGCCCGAGCGAGTTCGGCACCATGACCGACACGGCCGCGGCAGAACAGCGCGACGCCAGCTTCATCACGACCTGAGAGTGCGCATAGGCGGAGAATTCGAGACCGCCGTAGCGCTTCGGAATGATCATTCCGAGAAAGCCGGCTTCCTTCGCGTATTGCCAGGCTTTGGGCGGCAGGTCTTGCCAGACCTGAGTGCTTTCCCAGTCGTTGGACAGGTCGCAAAGATGCTCGACCTCGTGCTCCATGAACGCTTGCTCCTCGGCGCTGAGGGCAGGTGCGGGCATCGCCATGAATTTCTGCCAGTCGGGACGGCCGGAGAACAGATCGGCATCCCACCAGACGGTGCCGGCTTCAATGGCGTCTTTTTCCGTGGCCGACATCTCGGGCATGATCGTGCGGAATTTCGCGAGTGCAGGAGCGGTGAGCCACGCGCGACGCAACGGGCCAATGCTCAGAATCACGGCGGGCAAAATCAGCACAATCGCGAGCACGACGGTCGCGACCGTGCCGATCAGCCCCGTCACCGTGCCGACACCCACCCATAGCACTGTGGCAATGAGCCATTGCCAGGCATGTGCGCGGTAGAAAAGCAGGGCAGACACGCCCACGACAAACGCAAGAATCCATACGGCCATCATTTTCTCCTCCCTTTCGTTTCAGCTTCACGGCAAGTGATGTGCGTCGTGCCCGGGGCGGCGTCGATGCCATGTCCGGCGGGCGGCTAGCGTGAGGCTGTCGTCTTCGTGTCATCTGCCGGCATGCCTGGCATCGTGTGCAGTGCAAGCCGGCGATGGCGTTATCGTTGGATCGTTCGGCGACACGTTGGTGCGCCGGGAATTCGGGTGATGCGTCGAATGGCGACTGCGACCGCGACCGCAACTTAAGAACAGCGTTGCCATTGCCGCAGCGCTCATGACGCGTGCTGCGGCGATCTCTCCGGGATGTCTGTCCGGCGTCTCGCGCGGGACTCGACTCAGGCGTTGGCGAACGCCGGATCGATGTCGCTCGACGCGGGCCCGTCCCGATCGTCGGGTGACGGCGCACCGACAGATGCCGCCTGATGCCCGTCCTCGCGCGGCGGTGTGATGTCAGCGTCTCTCGCGAGCGCGAAGACGGCCGCGAAGCTCGCCAGTTGTTCCTCGCCCGGCATTGGCGCCTTGAGCGCTGCGACCATGAGCGCGGTGAGTCGTGCGACGACTTGCAGGTCGCCCATCGGTTGTCCCTGCGCGAAGGTGTCGATCAGGCGCGAGGTGTCGCTGCTCGCCAGCACGCCGGATAACGCTTGCAAGGCGAAGTGAAGACGCCAGCCCAGTTCCTGACGCGGCAGCTCGGGCAACGCGCGGGCGAAGGCGTCGAAGAAGCGCTCGAATACCGGGGCGTAATGCTGTTGCAGATAGTCGCGAATGAACGGCGACGGATCGGCATAGACGCGCCCGAGCAGGCGCAGGAACGCCGGGCCGCCGATGTCGCGATGATGGGAAATGGCCAGAGCAGGGATGAACATCGCCCCAAGCACGTGTTCGCACGTTAGCTGTGTCGCGGGCCAGACGGCTTCGGCGCGAGTCAGCAGTGCCAGACGCTCCTCGTTGAGCCGGTCGAGCCGACGCGAGAGCATGGCCTGAAGCAGCGTTTCCTTGCTCCCGAAGTGGTAGTTCACGGCCGCCAGATTGACCTCGGCGCGCGATGTAATCTGACGCAACGACATGGCTTCGTAGCCGTATTCGATGAATAGATCTTCTGCGGCATCGAGAATGCGCAGCTTGGTATCGCCAGCTTGTCGGCTGGCCGAGAGGCGTGGGCTCACGACGAACCTCCGGTAGGACGCGGCTCAACGCCACGTCATTTCAATGAACTCGTGTTTCATTCAAACGTTCGATTGAATCCTAGGGCGTCAAGGCGTGTCGCCCAAGATCTTTTTGTGGATGGCTCCCTCTAATGTGCTGTTCCGGCCAGTGAAGACGCGCCTGACGCGGCAGATGACGCCGGGCAGGTGCGCAAGCAAAGGGTTGTGACGGGCCGTGACGAGGGGAGGGAAGGCAAAATGGCCCGATTTCCCTGATTTCCGGCCGGAAAGTCTGGAGGCGGGGCAATAGTTTGCTAAAATGTCCCGCTTTGTGTTCAAAACCGTTTTGGGGCTACCCCGATTTGTCGGGGGCGGAGGGAAACCGGCGTCGCGTCATCGCATCGCCGGTTCCGGCCCAAGGTTGATTAACTGACTGGGTCCGCTTGCGGCATTCCCTCGCTGCAACACAGAACGACCCTCTGGATGGACGAATATCCTCATGACTATCGCTGTTGAAAACCTCGGCAAGCTCGAGCGTCGCTTTACCATCGCCCTGCCCAAGCAGGAAGTCGAAAAAGAAGTTGCGGCACGCATCCAGAAGCTGTCGAAGACGGTTCGTATGCCGGGCTTCCGTCCGGGCAAGGTGCCCCTGAAGATGGTCACCCAGCAATACGGTGGTCAGGTCGAAGCCGAAGTCGTGAGCGACAAGGTTGGCCAGCAATTCTTTGAAATCAGCAAGCAACAGGATCTGCGTGTCGCCGGTCAGCCGCATTTCGCGCCGAAGGCCGACGCCGCCGACACCGAATACGCTTTCGACGCGACGTTCGAGATCTATCCGGAAGTCAAGATCGGTGATCTGGCCGCCGCGGAAGTCACCCGCACCACGACCGACGTCTCGGAAGCCGAGATCGATCGCACCATCGACATCCTGCGCAAGCAACGCGTGCACTACCACGTGCGTGGCGAAGCCGGTGCTCATGGCGATGGTGGCACGGTGGAAGCCAAGGACGGCGATCGCGTGACGGTCGACTTCGTTGGCAAGATCGACGGTGAAGTGTTTGCTGGCGGCAGCGCCGAAGACTTCGTGTTCGTGCTGGGCGAAGGCCGCATGCTGCCGGAATTCGAGAAGGCCACGCTGGGCCTGAAGGTCGGCGAGTCGAAGGAATTCGAGCTCAAGTTCCCGGACGAGTACCACGGCAAGGAAGTGGCCGGTAAGACCGCCACGTTCACCGTCACGCTGAAGAAGGTCGAGTGGGCGCACCTGCCGGAAGTCGACGCCGAGTTCGCCAAGTCGCTCGGTATCGCCGACGGCAGCATCGAAAAGATGCGCGCTGACATCAAGGAAAACCTGTCGCGCGAAGTGAAGCGTCGTACGCAGGCCCTGCTCAAGGATCAAGTGATGAATGCACTGATCTCGGTGGCAGAGCTGGACGTGCCGAACGCGCTGATCGCTCAGGATCAGGAGCGTCTGGTGGCAATGGCCCGTCAGGACCTCGCGCAGCGCGGCGTGCCGAACGCCGGCAATGTGCCGATCCCGGCGGAAATGTTCAAGGAACAAGCCGAGCGTCGCGTGAAGCTGGGCCTGATTCTGGCCGAGTTGGTCAAGCAGAACGACCTGCAAGCCAAGCCCGAGCAGATCAAGGCCGAAGTCGAAGAGTTCGCGAAGAGCTACGAAGACCCGCAAGAAGTCGTCCGCTGGTACTATGGCGATCAGCAGCGCATGGCGGAAATGGAAGGTTTCGTCGTCGAGAACAACGTTGTCGAGTTCGTCCTGGGTAAGGCCAAGGTGACCGACAAGCAAGTGAGCTTCGAAGAACTGGCTGGCAACACGCAGTCCTGATCGAACGCGACAGACCGACTGAACCGCCGCGGCCGCAAGGTCGTGGCGGTTCTTTTCCAAATGGCCTTCGGGTCTCCTCCCTGCGGCGCGCAAAACCATCTCGATAGAAGGGTCGAACCGATATGATTACCCGTTCCGAATTGCTCGCCCAACTCGCCTCCCAGACACACAACTCCGCCCTCGAGACGCAAGGCCTTGGCCTCGTGCCGATGGTCGTCGAGCAAAGTGGTCGTGGCGAGCGCGCTTACGATATCTACTCGCGACTCCTCAAGGAGCGCATCATTTTCCTGGTGGGCGAGGTCAACGACCAGAGCGCCAACCTCGTCGTCGCCCAGTTGCTGTTCCTCGAGAGCGAAAATCCGGACAAGGAAATCTCGATGTACATCAACTCGCCGGGCGGTTCCGTCTCGGCGGGTCTGGCGATTTACGACACGATGAAGTTCGTCAAGCCGCCGGTCTCGACGCTGTGCCTGGGCATGGCCGCGAGCATGGGCGCTTTCCTGCTCGCCGCTGGCGAGAAGGGCAAGCGTTTCGCTCTGCCGAACGCGCGCATCATGATTCACCAACCGCTGGGCGGCGCCCGCGGTCAGGCGTCGGACATCGAAATCCACGCCCGGGAAATCCTCTTGCTCAAGGACAGGTTGAACCGTCTGCTCGCCGAGAACACTGGCCAGTCGCTCGAGGTCATTGCGCGCGATACCGATCGCGACAACTTCAAGTCGGCGGCAGACGCTGTCGAGTACGGGTTGATCGATCGCGTGCTCGAAAAGCGTCCCTGATTCGGTCTCGAATTCGGGGCGCCTGACGGCCTAAAGGCTGGCGCGACATCAGGTATTTTCGTTTCGAAAGACCGGGTGATCGCGCCAAGTCTTTGTCGTAAAAGGGAATTTAATGCCGTCGTGGGTGGGTCACACGCTCGCGCGGCATGGCGTTACAATGGGATTCACGTATGCCGCGTTTGCCGCCCCCGGTGGGGGACGACCGGGGCGCAAATTGCTAGCAGGCTGACACAGATATGGTGGATAAAAAAAGCACTTCCAACGGCGAAAAGCTGCTCTACTGCTCCTTCTGCGGAAAGAGCCAGCATGAGGTCAAGAAGCTCATCGCAGGTCCGTCCGTGTTTATTTGCGACGAGTGCATTGATCTGTGCAACGAGATTATTCGTGACGAGGCCGCAGCGGCCGAAGACGAGAGCGGCAGTGGCGGTAAGTCCGATCTGCCGTCGCCGCAGGAAATTCGCGAGAGTCTCGATCAATACGTGATCGGTCAGGACCGTGCCAAGAAGATTCTGGCGGTTGCGGTCTATAACCATTACAAGCGATTGAAACACCTCGGCGACAAGCGCGACGAGGTCGAACTCTCCAAGAGCAACATCCTGCTGATCGGGCCGACCGGCTCGGGCAAGACGCTGCTCGCGCAGACGCTCGCCCGTCTGCTCAATGTGCCCTTCGTGATCGCCGACGCCACCACGCTGACCGAAGCCGGTTATGTGGGTGAAGACGTCGAAAACATCATTCAGAAGCTGCTGCAGAACTGCAATTACGAGATCGAGCAGGCGCAAAAGGGTATCGTCTATATCGACGAAATCGACAAGATCAGCCGCAAGTCGGACAATCCGTCGATTACGCGCGACGTGTCGGGCGAAGGCGTGCAGCAGGCGCTGCTCAAGCTGGTCGAAGGCACGATGGCGTCGGTGCCGCCGCAAGGTGGCCGCAAGCATCCTAACCAGGATTTCATTCAGGTCGACACGACGAACATTCTGTTCATCTGCGGCGGCGCGTTCGATGGTCTCGAGAAGATCATCATGAACCGTACCGAGAAGACGGGTATCGGCTTCGGCGCGACGGTCAAGACGGGCGAAGAGCGCGACGCCGGCGAACTGCTGCTTGAGGTCGAGCCGGAAGATCTGATCAAATTCGGCCTGATTCCGGAGCTGATCGGTCGTCTGCCGGTGGTTGCCACATTGGGCAAGCTCGATGAAGACGTGCTGGTGACCATTCTCATCGAACCGAAGAACGCGCTGGTCAAGCAATACCAGCGGCTGTTCATGATGGAAGGTGTGGAGCTGGAAATCCGCCCGGCGGCGCTGCATGCGGTGGCACGCAAGGCCATCAAGCGCAAGACTGGCGCGCGTGGCCTGCGCTCGATCATCGAGCAGGCGCTGCTCGAAGTCATGTACGAACTGCCGTCGCTCAAGGGCGTAACCAAAGTGATCCTGGACGAAAACGCGATCAGTGGCGACGGAAAGCCGCTTTTGATCTATCAGGAGTCGCCCAAGGTAGCCGGCTCCAATTGAACGGTCAACGCAGCGATACCCTAAGCCGTTCATGGAAACATGGGCGGCTTTTTTTCCTTCATACTAGTGCCACGGGCAATGAAACCCCGAGTGGTGCACCTTGTCGGCGAAAGGGTCTTTCATCCCTCTTGTAATTCTCGCCGGCGGCCTCAATTAGCTGGAACACAACGGTATCGTTAAATATGGGGAACGAGATGTCAGGCACCCAAATCCTCCCGCCCGAAGCGATTCAACTGCCCCTGTTGCCTTTGCGCGACGTGGTCGTGTTTCCGCACATGGTGATTCCCCTCTTCGTGGGGCGTCCCAAATCGATTAAAGCGCTTGAAACCGCCATGGAAGGCGGCAAGCACATCATGCTGGTCGCGCAGAAAGCCGCGGCCAAGGATGAGCCCACGTCCAAGGATCTCTACGAGATCGGTTGCGTGGCCAACATCCTGCAAATGCTCAAATTACCCGATGGCACCGTCAAGGTGCTGGTCGAAGGGATTCAGCGCGCCCGCACCCTGAGTGTTGACGAAGAGGAAACCCAGTTCACGTCGGAAGTCATGCCGCTCGAGCCGGATGATGGCAACTCGCCGGAGTCCGAGGCCCTGCGTCGTGCGATCGTCGCGCAGTTCGATCAGTACGTGAAGCTCAACAAGAAGATTCCGCCGGAGATCCTGACGTCGCTCTCGGGTATCGATGAGGCGGGTCGTCTGGCTGATACCATCGCCGCACATCTGCCGCTCAAGCTCGAGCAGAAGCAGAAGATTCTGGAGATGTTCCCGGTGATCGAGCGCCTTGAGCATCTGCTCGCGCAGCTCGAGAGCGAGATCGATATTCTTCAGGTGGAAAAGCGCATCCGTGGCCGAGTGAAGCGCCAGATGGAGAAGAGCCAGCGCGAGTACTACCTGAACGAGCAGGTCAAGGCCATCCAGAAGGAACTGGGCGAAGGTGAAGAAGGCGCCGATCTCGAAGAACTCGAGAAGCGCATCAAGGCTGCGCACCTGCCCAAGGACGCCAAGAAGAAGGCGGATGCCGAACTCAAGAAGCTCAAGCTGATGTCGCCGATGTCGGCCGAAGCGACTGTCGTGCGCAACTACATCGACACGCTGGTCGGTCTGCCGTGGCGCAAGAAGAGCAAGGTGAACAACGATCTGTCGAACGCCGAGAAGGTGCTCGACGAGGACCACTTCGGTCTCGAGAAGGTCAAGGAACGCATCCTTGAGTATCTTGCCGTGCAACAGCGCGTGGACAAGGTCAAGGCGCCGATCCTGTGCCTGGTCGGCCCCCCCGGCGTGGGCAAGACCTCGCTCGGTCAGTCGATCGCGCGTGCGACGAACCGCAAGTTCGTTCGTATGGCGTTGGGCGGCGTGCGTGACGAGGCCGAGATTCGCGGCCACCGTCGTACCTACATCGGGTCGATGCCGGGCAAGATCCTGCAAAGCTTGTCGAAGGTCGCTGTGCGCAACCCGCTGTTCCTGCTCGACGAAGTGGACAAGATGGGCATGGACTTCCGGGGCGACCCGAGTTCGGCGCTGCTCGAAGTGCTCGATCCGGAGCAGAACCACACGTTCTCGGATCACTACGTCGAAGTCGACTTCGATCTGTCGGACGTGATGTTCGTGGCTACCTCGAACTCGCTGAACATTCCGGCGCCGCTGCTCGACCGTATGGAAGTGATTCGCCTGTCGGGCTACACCGAAGACGAAAAGGTCAACATCGCCCAGCGTTATCTGCTGCCGAAGCAGAAGAAGAACAACGGTCTGAAGGAAGGCGAGATCGATCTGACGGAAGCCGCGATTCGCGACATCATCCGCTACTACACGCGCGAAGCCGGTGTGCGTTCGCTCGAGCGCGAGATCTCGAAGATCTGCCGCAAGGTCGTGAAGATGCTGTTGCTCAAGAAGGTCGATGGAACGTCGATCAAGGTCGATGCGGGCAACCTCGACAACTTCCTGGGCGTGCGCAAGTTCGACTTCGGTCTGGCCATGAAGGAAAACCAGATCGGCCAGGTCACGGGTCTGGCGTGGACGGAAGTGGGCGGCGATCTGCTGACCATCGAAGCTGCGCTGATGCCGGGCAAGGGCAACATCATCCGTACGGGTTCGCTCGGCGACGTGATGAAGGAGTCGGTCGAAGCGGCACGTTCGGTGGTGCGCTCGCGTGCGCGTCGCCTGGGTGTGACGGACGAGCAGTTCGAGAAGAAGGATATTCACATCCACGTGCCGGAAGGCGCAACGCCGAAGGACGGTCCGTCCGCCGGTATTGCGATGACGACGGCACTTGTCTCGGTGCTCACCGGTATTCCGGTGCGTGCGGATGTGGCGATGACGGGTGAGATCACGCTGCGCGGCGAAGTGTTGCCGATCGGCGGTCTCAAGGAGAAGTTGCTCGCGGCTCACCGCGGCGGCATCAAGCTCGTGTTGATTCCGGAAGAGAACGTGAAGGATCTCGCAGAGATTCCCGATACGGTCAAGAACGCGCTGGAGATCGTGCCGGTGCGCTGGATCGACAAGGTGCTTGAACTGGCGCTGGAGCATGCCCCCGTGCCGCTGCCGGAAGAAGAGGCAAAGGCCGCCCCTGTCGCGCCGAATACGGATGCAAGCGGCAAGCAGGAAGTCATCAAGCACTGACAGTCACTTTTCGCTGGCGCGCGGCGACTTTGCTTTCGTCGCTCGCCAGATTGAAAATGGGCAAAAAGCTCGGGGTTTTCCCCGGGCTTTTTTTATTCACGCAAAGTGCTCGAAAATAGCGACCGGAATGCGCAGATTCAGGAGTGCTTCCTATGCCGCCAAGAGGGCGCGAAACAGGGCGCAAAACGGCTTGACATCAGGGTTTGCGGCTTGTCTAATGGCAAAGCCAGCGGACCTCGCAGATCGATGTCAAGGCGCGTAAAAAGCGCCTCCGCGGCTCAATCGCCTACTATCCTTGCAAGGGGGTTACAGTGAATAAGACGGAACTGATCGATCATATCGCGGGTGAGGCAGACATCTCGAAAGCTGCTGCCGGTCGAGCACTTGATGCATTGGTGGGTGCAGTAAAGAAAGCGTTGAAGAAGGGAGATGCCGTAACGCTGGTCGGCTTTGGCACGTTCCACGTGGCCAAGCGAGCGCCGCGCATTGGGCGGAATCCGCGCACCGGTGGCGAGATCAAGATCAAGGCAGCGAAGGTTCCGAAATTTCGCCCTGGCAAAGGTTTGAAAGATACGTTAAACTAACGAGCTTTCCTGCTTCGGCAGGGAGTAGTAGCAAGAACAACACTTGAATCGGGAACGGGTGCTTAGCTCAGTTGGTAGAGCGGCGCCCTTACAAGGCGTAGGTCGGGGGTTCGAGCCCCTCAGCACCCACCAGTTCCAGATCTTGGGGAGCGGTAGTTCAGTTGGTTAGAATACCGGCCTGTCACGCCGGGGGTCGCGGGTTCGAGCCCCGTCCGCTCCGCCAAATTGTGAAAAGGCGAACTTCGGTTCGCCTTTTTTGCCATATGACGTCCTAAGACGCTCTAGACGACTTTTCCGATTTCGTATGTTCGACTTCATCCGCCGTCATCAACGCTTGGTCCTCATCTTCCTGACGGTGCTGATCGTCCCGTCATTCGTGGTCTTCGGCGTTCATGGCTTGCAAGAGTACGCCGCGGATGCCAGTACGATTGCCAAGGTTGGCGATCAGACCGTGACGCGTCAGGAGTACGACAGCGTGCTTCGCGCACAGACCGAACGCATGCAGCAAATGTTCGGTGGCGCAGTCGATGCGAGCCAGATCAACACCCCGGAAATGCGCGGTGCTGTGCTCGACAACCTGATCCAGCAGAAGCTGCTGACGCAGGAAACCCTCAAGAAGAATCTCTCGGTGCCCGACGCCCAGGTGCGTGAGGCGCTGCTCGCCATTCCGGCGATTGCGCAACTGCGCCGCCCGGACGGTTCCATCGATCAAGCCAAGTACGAGCAACTGCTGTCCGCGCAGAATCTCACGCCGCAGCGACTCGAAGCGCAAATTCGTTTCGAGCTGGCATCGAACCAACTGCCGGCGAGCGTGCAGGCGAGCGCCATGTTGCCGAAGGCGGTGCTCGATCGCTTTGCGCAATTGCGTGCTCAGCAACGTGATGTCTCGGTGCTGAACTTCCCCGTGTCCGACTTCGCCGGCAAGATCGTGCCGACGCAGCAGCAGATTCAGGCGTACTACGACACGCACAAGGCGGCTTTCCAGACGCCGGAATCGGCCGAGATCCAGTATGTGGTGCTCGACCCGAAAGCGATGCCGGCATCGGCACAGGCCGCGCCGAGCGACGACGTGCTGCGCAAGATGTACAACGACAATCTGAAGCAATACACGACGCCGGAAGAGCGTCGTGCGTCGCACATTCTGATCGCGTCGCCGGCGGACGCGTCGCCGGCCGATCACGCCAAGGCGAAGGCCAAGGCCGACGCCTTGCTCGCAAAGATCAAGCAGAACCCCAACGACTTTGCCAAGCTGGCCAGCGAGAACTCCGAAGATCCGGGCTCGAAGGCGAACGGTGGCGATCTGGGCTTCTTCACGCGCGACGCGATGGTCAAGCCGTTCGCCGATGCCACGTTCGCCCTCAAGGCCAATGGTGACGTGAGCGATGTCGTGAAGAGCGATTTCGGTTATCACATCATCAAGCTGACCGGCATCAAGCCGGCGCAAACGAAGTCGTTCGACGAAGTGAAGGGTCAACTGGCCGATCAGTATCGCCAGCAGGAATCGGCGAAGGCGTATGCCAAGCTGGCCGATCAGTTCACCAACGCCGTGTACGAGCAACCGGACAGTTTGCAGCCGGTGGCTGACAAGGTGAATCTGAAGGTGATGTCGGCGAAGGTCATGCGTACGCCGGATCCGTCGCAAGCGCAGAGCCCGCTCGGTAGCGAAAAGCTGCTCAAGGCCGTGTTTGGCGACGAATCGCTCAAGAACAAACGCAACACGGAAGCGGTGGATGTCGGTCAGGGCGTGCTGGTATCGGCCCATGTGGTGAATTACCATCCGGCCGCAACGCCGCCGCTTGCGCAGATCGAGGCGCAAGTCAAAGAGAAGGCCATTGCCGATCTGGCGGATCAGGAGGCGAAGAAGGCCGGTGAGGCCAAGCTCGACGCCCTGAAGAAGGGGGGCGATGCCGCCTTCGGTGCGGTGCAGACGGTGTCGCGCGACAACCCGGGCAAGCTGTCCGCCACGGCACTTACGGCGATCTTCGGCGCCGATACGGCCAAGCTGCCGGCGTATGTCGGGGTCGCACTCGGCGAAGGGCAGGGCTATGCGGTGTATCGCATCAGCAAGGTGACGCAGCCGACCGAGCAGGACGCTCAACGTCTGGCCGCCGAAGCGCAGCAGCTCAACCAGTTGGCCGCTCAGGCCGAGTGGAATGCCTGGTTGGGAGATCTGCGCGCACGCTCGAAGGTCAAGGTAGTCAGCGACGTGACGAAGGCAGGTTCCTGATCGGATCGCCGAAGCGTCAATGACGGAAGAAAAAACGCGGCCGATTGGCCGCGTTTTTTTATGCGCCGGACTTTGGCGTCCGGGAGTCTGCCGCTTTGGCGGTAGGTTTGCCCGCGGGCTTGAGTGGCGGCTTGAGTAGTGGCTTCACCGTTGGCCAGACGTTCTGCAGAATTTGCGGATGGGCTTTGGCAAGCGGATGAATCTGGTCTTGCTGGAACCAGTCGGGGTGTTCGATCACGCCGGCGAGCAGGAAGGGCACATAGCCTGTCTTTTCCTGCTTGGCGACAGTGGAGAACATGTTGAAGAACTGCTCGCTGTAATCGGGGCCGTAATTCGGCGGAATGCGCATGCCGACGACAATCACCCGGCTACCAGCCTTGCGTGCGGCGTCGACCATCTCGCGCAGGTTGGTACGCGTGAGTTCCAGGGGAATGCCGCGCAGGGCGTCGTTGCCCCCCAGTTCCAGGATCGTGATGGCCGGATGATAGCGTTCGAGCAACGGCGCGAGCCGCGCGCGCCCACCGCTCGTTGTGTCGCCACTGATACTCGCGTTGACGACGTTATAATCGAAGCCGCTTTGCGTGATCGTCTGCTGCATGAGATTGACCCAGCCGGCGCCGCGCGCGATGCCATATTCCGCAGAAAGGCTGTCGCCCACAACTAAAATCGTCGGCGCTCCCGAACTTGCCGCGTTCGCCGCGGTCCCTGACAGCATGCACCAGCCTACGAGGGCTGAGGCGGCCAATTTCAAGAACTCTCTTCTTGCCATGTCGTTTTCCGAAAACGTTATTGAGGTGCGGGGCCTGGGCAAACGGTTGCGTGATGCCACCGGTGAGCTGGTCATTTTGCAGGATATCGATTTTTCCGTCGCGAAGGGCCAGAGCGTGGCTATCGTTGGCGCGTCGGGGTCGGGGAAGTCGACGCTGCTTGGCCTGATGGCCGGGCTCGACACGGCGACCGACGGCACCATCACGCTGCTGGGCAAGTCGCTCGGTGAGCTCGACGAAGAGGGCCGGGCGGCGTTGCGACGTGGCGCTGTCGGTTTCGTCTTCCAATCCTTCCAGTTGATGTCGCATCTGAGCGCGCTCGAAAACGTGATGCTGCCCCTCGAACTGTTGGGTGAGACACGCGACGTGCGCAATCGTGCCGTCAAATTGCTCGAGCAAGTAGGATTGGGGTCGCGGCTGACCCACTATCCCAAGCAGCTCTCCGGCGGCGAACAGCAGCGCGTGGCGCTGGCGCGTGCCTTTGTCACCGAACCCGCTGTGTTGTTTGCCGATGAACCCACCGGCAGTCTCGATACGGCGACGGGCGAGCGTGTCATCGATCTGATGTTCTCGCTCAACCAGGCGAGCGGTGCAACGCTGGTGCTCGTGACGCACGACCTGGCGATCGCGCAGCGCTGCGACGCGACGGTGCAACTGGCCGGCGGACGGCTGGTCGACGGCGCTGCCGTCTGAGGAAACGTCTGAGGAAACCGGGGCGAACGCCCCCGGCGAGGGTCGCGGCCGCCGCTGTTCGGCGGCGGCGCAGAGGGCTGAAGCGAGCTTCAGCCCTTCGTTCTCAGTGCTTCGCCCGCCATGCGGATCAACGAGGTCGTTGAGGCGTCGTGCGCATCGGGCTTGAGCGAATCCGGATCGACGAGTTCGGGCTCGATCGCACGGCACAGCGTCTTACCCAGTTCAACACCCCATTGGTCGAACGGATTGATGTTCCAGATGGCGGCCTGCACGAACACTTTGTGCTCGTAGAGCGCGATCAGCGCCCCCAGACGTTCAGGCGACAACTTGTCGATCACCAGCGTGTTGCTCGGCCGGTTGCCGTTGAAGTGGCGCTGGGCGCCCAATGGCCCGTTGGCCTGTTCGGGCGTGGCCGTCGAACCGCCATGCAGCAACGCTTCGCTTTGCGCGAAGCAATTGGCGAGCAGCTTGCGGTGGTGGTCGAGGTAGGCCGGCG
Source organism: Pandoraea sp. ASV26 (assembly GCF_016428915.1). Taxonomy (GTDB): domain Bacteria; phylum Pseudomonadota; class Gammaproteobacteria; order Burkholderiales; family Burkholderiaceae; genus Pandoraea. The sequence goes on from NZ_JAELTP010000025.1 coordinate 38,830, forward strand.
CGTTGTATTGCGGTTCGAGCGCTGCGATGAAATCCACCGGCACGAGTGTGGTGCCCTGATGCAGCATCTGGAAGTAGGCGTGCTGACCATTCGTGCCCGGTTCGCCCCAGATGATCGGCGCGGTTTGCCATGTGACAGGCGTGCCGTCAATTTGCACCGACTTGCCATTGCTTTCCATATCCAGTTGCTGCAAATATGGCGGCAGCTTCTGAAGGGCGTCAGTGTAGGGCGCGATGGAGAGTGTCTGGGCGTCGAAGAAATTCCGGTACCAGATGCCAATCAGGCCGAGCAGCACGGGCATGTTGGCTTCAAGCGGAGCGCTGCGGAAATGTTCATCCATTGCATGTGCACCGGCGAGCAACGCGTCGAAATGCTCAGCGCCCACATACAGCATGATGATGAGCCCGATCGACGACCAGAGCGAGTAGCGGCCGCCCACCCATTCGCCGAACTCGAACACGTTCTCGCGGTGAATACCGAAGCGCATCGCCTCTTCGACGTTCGTCGACACGGCGACGAAATGCTTGCCAAGTTCGCTCTCCGGAATGCCATTCGCAACGAACCACGCACGAATCGTACGCGCGTTGGTCATGGTTTCGAGCGTGGTGAAGGTCTTCGAGCAAATGACGACGAGGGTGGTTTCCGGATCGAGCAAAGGCAGCATACGCGCCAGTTCGGTCGGATCGATGTTGGCGACGAAGTGCGCGCTCAGATCCGGCCGGCCGTAGACGGCCAGGGCGTCGCATACCATGCGCGGGCCCAGATCCGAGCCGCCGATGCCGACGTTGATCAGATGCTTGATGCGCTTGCCGGTCGCGCCGACCCAGCGCCCGTCACGCACGCTTTCGCTGAACGTGCGCATGCGTGCGAGCGTCGCGCACACTCCGCTGCTGACTTCGCCCGAGGTGTCGCGAAACACCATGCCTTTCGGCGCGCGCAGTGCGATGTGCAACGCCGCGCGGTCCTCCGTGACGTTCACATGTTCACCGGCCCACATGGCATCGCGCTTGGCAGGCAGGTCGCATTCGCGTGCAAGTTGCGTGAGTAGCGTGCGAGTCTTTTCGGTGATGCGGTTCTTCGAGTAATCGAGATACAGCCCGGCCGCACGCAGCGAGAATTGTTCGACGCGTGTGTTGGCCCCTTCGCCAGCGAACCAGTCGCGCATATGCTGCGTGGCGATTTCGTCGCGATGGGTGAGCAGGGTGCGCCAGGCGGGGAGCTGATCCAGACGAGCGGCGAGCGTGGAAGGCTTATACGGCATGTGCGATATGAACATTTCGATAAAGCGAAGTATAACGGGAGTCGTCGCGCAATCGCGCTGAAATGAGGCTATAGGCAAGCTTCGCGCGGTTGACGGGCGACTTGACGTGACATTTCAGGTCGGACTCGCACGTGTGCTCCGATGCGATGAAGCGAATCGCGTCGAAGGCGTGTCCCCGTTGAGCAGATCGGCCAATTCGGCGCGTATGGCCGGCAGGAGTTCCGAGGCGGTCAGGCCCGCGGGTCCCGCACCGGCACGCTCACAGCGCTCGGCGGCCCTGCCATGCAGCCAGACGGCAGCCAGAGCGGCCTGCGTTGCGGGCATACCCTGCGCCAGCAGGGCGCCGATGGCGCCGGTGAGCACGTCGCCAGTGCCGGCCGTGGCAAGCCCGGCATTGCCTGTCGTGTTGATCCAGGCGCGGGTGCCGTCGTCGATGACGCTGCCCGAGCCCTTGAGCACGACGGTCGCGCCGAATTGTTGCGCGAGCGCGCGTGCGCAGGCGAGTCGATCCGATTGAACGCGAGCGACGTCGCAGCCCGCCAGACGTGCGGCTTCGAGCGGATGCGGCGTCAATACCGTTGGCCCGGCACGGCGGCGCACGCGTTCCGCAAGCGCTGGCTCGGCAGCGAGCAGATTGAGGGCATCGGCATCGATGAGCAACGGCGTATGGTCGAGCGCAAGCGCGCGCGACAGGCACGCCGCCGACGCCGCGGAAGTGCCGAGCCCCGGGCCGACGGACACCGCCTGCATGGCCGACAGATCGAGATCTTCGGCGTGACGCAGCATCAGCTCCGGATGCACGGGGTCCCAGTCAGGCGCGTCGTTCGCGACGAACCCCACGTAGACGCGCCCGGCGCCGCTCATCAAGCCAGTACGGGCCGATAGCAGTGGCGCCCCGATCATGCCTTCATGACCCCCGAGCACCGCCAGCGCCCCGTAAGTCCCTTTATGAGACGCGTGGCGACGTTGCGGCAAATGCGCGAGGAATGCGGCGGGTGCGCTCGTCGCGATGAGGCGCTCGCCTGGCAACGCAGACCGGGTTGCCACCAGCACCTCGTCGGCACCCAGCGTGGCCAGCAGAACTTCTCCGGCAAAGTCGCGGCCAACGCCGGTGAATAGCCCCGGTGTGGCGCCGAGCATGGCCATCGTCACGTCAGCATGAATGACGGGGCCGGCAGCGACCCCGGTGGCTGCGGCCAGTCCGCTGGGCACGTCGATGGCAAGCACCGGCGTGCCTTGGGTGTGTTCGTAGGCGATGTGGTCGACCAGCGCGGCAGCGGGGCCCTCGAGCGGGCGCGACAGGCCGATGCCGAACAAGCCGTCGACGATCCACGCATAAGTCGATGGCTGGGGCCAGATGTCCGGCGCATGCCGGACCGGCACGCCAGCGGCGAGGGCGTCGGCGAGTGCCCAGCGGGCGTCGTCGGCCGTTGGCGGCGCTAGCTGCCACACATCGACGAGCACGCCGCGCCGGTGTAGCTCCCGGGCGGCGATGTAAGCGTCGCCGCCATTGTTGCCGGGGCCGGCGAGCAGCAATACCGGTTGACGACCCGCAGTCGCCAGCGCAGGCAAGCGTCCATAAAGCCAGTCCGCGACGGCGGCGCCGGCGCGGGCCATCAGCGTATGAGGAGGAAGTTTGGCGGCGGCGGTCCGCTCGACATCGCGCAATATGCCGGGCGAATACAAATCGAGCGCTACTGACGCGCAAGCCGCTGCGAGGGCAACCCCGGAGGCAGAGGCTTTGGGCAGCGCAACGGGGCGTGCCAGCAGACTCGGGTTCACCGCGGCAGCAGGAACGTTGACGTGCGGAGTATCGGACATGACAGGCAAAGCTCCCGGTAGCAAGCTGCAAGTGCAGCGCGTGCAGCGAAATGTCCGGGACGTTGACCGAGCGTTTCGCGTGCGGCTGACTTCGTACTTAACAGAAGATTATGCCGTCATCGCCGCGTTCTGCCTGCCGGTGAGAGTCCCGATAGTGTGTCGGTCATCTCCCACAAGTCCGGCGGACCGGTGTATTGCCGGTTGAATTGCAGGTTGATGAAGGGCTAGCGCGCTTCTGCGCGAGGGCCGGGGCCGGGGTAGGCGTAGGGGTAGGGGCCGGCCCTCGTCATGGCGTCATGGCGCCATGGGGTGTTTGAGGGAGGGCACGACGCCGTGCCGCACGACTAGCGCTCGTAACGCGCGAGTGTGAGCCCGTTCAGATCGATTTCCGGCGTTTGTCCGGAGATGACGTCGGCCAGCACGCGACCGGAGCCGCAGGCCATCGCCCAGCCAGTCGAGCCGTGACCGACGTTCAGGAAGATGCCGGGCAGAGGCGTCGCACCGAGCAGGGGCGGGCCGTCAGGCAGCATGGGGCGAGCGCCTACCCAGGCGCGCGCCTCACGGTACTTGCCTGCGCCGGGGAACCAGTCCGTCGCCACCTTGTAGAGCGTGGCGATGGCGCGTTCGCGCAGCACGAGTTCGGTGTCTCCGAGTTCGGCCGTTCCGGCAATGCGCAGACGGTTGCCTTGCGGGGTGATGGCGGTCTTGTAAGACTCGTCCATCACCGCAATGCGCGGGCTGAACAGTTCGGTCTTGACCGGCACCGTGATGGAGTATCCCTTGATCGGCCAGAGCGGCAGGTCGATGCCAAGCGGGCGCAGCAGCGCGGCGCTTGCCACGCCCGCCGCGATCACCACGGCATCGGCCTCGAGCGTGGTGCGCTGGGCCGGCTGCACGGTGCTGGCCGTCTCGACGGTGACACCGGCGCGGCCCACATTCGGGCGTACCGACACCACGGTCGTCTCGGTGGCGAGCGTCACGCCCATGTCCCGGGCGATCTGCGCGAGGCGCTTGGTGAAGAGCGGGCAGTTGCCGGTCTCGTCACGCGGCAGATGCAGGCCACCCGCAAGCGGGGTATCGATGGAGAGCGCGGGTTCGAGCTTGCGGCACTCGTCGGCGGTGAGCAAGCGGTGCGGCACCTCGTTCTCGGTGAGCATCGCGCGCGCCGGCTCGTTCATCTTGATTTCGCGTTCGGTGCGAAACAACTGCAAGTAGCCCTGCGTGTGTTCGTATTCGAAGACGTGGGTCTCGCGCAGCTCATGCAGGCAGCGCTGGCTGTAGAAGGCGATGCGTTGCATCCGCTCGCGATTGGCGCGGTACCGTTCGAGCTTGCATTCGCGCAGCCAGCGGGCTGCCCAGCGCCAGGTTCCGGCGGACAGGCCCGGCCGGAAGATGAGCGGACTGGCCGAGCTGAACATGTAGCCGAGCAGTTTGCGCGGCATGCCGGGGGCCGCCCAGGGCGTAACGTAGCCCGGCGCGATGACGCCCGCATTGCCGAAGCTGCTCTCTTGCGCAACCGTGCTGTTGCGCTCGACGAGCGTGACCGTGTGCCCCGCAGCGGCCAGATAGTAGGCAGTACACGTGCCGATGACCCCGCCGCCGATAACGATGACCTTCATTCCCAACCGTCTGGTGTATGGCGAACGCCCGTTCGTTCGCTTGTTAGTGTCGTTCTTTACCGTGCCGCCACCGGAAATCCGGTTTCGCGGCCCGTGTGGGTTACGGGGCGCATAGGTTACCAGAGAGACGCTCTCCTAGGGCGGGAGGCCACCCATAATGCCTGTCGCGCACTCGGGTATAACCCGGGGTAAGCAGGGTATAATCCCGGTTTGTCGTTCCCCCGCGTTTTGAACGCCTCGCCTTCCGTCCTTCCATGACTCACATTGCCTGCTTCGCCGGCGCCTTGGCGCTCTCCGAATTCCGCCAGCAACGTCTTTTGCAGACCCTGCAAGCCATCGACAGTTCGATCGTGCGTGTCGACGCCCGCTACGTGCATCTCGTAGCCAGCGCCGAACCGCTCTCGAGCGAAGACGTGGCCCGCGTGGCCGGTCTCCTCACTTACGGTGAGCCGGTAGGCGAAGTGCCGGCAGGCGACCAACTGCTGGTGATTCCGCGTCTGGGCACGATCTCCCCGTGGGCGAGCAAGGCGACGGACATTGCCCGTAACTGCGGCATCGATCACGTGCGCCGTATCGAGCGCGCCGTCGAGTACACGATCGGTGTGAAGTCGGGCTTGCTCGGCGGCAAGAAGTCGCTGCCGGCCGATGTGCTCGCGCGCGTTGCCGGTGTGCTGCACGACCGCATGACCGAGACGGTCGTGGCCACGCGCAGCGAGGCCGAGGCACTCTTCGTCGAACTGCCGGCCAAGCCGCTGCAAACGGTCGACGTGATCGGTGCGGGCCGCAGCGCCTTAGAGGCCGCCAACCGTGACCTCGGTCTGGCGCTGGCCGACGACGAAATCGAGTATCTGGTCGACGCCTTCACCGGCCTGAAACGCAATCCGACCGACGTGGAACTGATGATGTTCGCGCAGGCCAACAGCGAACATTGCCGTCACAAGATTTTCAATGCGCAATGGACCATCGATGGTCAGGCGCAGGACAAGTCGCTGTTCCAGATGATCAAGAACACGCACCAACTGCACCCGCAGGGTACGGTGGTGGCGTATTCGGACAATGCTTCGGTGATGGAAGGCGCCGAAGTCGAGCGCTGGTATCCGCGTGGGGCTGACGGCAAGTATGGCCGCAGCGTCGAACTCACGCACACGCTGATGAAGGTCGAGACGCACAACCACCCGACGGCGATTTCGCCGTTCCCGGGCGCGTCGACGGGCGCGGGCGGCGAGATCCGCGACGAAGGCGCGACGGGCCGTGGCTCCACGCCGAAGTCCGGTCTGACGGGCTTCACCGTGTCGAATCTGGCGCTGCCGGACGCACGCGAGCCGTGGGAGAACGATCTCGACGTGGCCGTGCCGCTGTCGCTGCGCAAGCCCGACGCTACCGGCAGCGACTACGGTCGTCCGGACCGCATTGCGTCGCCGTTGCAGATCATGATCGACGGCCCGCTCGGCGGCGCCGCGTTCAACAACGAATTCGGCCGTCCGAACCTCGGCGGCTACTTCCGTGCGTACGAACAGAACGTGGGCGGACGTGTGCGCGGCTATCACAAGCCGATCATGATCGCGGGCGGCTTGGGCAACATCGCCGCACAGCACACGCACAAGCACGACTTGCCCGCCGGCACGCTGCTCATCCAGATCGGCGGCCCGGGCATGCGCATCGGCATGGGCGGCGGCGCCGCCAGTTCGATGGCGACCGGCACGAACACGGCCGAACTCGACTTCGACTCGGTGCAACGTGGCAACCCGGAGATCGAGCGTCGCGCGCAGGAAGTCATCAACTGGTGCTGGCGTCAGGGCGACGCCAACCCGATCCTGTCGATTCACGACGTCGGCGCGGGCGGTATCTCGAATGCTTTCCCGGAACTGGTCGATGGCGCGAACAAGGGCGCACGTTTCGATCTGCGTCAGGTGCAGCTCGAAGAGTCGGGCATGTCGCCGGCCGAAATCTGGAGTAACGAAGCGCAGGAGCGCTATGTGCTGGCCATCGCGCCGGACAGCTTCCCGGCTTTCCAGGCCGTCTGTCAGCGTGAGCGCTGCCCGGTGGCAGTGATTGGTGTCTCGACGGACGAGCGTCAACTGAAGCTGGTCGACCCGATGCATCCGGAGTCGCCGGATCCGGTCGACATGCCGATGGACGTGCTGCTCGGCAAGCCGCCGCGCATGCATCGCGACGTCAAGCGCGTGACGGTGGAACTGCCGCCGGTCGACGTGACGGGGCTGTCGCTCGACGAAGTGGCACGCGCTGTGCTGCGTCATCCGACGGTCGCCAGCAAGTCGTTCCTCATCACCATTGGCGACCGTACGGTGGGCGGCCTGACGGCGCGCGACCAGATGGTCGGCCCGTGGCAGGTCCCGGTGGCCGACTGCGCCATCTCGCTGATGGATTACGCCGGTTATCGTGGCGAAGCCATGACGATGGGCGAGCGCACCCCGCTGGCCGTGATCGATGCCCCGGCATCGGGCCGTATGGCAGTGGGCGAAGCCATCACCAACATTGCGGCGGCGCCGATTGCGTCGCTCGACAAGATCAAGCTGTCGGCCAACTGGATGGCGGCGTGCGGTACCGAGGGCGAAGACGCGGCGCTGTTCGATACGGTCAAGGCCGTCGGCATGGAGCTGTGCCCGGCGCTGGGGCTGTCGATTCCCGTCGGCAAGGATTCGCTGTCGATGCGCACCAAGTGGGAAGACGCTGGCCGCAGCAAGGACGTGATCGCGCCGGTCTCGCTGATCGTGTCGGCCTTCGCACCGGTCGAAGATGTGCGTGGCCATCTGACGCCGCAACTGCGCTCGGTCGCGGAAGTGGGTGAGACGGTGCTGATCGCCATCGATCTGGGCCACAACAAGAACCGTCTGGGCGGCAGTATCCTCGCGCAGGTCACGCAGCAGATCGGCGACGTGACCCCGGATCTGGACGATCCGGCGGACCTGCAACGTTTCTTCGACGCCATCCAGAAACTCAATCGCGACGGCAAACTCCTCGCCTATCACGATCGTTCGGACGGTGGTTTGTTTGCCACCGTTGCGGAAATGGCCTTCGCCGGTCACGTCGGTGTGTCGCTCAATGTCGACATGCTCACGCTGGACGAAGGCTTCGAATCCGACTACGGCGACGCCAAGGATTGGGCCAAGCAGACGGCGGGCCGCCGTGAAGACAAGACGCTGCGCGCGCTCTTCTCCGAAGAACTCGGCGGTGTGATCCAGGTGCGCGCATCCGAGCGCGACGCGGTGCTTCAGGCGCTGCGTGAAGCGGGTCTGTCGAGCTGCACGAACGTGATCGGCAAGCCGAACACGACCGACGTCATCGAAATCTATCGTGATGCCAAGAAGGTATTCGGCGCGCCGCGTGCCGAGTTGCAACGCGTGTGGTCGGAAGTGAGCTGGCGTATCGCGCGTCTGCGTGACAACCCGGCGGCAGCCGATGCCGAATACGAAGCGCTGAATGACACGAGCGATCCGGGCCTTTCGCCGAAGGTGACGTTCGACGCGAGCGAAGATATTGCCGCGCCGTTCATTGCGACGGGCGTGCGCCCGAAGATCGCTGTCCTGCGCGAGCAGGGCGTGAACTCGCATCTGGAGATGGCCTACGTGCTGGACAAGGCCGGCTTCGACGCCTACGACGTGCACATGAGCGATCTGCTCGCGGGCCGTCACACGCTCGAAGCGTTCAAGGGCTTCATCGCCTGCGGCGGCTTCTCGTATGGCGACACGCTGGGGGCGGGGGAAGGCTGGGCGAAGACGATTCTGTTCAATCCGGCACTCGCCGAACAGTTCGCGGGCTTCTTCAACCGCGCTGACACGTTCGCACTGGGCGTGTGTAACGGTTGCCAGATGATGAGCAACCTGTCGAACCTGATTCCGGGCGCCGCGGCGTGGCCGAAGTTCACGTACAACCAGTCGAAGTACGAGGCACGTCTCACGCAGGTGGAAGTGCTCGACTCGCCGTCGCTGTTCTTCAAGGACATGGCCGGCTCGCAACTGCCAATCGTCATTGCTCACGGCGAAGGCTTCGCCAACTTCGGTCAGCAAGGCAACATCGATCAGGCGATCGCCGCGATGCGTTTCGTGGATCACCGTGGTCAGCCGACCGAGCAGTATCCGTTCAATCCGAACGGCTCGCCGCGTGGCCTGACCGCCGTGACGACGGGCGACGGCCGCTTCACGGTGATGATGCCGCACCCTGAGCGGGTGTTCCGCACGGTGCAGATGAGCTGGGCACCGGCGCAATGGGGCGAAGACAGCCCGTGGATGCGCATGTTCCGCAACGCCCGCCGCTGGGTGGCGTGATCGTCAGTCAGACCGCGATATTCCGCACGGCACATGCTGTGCGGAATAGGGCACCGGAAATAAAAAAATCCCGCCGAAAGGCGGGATTTTTGTTTCAGCGTCGCGGTAAGGCTTACTGAATCTTGGCCTTCTTCTCGAGGCCGTCGATGAAGCCTTGCAGCTTCTCTTCCTGCATTTGCTGCACGAGTTGCGGCTTGACGTCGGCGAGCGGCGGGATCTGCGCGTCGCGGGTGTCGTCCAGTTCGATCACGTGGTAGCCAAATTGCGTCTTGACCGGCGTCTGCGAGTACTGGCCCTTCTGGAGCTTTTGCAGCGCGTCGGCAAACTCGGGCACGTAGGCGTTGGCCGGCGACCAGTCGAGATCACCGCCGTTCTGCGCCGAACCCGGATCCTTCGAATACTGCTTGGCGAGGTCGGCGAACTTCGCGCCGCCCTTGAGCTTCACGATGATTTCCTTGGCCGTATCTTCGCTCGGCACCAGGATGTGACGTGCGTGATATTCCTTGTCGCCGAACTGCTTCTTCAGTTGGTCGTAACGCGCTTGAACTTCGGCGTCGGTCACGGGCGAGGTCTTCTGGAAGTCGGCGATGAGGGCGCGAATCAGCACGCCTTGTTCGGCCAGCTTGAGCTGTGCCTTGACGTCGGGCTGAGTGGCGATTCCCTTGCTGACGGCGGCCTGCGCGAGGACTTCGCGCTTGACCAGTTCTTCACGCACTTGCTGTTGCAGTTGCGGCGAGTTCGGCTGACCCTGGCGAACCATTTCGCGCACCATGGCATCGGCACGTGCCACAGGCACCGGCGTGCCGTTCACAACGGCGACATTCTGGGCGAGGGCGGGGAGGGAGACGGCGGTCAGCGACACGGCGGCGCCGAGCGCCAGAGCCGTGCGGGCGAGTTTCAATGCCATGCTGTTTTTCCTAACGAATGACGAAGGCAAGGTTAATCGACGGGGGACGCGTCGCATGCGAGTTACGCTTCGCCGGGGGCGAGCGCAACGATGGCGAGGGCGTGAATGCCGTTTTGCATCAAATCGGCTAGCGCATCATACACCAGCCGGTGACGCGCCACGCGGTTACGGCCGGTAAACGCGGCAGATACGATCCTGAGGTTGTAATGACCGCCCGAGGCGGCGCCGGCGTGGCCGGCATGACGGGCGCTGTCGTTCTCGAGCGCGAGTTCGAGCGGGGCGAGCGCAGCCGTGAGCCGCGCTTCAATTTGTTGTTCCATGGTCATGGCGTTGGCTCCTCGACGGACGTTATTCGTCCTGCTTGATGTACTTCGCCAGCCACAGGCTCTGTACGACGATGAACACGACCATGAGGCCCATGCCGCCGAAGAGCTTGAAGTTGACCCAGGTGTCGGTCGAGAAATGGTAGGCGATGACCAGATTGAGCACGCCCATCACGAGGAAGAATAGCGCCCAGCTGAAATTCACGGCGCGCCACAGGGGTTCGGGCAGCGCCATCTGCTTTTCCATCATGGCGCGGATCAGGTTCTTGTCGAAGACGAGCTCGGCAACGAACAGCGTGATCCCGAAGAGCCAGTACAGCGCCGTGGGTTTCCATTTGATGAAGGTTTCGTCGTGCAGCAGCATGGTCGCGCCGCCGAACACCACGATGATCGCCAGGCTCACCCATTGCATGGGCTCGACCTTACGGTGACGCAGCCACATCCAGACGACTTGCGCAACCGTCGTCGCGATGGCGATGCCAGTGGCGACGTAGATGCCCGCGAACTTGAAGGCAACGAAAAACAGGATGACCGGTAACAGGTCGAAAAGGAATTTCATGAAGTCTCGACTTGGGGGCTTCGGGGGCACACATCCCCCGTGCACAGGGCGCCGGGGGAGCAAACACCCATTATATTTCAAAGGCCCGTCGAGGGACGCGGCGAATGTCCGAAAGCGCGGTGCGACCTGAGCCGCCACACCGCCGGCCTGTCGGGCAGAACGTTGTCTTACTGAAGGATTTCGATGCGCTTCACGTCGATATCGTTCGGGCGAAAGCGATGGCGGTCGACTTCGCCGGTAATGCGCACACGGGTCTTGTCGTCGATCTGCCGGCCGGGGGGCAGGTATTTGTCGTCGAGATCGATTTCGATGGTCTTGCCGGAGTCGTCACGGAACGTGTAGTGCTCGTGCTTGAGGCGGTTGACGATATAGCCCTCGATGACGGACACGGCATCGTCCGGGGCGACCAGTGCCCGCTCCACGGTCGAGACATGGGACGTCACCGACGGCACGTTCACGCTGCCGGTCGTCGCCACACCGCCCGACGGACCGGTGTACTGTGCGATGGCGGGCGCCGCGCTTAGGACGCCGAAAAATGCTGCCGCGCAGAAAAGCGGCCTGAAGCGAATGTTTGTGCTGCGCATGAGCGACGTTTCCTTTTTTGTTGAGGAAATGTCAGCTTAGCAGACGTACGATCGGTGTCCGAACACTTGCGTATGGGGTGATTTCCCGAAAATGTTCGTGACACCGCGTGGATACCGGCTCAATGCACCGGCCTTGCGCCGGTGATATCAGGCGCTCAGCCGTCGACGGGTTTGTCGAGCTGACCTTCCTTGTCCTCGAAGTTGAGCGAGGCCGAATTGATGCAATAACGCAATCCGGTCGGCTGCGGGCCGTCTTCGAACACGTGTCCGAGGTGGGCGTCGCAGTTGTGGCAGCGCACTTCCACACGCACCATGCCGTGGCTGTAATCCATGATCTCGTCGATGCCGGACTTGTCGACCGGCGCCGAGTAGCTCGGCCAGCCGCAGCCCGCATCGAACTTTTCCGTCGACTCGAACAGCGGTGCACCGCAGCAGATACAGCGGTACGTACCGTCCTTCCAGTGATCCCAGTAACGGCCGGTGAAGGCGCGCTCGGTTGCCGCCTGGCGCGTGACCTGATATTCGACGTCGTCGAGTTGGACACGCCAGTCGGCGTCATTCTTTTCTACTTTGCTCATGAGAGTCTCCTGAGGGGCGACGGCACCGGCGTTGCCGCCGTGCGTCGTATATCGTCAGACCTGGCGCAGATGGGGATGACACGCCGTTTTGCAAGGTACGCAATGTGTAGCAACGCGTCGCCGCCCACCGATGCCTGGCCGTCAATCAAGACGAGCAACTGACCTCGAGCTGCCCGGCCCAGTCGGGCGGCAGCGCGGCGTAGCGCTCGAATTCGGGCTGTTCGTCGTAAGGCCGTGACAGCACGTGCAGCAGCGTATCGACTTCCGAGAAGTCCTTCTCGCTGGCACGCCGGATCGCGATTTCGGCCAGATGATTGCGCAGGATGTACTTCGGATTGACGAGGCGCATCGCGATTGCGCGCTTCGCGTCGGTGCTTGCCTCGTGCCGCAGGCGCGCGCGGTAGTCCACTGCCCAGGCGTCGAACCCGGGGCGGTCGATGAACATGTCGCGCAGCGGGGCGTCGGCGGCCGGGTTCTCGAGTTCCAGCGTAGCGAGCGTGCGGAACAGGTGCGTGAAGTCGACGCGTCCCTCGTGCATCAGCTTGAACAGACGGTTGATGAGCGTTTCGTCGTCGGCGTGCGACTCGCGCAACCCCAGCTTGGCCCGCATGCGAAGATCGATCTCCTCGGCGAACCGGGTCTTGAACACGGGCAGCACCGACTGCGCCTGCTCGATGGCCGCGTCGCCCTCGCCGAACAGCGGCAGCAGGGCCTGCGCGAGGCAGAACAGATTCCAGTACGCAACGTTCGGCTGTGCCTGATAGGCGTAGCGTCCCTGTGTGTCGGAGTGGTTGCAGATGTGATGCGCGTTGAAGCCGTCGAGAAAGCCGAACGGGCCGTAATCGATCGTCAGCCCGAGGATCGACATGTTGTCGGTGTTCATCACGCCGTGACAGAAGCCGACCGCCTGCCAATGCGCGACCATTTCGGCGGTCGCATCGCACACGGCGCTCAGCAGCGCAAGGTACGGATTGGCCTCCTCGCGGCAGTGCGGATAGTGATGATCGATCGTGAAGTCTGCGAGTTGACGCAGCGCTTCGTGCTGATTGCTGGCCCAGAAGTGTTCGAAATGACCGAAACGGATGAAGCTCGGGGACAGACGGGTGACGACGGCGGCCGTCTCGATGGTTTCGCGACGCACCGGGGCATCGGAGCCCACGACGCACAGCGCGCGCGTGGTCGGCACGCCGAGGTGGAACATCGCTTCCGATGCGAGGAATTCGCGAATCGACGAGCGTAGCACGGCGCGTCCGTCGCCCATGCGCGAGTAGGGCGTGAGCCCGCCGCCCTTGAGCTGGATTTCCCAGCGCCCGCCGGGGCCGTCCGACTCGCCGAGCAGTAACGCACGGCCATCGCCCAATTGACCCGCCCACACGCCGAACTGATGCCCCGAATAGACACTGGCGAGCGGATCGCCGCCAGGCAGCGGCGTATTGCCGGCGAAGGTGGCGAGAAACTCCGGATCGCGCGCCGCTTCGGGGGACCACCCGAGCAGGCGGGCCGCGTCGGCCGAAAACCCGACCAGATAAGGTGCGGGCAACGGCTGCGGTGCGAGACGCGTGTAGAAGTCGGGGCCGAGCGTCGCAAACCGATTCGCCATAGGCAGCGGTCCGTACGGCTTGAGCGAAGGGGAAACAGAGGCGGGGCGGTCGGATGCCGGCATTGGGGACGTTCCTGATGGTGAACAAACATTCTACTTGAGGTGTCTGTTGCGCGCTGTCAGCTTGCGTACACTGGCGCTGCCGCACATCTGCTGCGCCGCACAAGCGATGGACGTTGACCCGGCGAGCCTGCGCGTCAAGAATGAATCTCTGCGGTGCCTGTGAATGCACGCATCAAACGTGCCAACACCGACGAACGCATTCCCGCAAGTCTCAGGGGCTGACACCTGAGAACCCGAAAGCGATTCCCGACGTATCCCCGTAATTCCGGTTTTTCCGACTTTTCTGGAGATTCGACGCATGGCAACACCGCTTCTCGGCCAGATGATGGCCGCGCCGCTTCTGATTTCCTCCCTGCTCACGCATGCCGCGCGTTACCACGGCGACACCGAGATCGTGTCGCGTCGCGTTGAAGGCGACATCCACCGCTATACCTGGCGCGACGCCGAGCAGCGCGCCCGCCGCCTCGCACAGGCGCTGCGCCGGCTCGGGGTTGGCGACGGCGAGCGCGTGGGCACGCTGGCATGGAACGGCTACCGCCATCTTGAGTTGTATTACGGCGTCTCGGGCATGGGCAGCGTAGTCCATACCGTCAACCCGCGCCTGTTTCCTGAACAGATTGCCTACATCGTCAATCACGCCGAAGATCGCTTCGTGGCGTTCGACATCAATTTCATGCCGCTGATCGAGGCGATTGCGCCGTTGTGCCCGGGTGTTCAGGGCTGGATCGCCATGACCGATCGTGCGCATCTGCCCGCATCGAGCCTGCCACTGCTTTGCTATGAAGACCTGATCGCCGCCGAAGACGGCAATTTTGCGTGGCCGCAGATGGACGAGTCCAGGGCATCCGGTCTTTGCTATACGTCGGGCACGACGGGAAACCCGAAGGGTGTGCTCTACAGCCACCGCTCGACGGTGCTGCATGCCTTCGGCGCCTCGCTGCCGGACGCGATGGCCATGTCGGCAGCCGACGCCGTATTGCCCGTGGTGCCGATGTTCCATGTGAACGCGTGGGGCCTGCCGTATGCCAGCGCGCTCGTCGGCGCGAAGCTCGTGTTCCCGGGCAAGGATCTCGACGGCAAGTCGCTGTATGAACTCTTCGAGGCCGAGGGCGTGACGTTTTCCGCCGGGGTGCCTACCGTCTGGCTGGGGCTGCTCACGTATGTGAAATCCATCGGGGCGCGTTTCTCCACGCTGGAGCGCACGGTGATTGGCGGCTCGGCCTGCCCGCCGGCCATGCTCCAGACGTTCGAGAAGGACTACGGGGTGCGCGTCATTCACGCATGGGGCATGAGCGAGATGTCGCCGCTCGGCACGCTGTGCCATCTGCGCAAGCACCATCGCGATCTGCCGGCCGACGCGCAGCAGCACATTCTCGAAAAGCAGGGCACGGCGATCTATGGTGTCGACCTGAAGATCGTCGGACCCGACGGCGAAGAATTGCCTTGGGACGGCAAGGCGTTCGGCGATTTGCACGCGCGTGGACCATGGGTGCTGGATCGCTATTTCGGCTCGGATGCGTCGCCGCTCGTCGACGGCTGGTTTCCGACCGGGGACGTCGCCACGATCGACCCGGAAGGCTACGTGCAGATCACGGATCGCAGCAAGGACGTCATCAAGTCGGGCGGCGAGTGGATCAGTTCCATCGACGTGGAGAATATCGCGATGGCCCATCCGGAGATCCACGAAGCGGCGTGCATTGCCATGCGTCACCCGAAATGGGAGGAGCGGCCCTTGCTGGTGGTGGTTCGCAAGCCCGGCTCGACATTGACCCGCGAGGAAGTGCTGGCGTTCTACGAAGGGCGCGTCGTGAAATGGTGGATACCCGATGACGTGGTGTTCGTCGACGAGATTCCCCATACGGCGACCGGCAAGATGCTCAAACTCAAACTGCGCGAGAAATTCCGCGACTATCGGGCGGCGTCTTAGGGTGTCGCGCATCCCGCCCGTCATGGCGGCGGCATCCGCCGGGAACGCGCTCGGAAACGTCCGATCCGGTGTGCGGATGCCGTCTGAAATCCAGCAGTGACGCCACTTTTCGGGCGATCCCGGGCCGTTTCGGTCGCACGTCCCCTCTATAATGTCAGCCTGAATTTCCCTTGATGCGGCAGTTTCTGCCGCGTCTTTCGTTGGCTTTCCGAAGGAGACGCAGTGCATCTGCTGAGTGCCACCGCGGGCCTCGTGCTTGTGAATGGCGTGAGCTATGGCTTGCTGCTGTTCATGCTGTCGAGCGGCCTCACGCTGATTTTCAGCATGCTGGGCGTGCTGAACTTCGCGCACGCCAGCTTCTACATGCTGGGGGCGTATTTTGCTTACGCGTTGTCGTCGGCCGTCGGCTTCTGGCCGGCATTGGTCGCTGCGCCGCTGATCGTTGGCGTGGCGGGTGCCGTCTTCGAGCGCGGCGTATTGCGGCGACTGCGCTCGCGGGGTGCGCTGGCAGAGCTGCTCGCGACCTTCGGACTGGCCTATATCGTCGTGGAACTGGTGCAACTCGCCTGGGGGCGCGGTCCGGTCGATTACGGCGTGCCCGCAGTCATGGAAGGCGTGCTCGTTCAGGTGGCCGGCATCGCGGTGCCTGCGTACCGGCTGTTTCTGATGGGGCTCGCGTGTGCGATTGCCCTGCTGGTGTGGGTGGCCTTTCGTGCGACGCGGGCGGGGCTGATCTTGCAAGCCGCGCTGTCGCAACCGGCGATGACGCAGGCGCTCGGTTATAACGTGCCTGCGCTTTACACCGGGGTGTTCGCGTGCGGGGCGGCGCTGGCGGCACTCGCCGGAGCGGCGGGGGGCAATGTGCTGGTGACGGAGCCGGGCATGGCGGCGACGGTCGGCAGCGTCGTGTTCGTGGTGGTGGTCGTCGGTGGACTCGGTTCACTCGGCGGTGCGTTTGCCGCGTCCCTGCTGATAGGTTTGCTACAGACGTGGGCGGTGACGAGCGATGCCAGCCTCGCGCAATGGTGGCCGCAAAGTGCTGCGGGCGCCGAGCGCGCGACGGGGGCATGGGGCGCGCTCGGGGCGGCCGTTTCTCCGATCTCGCACCTGAGCGTTGCGCAAATCGCGCCCGCGGTGCCGTATCTGCTGATGGTGGCGGTGCTGCTTTGGCGTCCGCGCGGGCTTTTCGGCGTTCGGGAGGGGTAAGGGGTCATGGACGACGTCATCGTCAGTTCGCCAGCGGCCATGCCGGTCTCGTGGCGCCGCAGGGCGGGTGCGTGGGTGGCCTTCGCGGTCTTCCTCTGCCTCGCGCCGTGGTGCTTCCCGTCAGACACTGCGCTGACCCTGATGACGCAGATGGGCACTGCGGCGATCCTCGCCTTGTCATTCAATCTTCTGCTCGGCTCTACGGGGTTACTGAGTTTTTGCCATGCGACGTATGCGGGCATCGGCGCATACGCCGGCGTGTGGTGCATGAATCGCATCGGGGCTCAGGGGCTGCCGGTATCGATGGCCCTCGTACCGTTGGCCGGTGCGGTTGCCGGTGCGGTTGCCGGCGCCACACTGGGGTATGTCACAACGCGTCGTGCCGGTATGACATTCGCGATGATTACGCTAGGCGTGGCGGAGCTTGTCTGGGTGATGGCCGCGATGCTGCCCGAGTGGTTCGGCGGTGAGCGCGGCATTCCGACAGACCGGACACTGGGGGCCGCGTGGTTCGGGGTAACGTTCTCGACACAGCGCGAGGTCTATGGGCTCGTGGCGGTCTGGCTGTTCGTTTGCTCCGCTCTGATGTACGGCGTGACGCGCACGCCGCTCGGGTTTCTGGCGCGCGCCGTGCGCGACAACGCGGTGCGTGTTGCCTTCCTTGGGCAAGCGCCTGCGGCGGTGCGCTACCGCATGCAGATCATTGCCGCAGCCTTTGCCGGCGTGGCGGGCGCGCTGGGTGCAGTGAATTTCGAACTGGTCAGTGCCGACACCTTCAGTCTGGAGCGCTCGGGTATCGTGCTCGTCTTCACGGTGCTTGGCGGCACGGCGTATTTCGCTGGCCCGATGCTGGGCGCTGTCGTCGGCGTGTTCGCGACGGTCGTGCTGGCGACAATGACACGGGCTTGGCAGCTCTATCTCGGGTTGGGATTTCTTGCCGTCGTGGTATTCGCACCGGGCGGCATCGCCGGATGGGTCGCGGCGCATGTGCGCGCGTGGCGAGGCGGCATGATGGGCATGCTGTGGAAGCCTTACACGGCGGCCTGTATTGGCTTGGCGCTGTTCGGCGCCGGGCTTGTCGCCATCGTAGAAATGACCTACGGCGCGCGTCTCGCGAGTGACTCGGGGTTGGCGATGGCGCAGGGGGCGAGCGCGAGCGCCGAGGCATGGAGATGGGCGGCAGCGGTCGTGGGTGCCATGGCGGGGCTGGCGATCCTTACGTTCGCGGGACGTCGTTTGCAGCGTAAGGCGGCCAGCGTGGGACTCACCACGGAGGACCGGCGATGAGCCCGGCCGAGAAGCTCGCATCTTCGTCCGATCCGGCGCTTAGCGTGAGGGGGGTGCGCAAATCGTTCGGACGAACGCAGGTGTTGCGCGGCGTCGACCTGACGCTTGCGCCCGGTGAGCGGCTTGCAATCATCGGCCCCAACGGTGCAGGCAAAAGTACCTTGTTCGACGTCATCACCGGCCGCACGCGTCCTGACGAGGGGCGTGTCCTGATGAACGCGCGCGATGTCACCGGCCGCGCGCCGCACGTCATCAGCCGGCTTGGCCTGTCGCGGAGTTTCCAGACGTCTCAGTTGTTTGGCCAGATGAGCGTCATCGATCATCTGCGTTGTGCCGGGCTTTGGCCGGCCGGCCATCGCTATACGTTCTGGCGGCGCATGCGTGGGCTGGACGACGTGACCCGGCGCAGCGAGGTTTGGCTGGCGCGTCTCGGGCTGGAGGCGCGGCGCGACGTGCCGGCGGGGGCCCTCAGCTATGCGGAGCAGCGCGTGCTTGAGATCGGTTTGTGCGCGGCGGCAGCGGGCAGCGTCATGTTGCTCGACGAGCCGACGGCGGGCATGAGTCAGTCCGAGTCTGCCCGGATGGTGGCGCTCATCGCCGAACTCAGCCGGGGACGCTCGCTGCTGATGATCGAGCACGACATGCAAGTGGTCTTCTCGTTGGCTGACCGGATCGCCGTATTGGCGCGCGGCGCGATCATCGCGTGCGATACCCCTGCGCGAATTCGGGAGCATCCCGACGTACGTACCGCCTATCTGGGCGACTACGCGGATGCCTTCGACGGGGCATATCCAGGGCAGGCACGCGATGCTTGAATTGATCGACCTCAAGGCCGGATACGGGGGAAGCCGTGTGCTGCACGGTGTGACAATGCGCGTTGCGCCGGGAGAGATCGTCGCTGTCCTCGGGCGCAACGGTGCGGGGCGCTCCACACTGGCTCGCGCGATCATGGGGCAGTTGCCGCGTGAGGGCGATATTCGCTGGCACGGGCAATCGCTGATTTCGCTTGCGCCCCATGAGATCGCGCGATTGGGCATTGGCTACGTGCCGGAAACGCGAGATGTTTTCGGACCGCTCAGCGTCACGCAGAACCTCTTGCTGGGTCAGCGAGCCAGAAAGGCAAGGGGAGTGCCGCAATCGTCCGGCATCGACCGGACACTCACGCTCGCCGAGGCTTTCGAGCGCTTTGAGGAACTGGCGCCACGCCGCGACGCGCCTGCCGCGTCACTGTCCGGTGGTGAGCAA
>NZ_JAELTP010000256.1 GCF_016428915.1 Pandoraea sp. ASV26
GTCCAATCACCCACACCATGGCCGCCTTGGCTTCGGGCTCGTCCAGTGAATCCAGATGCTCGCAGAGGGTGCTGATGATCGACTCGTATTGGTTCGGGTATCGCCGGAATATAGTTCGAATCACAACCGTAGCTTCTTGCACAATGTACGTAACCTTGGTGGCCACAAGCTCCAGCAGCAAGTTGATGCATCGAGGCGCCGCGGGCTCAATCTTAATCGCCAGCTTTCCAATAGCACGCACCGCCTTGCGCACAAAATGCACGTCGATTTCTGTGGCGTACTCACGCAGCTCCGTCAGTACCTCGTCAATGTTGTTCTCATTCGCAAGCATGAATATCAGCTCCAGCTTCGTCACCTTGACGTAGATGGGGTCATTGTATTTGCAGAAAAACACGCGAATGTCGTTTTTAAGCACGTCCGGTCGACGCTGCAGAATGAGCAGGGCGTTCCTCAGCGCCAGGTACTGAACCTCGGGTCCCTTGCCGAGAAGCGTCACCAGTGGCGGCGACAGCTTTCGGCACAGCGCTGCTACCTGCTCTCCATCGGCAATGTAATTC
>NZ_JAELTP010000257.1 GCF_016428915.1 Pandoraea sp. ASV26
AAGAGACAGGTGTGTGGAGGCCCGGGACAGATTGGAGACGTCGGATTGGCGGGAGTGGTAGGAGCCCGAGGACTGTCGTGAGTTGAGGTCACTTCCCAGGAAGTCGCGTGTAGAGCCGATATCAGTTGCTGAGCCATGGGATTGAGACGAAGCAGTCGAGACGCAGCGAGACAGCTCAGGACATGCGCCGAGGGCCAGGGTGCCCGCGAGGTCGGGAGAAGCGGGACGATCGTCGGTACTCGCCATTAGCGAAGTTGGGCGTTGGGAGAGCCGGGCTGCTGTGGATATATTGCTGATTTGGGGATACAGATCCCAAGAGGAGGAGCGAGCAGCAAAGCTCTGACGGCGACGGGCCGGGTCGCGAAGGAAGTCGGCGTGGGCGGCAAAGGAATCGTTCTGTCGAGGGACGGACGAACGATGATAATGGCGGCTCTGGACGTGGTGGGTATCCAAGGGCGTGTGTAACAAGCAGATCTTCGCAACGCTATGCAGGAATGAAGAATGAGAAAGCGAAAAAGGAACAGGCATGCGACAACGACAACCTGGCTGCAAGCAGG
>NZ_JAELTP010000258.1 GCF_016428915.1 Pandoraea sp. ASV26
GTTTGATAAGGCTCTTGGAAAAGATACATCGGGAGATAAGGAGGCTCTTAGGTTGATAGACATCTTGGAAAATGATTCGTTGCAAGTAATGAACTTTAACGACCAGAGTTTATCTGTTGCTGAACGCAGCCGCCTGCAAAGAGGGTTGCAAAATATCAACAACAAAGGAGCGGTAGTTGAGCTGTGCACAAGCGACATTACTTACGACACCACCCTCTGGTTTAAGATCTTTCCGAACCTCATTCGCATATTTTTCGAGAAATGCCCTTTTGCGGTAACGATATGCCGAGACCTCATCTGCAATCGGATTATTCAGATGTATAAACCCATAGTCTACATGTCGGAGCCATCGCGAGGACTCTACTATGGAGGCGAGTCAGGTAACCAGCGAGTGCCGGGAAGATCCCCAACTGCCCACCCGGAAATTATGATTGAGCAATGGAAATTGTATCTCATCTTTGCCTGCACGACTATGGCTGATCCCGGAAGCGTCCCGGCACCCATGGACCCGAACAACCTGCAACACACGAGAAAAGGATCCCGCCATGCTTCACC
>NZ_JAELTP010000259.1 GCF_016428915.1 Pandoraea sp. ASV26
CGGTACTACGTGCGCCGAGTACCTTCAGGATTACATGGCGACAGGTTTTGGCGCTGCGAGTAATCTTGTGAATCCGAGTGCAACAGAGGATTGCCGGGTGTGCTCCTACACAAAGGGCGAGGATTATCTCAGGACTCTGAACTTGAATGAGTACTACTATGGCTGGCGAGATGCTGGAATTGTTGCACTTATGGTGTTTAGTTCGTATGCACTTGTGTATGTGCTCATGAAGCTGCGCACCAAGACTTCAAAATCCGCCGAGTAACTGTTTTACTTTCGTTTTGGTTCTTTCTTCTTTTTGTAACTTTAGTGATGTGTGTTATTAGACTAGAAATACGGGTATTAGAATAGATGGTATCTCTGGTGTGTCTAGATATTTTATTTGGACTCAATAAGACTTTGAAAACGGCTTTATTCTCCATATTTATCTATCAGATTCTCTATGTCGCCAATCATTCTGAACATGTGAGCAGTTTTCAAGTAATGGAGGTTGACATTGACGTACTGTTGTCGAAGCCAGGCATCGCTAGGGAACAAAGCAGACACATGGGTAT
>NZ_JAELTP010000260.1 GCF_016428915.1 Pandoraea sp. ASV26
GATATACAGCGGGCGGCAACATTGAGTGAGCAAGGAAGACATCTGTAATAAATGATAGCACACAAAGGTGGCGGACAGCGGCATTATTGTGGAGGATGTCGACGTGGTGGGATGTGTTTCCGTACGGGTCCGATAACTGTGTGCTCGTAGGATTTGCCGGCCGAGGTAGACCAACTTTATAACATTTAGGGTCAATACATTATCCGCGGAGATATTATCGAGTATGCAATATGACGGCTGAGGCTACAACAAGCATGATGCTCCATTTCAAATGCAATCGCCAACCGTGTCGAAGCGAACTCGCCTGTT
This sequence comes from Pandoraea sp. ASV26, assembly GCF_016428915.1. Classification (GTDB taxonomy): domain Bacteria; phylum Pseudomonadota; class Gammaproteobacteria; order Burkholderiales; family Burkholderiaceae; genus Pandoraea. Next base: position 310 of record NZ_JAELTP010000260.1, read on the forward strand.
ACCCGGCAAAAGGTGCTAGAAGACTGTACAAAAACTCGAGTTAGGCAACTATATTTGTTTTCGGCTGTTTCAGAGCACAAAGAAGTCCGCAGACCGAGCAGGTATCAAGTTTCTGGGAGTGACTATGGCTTGGAGAGGCTGTAGATTGAGCACAGGGCAACGCTGATCGCCAATTGATTTCCTTCTTGTCAGTGTGGGCGCTAGACAGTTGCCGCCGTTGAGAGACTTCCAATACTACAAAATAT
>NZ_JAELTP010000261.1 GCF_016428915.1 Pandoraea sp. ASV26
CCACGACTGTTCCGTGGGCCGGTAGGAGCCCCGGTGCCCGGCGAGCCGTCTCGTCGCCTGGAAGCACGTATTGTAATAGTATTCACACTGAGCTTTGAGGAACCCCGTACGAATGTACGAATATCTCCTGCTGCACATCGCTCCACACTCGTACAGTTATGAAGAGTACGAGCATGGAGGACCCTCCCGACAGTTCCAGGAGGAGACACCATGGACGTACGAAGTATGTACTTTGAACTGGTGCTGTCTAGTGCTGGCCCGCCTGCAACCTTTTTTTTTTTCTTCCTTCTTTTTCAGTTGCCTTGCCTGGCCCAGCGGCAGGCCCACCCTACGATCCATCCTTACCGCGTGTGAGTGAGTGAAGGTGTGTGTGTGCGTGTGTGTGCGGCGGGAGAGAGTGTGGTTGGTGCGTGTGCGCAGAGCAGACAAGGTAGGTAAGGTAGGTAGGCATGTTCATCGACAAGGACAAGGAGGGGGAGAGGGAGGGCGGGGATTCCATAAGTTTGGAGCTGGGAATGGCGCATTCAAAGCCAGAGGCTTGCGGGCGGGTAC
>NZ_JAELTP010000262.1 GCF_016428915.1 Pandoraea sp. ASV26
TCCAAAGCATCATCCAATCCGCAAACACCACTTCCTCATCCTCCTCCAGCAACACCGGCAAGCTCCAGTCGCACTCGTCCAAGCAACAAGCCTACATACAACAATGCACCTACCGAATATCCACGCCCATAACCGCCTTCAAGATCCACGACCCAGACCCGCACGCTGTAGACGGCGGCAACGTCCTCGGTATCCGCTTCGAAGTCATGTCGCAAGGCCAGTTCCTGCGCCCATACTACGTCATGCTCAACCGGCCGTATGCCGAGTCGCCTTCCCATCTGCGCGTCCATCGTCATACCGTACCGCCTGCCATTCCGCTCTCTGGCCTCGCAGCGCGTCATTTACCACCTCCAAGAACAACCATAGCAACAACTTCAGATCCTCAAGACCAACAACAACAGCAACAAGACCTAGACCGTTTCGTCCGGGCGCTGCGGCGCGAAATCATGCGCTTCCACAACCGTCTCGGCGTAACAGCCGACCTGCGCAAGACGGTGGGCTTGCAAAGGCGCGTGCAGCGGGGATCGCTCACTGAAAACGATGTTATCGAG
>NZ_JAELTP010000263.1 GCF_016428915.1 Pandoraea sp. ASV26
AGTGGTTGTTGAAAAAGGGGCGGCGGTGTTCTTGCGAGAGTTTGCGGCGCAGAGCATGTAGGCGCCTGCAGGGCGGGCGACGGCGGCCTGGCGAAGAATGGCGGCGCTGCCGGCCATGCGGCTCAGCGTGCGAGGCGCGGAGCGCGCAAAGGTACGGATGGAAAGCATGGCGAGTTGGGCGTGGTTGTAAAGAGGATGAGAGAGATAATGTGGTTGGTTGTAAAAGCTCTAGGTGAAGCTTGGAAACATGAGCTGGAAATTTTTAGTATGATGGGGACCTCCTGGCCACTGCCGAACAGCCAACGACAGTGGTTCCACCCACCCACCACGTGATGCAATGATGAAGGCCTGAGGGAATCATTTGTCTTGTAGAGTGATTTACGCATATGTATATAGAAAACCATTTATGTTTTAGCTGGAAACGTGAGGTTTCGACGGTGGATCAATGTGTTATAAATAAAATGTTTAAAAAATTCTACCATAAAATGTGCATTGCAAGCCGTACGCCAAACTACCTGTCTCTTATACACATCTCCGAGCCCACGAGAC
>NZ_JAELTP010000264.1 GCF_016428915.1 Pandoraea sp. ASV26
GCCTCGCGACACTGAGAGCAAGCAGCGCCGATACCTAACCCAATGCGCCGCGGAATTCCAGTCATTGATTACTGCTGCTCTTAACGGCAACTACCATGACCCGTTCTTTGAGGATAGGGATGGTGTGAAAGGCTATGACAAGCGCATCAGGGCCGTGGTGGCGGGCAACTTGACCGAGTATTCCGAGTTTATGGCGAAATATGGCAGATTGCATCGTGTAGTGTCTCGCCCTGACCGCCTCAAAGCAGTCGGCTCTGAGATTCTCATCACTGAAGATGACTTGCTTCGAAACATATCGCAACGAATGATTGAGAGCAGGGGACGGGAACTACCTGGCATGGTCAACACTTCGGTCGTCTCTGACTTGTTTCGTCAGGAATCGCGCCTCTGGGAAAACTTGACGCTCATTCACATCAAGGCGCTGTGGGCAGCTGTGGTGGAAGCCATTCGACACCTTGCGTGGCATTGCGCCGATGCATCTACTGCAAGGTCCGTGTTTGAGATTGCCATAAAGCCAAAGTTGACCAAGTATCGCGACAATATGGAGG
>NZ_JAELTP010000265.1 GCF_016428915.1 Pandoraea sp. ASV26
GAAGCCGTACCAACGATCCTTGAAGAACACGTGGCCGCTCATCTCGCCCGCGAGCGGTGCGCCCGTTTCCTTGAGCTTGGCCTTGACCAGCGAGTGGCCCGTCTTCCACATGAGCGGCTCGCCGCCGTGCTGGCGCACCCACGTCGCAAGGTTGCGCGTGCACTTCACGTCATAAATGATCTTCTCGCCCGGATTGCGGCTCAGCACCTCGGCGGCAAAGAGCATCAACTGACGATCCGGATAGATGATCTGACCATCCTTGGTGACCACGCCCAGACGGTCGCCGTCGCCATCGAACGCCAGACCGATTTCTGCATCGGTCGTTTGCAGCGTCTTGATCAGATCCTGAAGATTTTCAGGATGGGCCGGGTCCGGGTGATGGTTCGGGAAGGTGCCGTCCACGTCGCAGAACAGTTCAACGACGTCGCAACCGAGCGCCTGGAACAGCGCCGGGGCATAAGCGCCCGCCACCCCGTTGCCGCAATCCACGGCGATCTTCATCGGACGCGCCAGATGCACATCGTTGGCGATACGCGCACGGTACGAC
>NZ_JAELTP010000026.1 GCF_016428915.1 Pandoraea sp. ASV26
GTATCACATCAAGTGCGACTATCGCCTGATGATCGACAACCTGATGGACCTCACGCACGAGACCTATGTGCACGCAACGAGCATCGGTCAGGAGGAAATCGAAGAAGCGCCGCCGAAGACCACCGTCGAAGGTGACATGGTCATCACGGCGCGTCACATGGAGAACATCAAGGCGCCGCCGTTCTGGGCGAGCGCGCTGCGCGCGAATGGCCTGGACGATCAGGTGCCGTGCGACCGCTGGCAAGTGTGCCGCTTCACGCCGCCGAGCCACGTGATGATCGAAGTGGGTGTGGCGCACGCCGGTCATGGCGGCTACCATGCGCCGGCCGACAAGAAGGCCGGCAGCATCGTGGTCGACTTCATCACCCCCGAGACGGACGAATCGATCTGGTACTTCTGGGGCATGGCGCGCAACTTCAAGCCTGAAGACGCCGAACTGACCGCCGCGATCAAGCGTGGCCAGGGCGGCATCTTCGCCGAAGACCAGGAGGTGCTCGAAGCCCAGCAACGCAATCTCAGCGCATATCCGGAGAAGAAGATTCTGAAGCTCAACATCGACGCAGGCGGCGTGCAGTCGCGCAAGGTGCTCGACCGGCTCATCGAAGCCGAGCGCGCCGGGACGGCGAATGCACAAGGCGTGGAGAGCGCAGCATGAAAGTCCGGCTGGCGAACAAACGCGATGTCGCTACCGACATCTGCGAATTCGAGCTGGTGAGTGTCGACGGCAGCGCGCTGCCGGCATTCACGGCGGGCGCCCACATCGACGTTCACGTGGCCGACGGTCTCGTGCGTCAGTACTCGCTGTGCAACGCACCGGGCGAGACGCATCGCTACTGCCTGGGCGTGCTGCGCGACCCGGCGTCGCGCGGCGGCTCCCTCGGCATGCATGCGCTCACGGTCGGCACCACGCTGGAGATCAGCGCCCCGCGCAATCACTTCCCGCTCGCCGAGCAGGCGAAGCACAGCATTCTGCTCGCGGGCGGAATTGGCGTGACGCCGATTCTCTGCATGGCCGAAGCGCTGTCGGCGAGCAACGCATCGTTCGAAGTGCATTACTGCACTCGCGAGCCCGCACGCACCGCCTTTCGCGAGCGCTTCGCGCGCGACGATCTCGCCGCGAAGACACGCCTGTACTTCGACAGCGACGGCGAGCGTGCCGATCTCGACGCCATCCTTGCGCAGCCGTCCGGTGGCAAGCACCTGTATGTGTGCGGCCCCGCCGGCTTCATCGACGCGGTGCTGGCCCGAGCGGAAGCGGCGCAATGGCCCGAAGGCAATGTGCATCGCGAATACTTCGCCGCACCGGTGCAGGCCGACACCGACGGCGACTCGCCGTTTCAGGTCAAGCTGCACTCGAGCGGTCGTGTGATCGACGTGAAGGCCGGCGAGACCATCGTCGCGGCACTCGCAGCGCAGGGCGTGGAAGTGCAGATGTCGTGCGAGCAAGGCGTGTGCGGCACGTGCCTTACGCGGGTCATCGATGGCACGCCCGATCATCGCGACGTCTACCTGACCGACGACGAACGCGCCGCCAACGACCAGATCCTGCCCTGCTGCTCGCGCAGCAAGTCGGCCATGCTGGTGCTCGATCTGTAACGCTTGTAACGCCTGTAGCGCATTCCTCTCTGCGCCAAAAGACAACAGCCCCGCTTCGCATCGCGAGCGGGGCTGTTGTGCTTTCATGGATGAGACCCGGCTGTCAGAGCGCGCTACAACACCCGGTGCTTCGTCTCGCGCACGAGGATCGTCGAGATGAGCGCCATCGCCGCGAGGATGAGGAAGTACACGATGACCGGCCAGATTTGCCCGTGGCTCCATGCCAGCAGGCTTGCGGCAATCATCGGCGCGAGTCCGCCGCCCAGCACCGTACCGATCTGCTTGCCGAGCGACACGCCCGAGAAGCGCACGCGCGTGTCGAACAGCTCCGAGAAGAAACTCCCCTCCGGGCCGAACATCATCGGGTGAATCACGCCTGCGCCGATCACGATGGCAGACACGACGAGCGCCGTCTCCTTGCTGCCCATCATCATGAAAAACGGATAGATGAAGATCGCCGTGGCGGCCAGTCCCATCAGGAACATCGGGCGGCGGCCGAGCTTGTCGGAGAGCATGCCGAACGCAGGGATCGTCAGCATCGCGAGAATGTTCGCGTAGAGCACGCCATCGGCCATCGTGTTGCGCGGCAGACCGAGCGTCTTGGTGCCGTAGGACAGCGAGAAGATCGCGACGAGATAGAAGAAGCTCGTCTCTGCCAGACAGATGAAGAACGTGACGAGCGTCGGGCGCCAGTAATGCGTGATGACTTCCGCGACCGGTACCTTCGCGATGTCACGATGCTGCTCCGCCGCCTTGAAGCTCGGCGACTCTTCCACCTTGAGACGCACGTAGGTGCCCAGCGCCACGAGCAGCAGACTCACGAGGAACGGCAGGCGCCAGCCCCACGTGAGCAGATCGTCTTCCGGCAGTCGCGTAATCAGCACGATGGCGAGCGACGCGCCGACGATCGACGTCGGCCCTGCCGCCTGAATCAGCCCGCCGAAGAGGCCGCGCAAGTGCGCGGGCGCCCCTTCGACCGTCATCAGCAAGCCGCCGACGGACTCGCCGCCGAGCGCGAAACCCTGCACGAAGCGCAGCGTCACGAGCATGACCGGCGCCCACATGCCGACCATGTCGTACGTCGGAAGCAGACCGATCATCGTAGTAGCCACACCCATCAGAATGAGGGTGAACAACAGAATCGACTTGCGCCCGATGCGGTCGCCGAAGTGACCGAATACGATGCCCCCGATGGGCCGCGCGATGAACCCGACGGCAAAGGTCGCGAACACGGCGATCATGCCCGCCATCGGATCGAGCTGCGGGAAGAACAGCCGGTCGAACACGATGGGCGCGAGAAAGCCGTAGATGAAAAAGTCATACCACTCGATGGCGGTACCGAAGCAACTGGCCGCCACCACGCGAGCGTAGTTCGCCGATGCGCCCTGTGTTGCCAACGCTGGAGCGGCGTTGGCAGCGTTGGCGTCGTGGTGCTGCCCCTCGCCGGCGTTGGCGTGGCCGGACGTTGCACCCGCCCCCGCAGGGGCGGTTTCGTACTGTTGTGACACGGTTGTCTCCTCCGGCCGTCTGTTCCGGTCTCCCGGCTGCGGCGGTATGGTGGTGTTGCGTTACGTCAACGGGCGTCCGGGCGCCGGGCGGCGTTCAGAACGGGTAGTGACGCGGGGTGGTCTGCACCGTCATCCAGCGCAGATCGGTGAATTCGTGAACGCCGGCCTTGCCGCCGAAACGTCCCCAGCCGCTCGACTTCACGCCGCCGAACGGCATCTGCGCTTCGTCATGCACCGTGGGGCCGTTGATGTGGCAGATGCCCGACTCGATACGCCTGGCCACGCCCATCGCGCGCGCGATGTCGCGGCTGAAGACGGCGGACGACAGGCCGTAAGCGTTGTCGTTGGCGCACGCGATGGCCGCTTCGTCGTCCTTCACGCGCACGATGCCCTTGACCGGGCCGAACGACTCCTCGCTGTAGATGTGCATGTCAGGCGTGACGTAATCGAGCAGCGTCGCGGGCATGAGCGTGGTCTCGGCGCGGCCGCCGCACAGCAGCTTCGCGCCCTTGGCGAGCGCGTCGTCGATCAGCGCATTGCAGCGCTCGACCGTCGCCATGTCGATCACCGAGCCGAGCACGACCGGGCCTTCTCGCGGATCGCCCAGCGGCAGCGCACGCGCCTTGGCGGCGAGCTTTTCCACGAAGGCGTCGGCGATCGATTCCGCCACGACGATGCGCTCTGTCGACATGCAGATCTGGCCGGAGTTGGCGAACGCGCCGAATGCGACACCGTTCACGGCGGCGTCGAGATCCGCGTCGTCGAGCACGAGACACGGCGCCTTGCCACCCAGTTCCAGCACGGCGGGTTTGAGATGTTCAGCGCACAGCCCGGCGATAATGCGGCCCACGCGCGTCGAGCCGGTGAAGTTCACGCGACGCACGGCGGGCTCTGCGATCAGCGCCTCGACGATAGCGCCGGCGTCCTTCGGCGCGTTCGTGATGAAGTTCACCACGCCCGGCGGCAGACCCGCTTCGTCCAGCGCATCGGCAATCAGGCCGTGCGTCGCCGGACACAACTCCGAGCCCTTGAAGACCACGGTATTGCCGCAGGCCAGCGGCAACGCCAGCGCGCGCACACCGAGAATGACCGGCGCGTTCCACGGCGCAATGCCGAGCACCACGCCCGCCGCCTGTCGCACGCCCATGGCAAGACTGCCGGGCACGTCCGACGGGATGATTTCACCGGCGATCTGTGTCGTCATCGCGGCGGCTTCGCGCAGCCCCTGCGCGGCCAGATGGACGTTGAAGCCCGCCCACAATCCGGACGCGCCCGTCTCTGCTGCCATGGCGGCCTGAAACGCTTCGAGTTTCGCTTCCAGTCGATCGGCCGCCTTCATCAACAGCGCGCGACGCTCGCCCGGGCCGGTGTTCGACCAGCCGGGGAAGGCATCCCATGCCGCGTGCACGGCAGCACGAGCGTCGCCGACGGTGGCGGCCGGGGCGCGCGAGGCGACCTCGCCGTCGAGTGGATTGCGTCGCTCGAAGGTGGCGCCCTGAGTCGCGGCAACGCGCTTACCGGCGATCAGCATCGTCAGGGCTTTAGGATCTTGTTGGACTTGCATTGGCATTCGTCTCCTTGCTCGATGATTCGTCACGGGATGGGCTGCACGGCAGGCTCGATCGCTCGATCCTCAGTGCAGGCACTCGCCGTGCATCATGCCACCACGATTTCGACAAGACGTGTCTCGCCGCTCGCGATGGCCTGCGACAAGACGTCGCGCAACTCGCTTCCCTGCTCGACACGCTGCGCACGCACGCCCATGCCTTGCGCCAGATGCACGAAATCGAGATCGGGCAGATCGGTGCCCTGCACCGGATCCTTCGGGCCGAAGCCGAACGACGGCGCGAAGTCCTGCAACGCGGCGTAGCGCCGGTTGTTCAGAATCACGAACGTGATCGGCAGTCTGGCTTGCGCCGCACTCCATAGCCCCTGAATCGAGTACATCGCGGAGCCGTCGCCGATCAGGCCGATGACGCGACGCGTCGGATGCGCCATCGCCACACCGACCGCCGCAGGCATGGAGTAGCCGAGGCCGCCGCTATTCATCGTGTAGAACGTACCCGGCTGCGTGAAGGGCAGATATTGCTGCATGACGGCGCGCGCGCTCGGCGCTTCTTCGACGACGATGTCGTGCGCGTCGCGCACTTCGGCGAGCGTTTGCAGTGCGAAGGCCGTCGTCATGGGTTCGCCCGGTGCGTTCGGCGTCGCCACCGGCGGCACGGCGCGCGCAGGCGGCAGTGCGCGCTCGCCCGGCATGTCGCGTGTCATCAACGCTTCGACGCCCAGTCGCACGTTGCCGACGACGGAGGCGCCGACGGGTGTCCACGCGGCCACGCCCGGGTCTTCGATCAACTGGAACAACGACGCGCCCTCGGGGACATGCGGCCCCGCGCCTTCCACGTGATACGTGAACGCCGGCGCGCCGATCACGAGAATCAGATCGTGACCGCCGAGCAGGCCGACGATCTTCTCGCGCATCGGCGGCAGGAAGCCCGCGAACAGACGGTGGTCTTCCGGGAACGCACAACGCGCGCACATCGGTGCGGTGAACACGCGTGCGTTATGCCGTTCGGCCAGAGCGACCACGGCGTCGAATGCCCCGGCGCGATCGATGGACGAACCGACGACGAACGCCGGACGCTCGCACGCATCGAGCGCCGCCCCCAGTTGCGCAAGCGCCACCGGATCGGGCTGCACACGCGTACTCACCTGACGCGGCGGCAGCGCCTCGGCAGGACGATCCCAATCGTCGACCGGAATGGAGACGAAGACCGGCCCCTTCGGCTCCTGCATGGCGATGTGATAAGCGCGGGCGAGCGCGAGCGGCACGTCTTCGGCTCGCGCCGGTTCCAGACTGAACTTGACGTACGGCTGCGGCAACTCGGTCGCACGCACGGAGGCGAGGAACGGATCGAACGGCAGAATCGAGCGTGCCTGCTGACCGGCGGTCACGATGAGCGGCGTCTGATTCTTGTACGCCGTAAAGATGTTGCCCATCGCGTTGCCGACGCCGGCTGCCGAATGCAGATTGATGAACGCCGCGTTACCGGTCGCCTGCGCGTAGCCGTCGGCCATGCCGACGACCACCGCCTCCTGCAAGCCCAGCACGTATTCGAAGTCGGGCGGGAAGTCGCGGAACAGCGGCAACTCGGTCGAACCGGGGTTGGCAAACACCTTGGTCATGCCGTGGCGGCGCATCAGGTCGATGACCACCTCACGAACGCTCAGGGCTTGGGGGGCGCCGGCACGTTGGCCGGCGCGAAGTTCTCGGCTGTCTTTCATGAATGCGGTTGTCTCGTACCGCCATCGACGCGCAAGCGTGACGGCGTGGTTCTTGTGTTGGCTCGGGCGGCGCGGGCCTCAAACCCACGCGGTACGTGCGTCCGTTGGGATGAGCGTCTGGCTAACGTTCGGGTCAGCGTTCGGGCGAGCGATTGCAGGAGTATAGGCAGCCGATATATGCCCCGGAATTGCTTTTGCGTGCCAAAGTCATTACGCTTTTGCATGACTTTCCGGCGTGGCCGTAAGTCACGTTTGGTCACTGTCGATCACGCTTTACGTCGCCGTCATCGTGATCGGCGTCATGCCTTCCTCTGGAGTTCTCCCGCCCGCCATGAGCCTCAATCTCCAGCAATTGCGCGCCTTCACGACCATCGTCGCGACCGGCAGCCTCGGACGCGCCGCCACGGAACTGCACCTCACCCAGCCCGCGTTGAGCCGCACCATCAAACGGCTCGAAACCGATCTGGGCGCGCCGCTGTTCGAGCGTCACAGCAAGGGGATGGCATTGACGGCGTTCGGCCACGCCCTGCTGCCGCACGCGATGCTGCTGGCGCGCGAAGCCGACCATGCGCGCGAGGAAATCGATGCGTTGCGTGGTCTGGCCAAAGGCAGGATCAAGGTCGGGGCGGTCGGGGCCATCGCAAGCCACGTCCTGCCGCTCGCCGTGGACCGTGTGCTCAATCGCTGGCCGAATCTGCGCGTGGAGATTATCGAAGGGGTATGGGATCGGCTCGCTCAGGGACTGATGCAACACGAGATCGATCTGGCGCTCTCGACCGTCGCTCCCGATACCGAGGACATCGTCGCCATCACCGACTGCCATTGGGAGGACGACAGCTACGTGGTGGCCGCTTGCGACCATCCGCTGCGCCGTCGCAAGACCCTTTCACTGGCCGACACCCTCGGGCAACGCTGGGCGATTCCGCCGCGCGGCACCGCGCCCTACGCGCACATGCAGGGCGTGTTCGCCGCGCACGGTCTGGGGCTGCCGAACATCGTCGTCGAAACGCGCTCCGTGCCGGTGCTCAAGAGCATGGTCGCGCGATGCGGCTTTCTCACGTGGATGCCCGAACCGATGTACGACGTCGAGGCGCGGGCGCAGGTGATGGATACGTTACCGATTGCGACGGTGCGCGCCAAGCGCACGCTCACGGCCTTTCGCCGCCGTCAGGGAATCTTGCCGAGCCCCGCCGCCAAATTGCTCGACGAGTTGCGTCAACTCACGGCGCCCGGTTGAAGCGCCAGCGGCAAGTCAGTTGTGCGCGGCCACGATATGCGCGCGGTGATACGGCGTGCTGCCATATTCCTTAGGACCATGAATCGTTTCGACGCGCTCGATGCGCCACGGCACCGGCTGCGTGAAGCGCGGGCCGTCGTAGGCGAACGTATGGAACTCGCCGTTCTCACCGCACGCGTCGACCTCCGGCGGAAGATCAGCCAGCAGCGACGCGTCGTACTCGCGGCCGACGAATTCCGGCCCGAGGTGACGTCCGTCCACGCACACGATCACCGCACGATAACCCAGCGAGATGAATTCATGAGCGAGCGTCAGACGCGCCCGCTGCCACAGCGGCAGCACGGCGGTCATGCCCGCTGCCGCACACACCTTCTCTTCCCAATCGCGATGCGGCTGCAAATCGATGTCGCCGAACAAGCCGTGCGTGATGCCCGCGGTACGCATCGTCTGAAGACGCGCAACGAAAGCCGTCTCGTACTCGCGCCAACCGGCTTGCCCGATGTCGAGCGCAATGCCGAGCGCGTCCGCCTGCGCCTGCATCAACTCGCGTGGCAGGCCGTGCGAGCGCGAGCTGTCACCGGTTTCGTCGAACATCGCCAGCAGACGGCGCACGTCGTAGTGCGGCTCGCCACTCGTGTCGCACGACAGGGCGTGATGCAGGGCAAGGCAGGAATCCTTGCCGCCACTCCAGGAGAAAAAGGCGGGTGTGGGCATGGGGTCTCGTGAGTCGGTCTGTGGGTCTGTGGAGGTATTGATACGTCGATAAGTCGATAGGTCGCTTCGTCGATCCATCGGACAGACAGACGGACGGATCGCACAAATGCAAAGCGGACCCCGCAGGGTCCGCCCTTGAGACTTGCGGGTTGCGATGTTTCCATCGACATGGCCCGCATGACGTCGCGCTCAGTGCGAGCGGATCATCGTGCCGAACGGCTGCTCCGTCAGAATCTCGAGCAACACCGAGTGCTCGATGCGGCCGTCGACGATGTGCACCGACTTCACACCGCTCTTCGCGGCGTCGAGCGCCGACGAGATCTTCGGCAGCATGCCGCCCGAGATCGTGCCGTCTGCGAACAGTTCGTCAATCTCGCGCGCCGACAGGTCCGTCAGCAGATTGCCCGCCCGGTCCATGACGCCCGGGATGTTGGTCATCATCACGAGCTTCTCGGCGCCGAGCACCGTGGCAAGCTTGCCCGCCACCAGGTCGGCGTTGATGTTGTACGCCTGACCGTCTTCACCCACGCCGATCGGCGAGATCACGGGAATGAAGGCGTCGTCCTGAAGCGCACGCACCACGGCCGGGTTGATCGAGTCGACTTCACCGACGAAACCGATGTCGAGGAACTGACCGGCATGCTCGCGATCCGGCATCAGCATCTTGCGAGCATTGATGAGACCGCCATCCTTGCCGGTAAGACCCACCGCCTGACCCCCGTACTGGTTGATCAGCATGACGATGTCCTGCTGGACTTCGCCGCCGAGCACCCACTCGACCACTTCCATCGTCTCTTCGTCGGTCACGCGCATGCCCTGGATGAACGTGCCCTGCTTGCCGATCTTCTTGAGCGCCTGATCGATTTGCGGACCGCCCCCGTGCACCACCACCGGGTTGATGCCGACGAGCTTGAGCAGAATGACGTCGCGCGCGAAGCCCTGCTTCAGACGCTCTTCGGTCATTGCGTTGCCGCCATATTTAATCACCACGGTCTTGCCATGGTACTTGCGGATATACGGCATCGCCTCAGCCAGCACTTCGGCCTTGAGAGCAGGTGCGATGTCGTCGATGGAAGACAGTTGCGGATCGGACATGGCGGGAAGGTTTTCGCAGGTGGACCAGAAACACGGCGCATTGTACAACCAAGAAGCCTTGGCGTGCGGGGCTTCGACGGGTTTCGGAAGGGTCTGGGACTTGCATCGGCAAATGCCCATGGCTACCCTTCGTCACATAGCAGACGGTAACCGCAAAAGCGGCGATTCTCGCCCGCTCAGCGGCACAGAATCGCGCGTGCGTATCACCCCTTTCACTTACTCATGGACGCCCGTCAGTGGCCGATTTTTACTTCATCGCCGCACGCCCTCCGATTTGGGCGCCGCAACCGCCCGTTGATGGCCGGCCGATGACAGCAGGCGCCGTGTTGCAGTTGCGCAACTCGTGCCGTCAAACGCCACGGCACGGCCGGCGGGAAACGGCGTCGCCGTCTCTCACGTCGTGGTAATGGATGACAAATCGCACCGGAAAGATGGCTGACGCGACCGATCCGCCCCTCGATCCGACACGGGCCGGCGGGGCGCTTGATCCGCTCAATTCATCGCGCTGCCCGCAGTGCGGGGCCGTCGTGTCGTGCGGTGCGCTGTCGTCGGCGCACGGCCCCGGCGATGTGCATTGCTGGTGCCTCGACTGGCCCCATCTGCCCGTCTCGGCCCGGCTGGGTGCCGGCACCTGCCTTTGCCCGGCCTGTCTTCGTGCGGCGCTTGCCGCCGCGGGTGTGGCGATCGACGGCACCGCCGCCGATCCCGGCTAAGGCTGGCGGGCCGCTGGCCCGCGATCAATTGCTCGCGGCTGCCTGCCCGTCCACCATCCGCTGGCTACCGGTACTAGCCGTCACGACTGACCGTCACTGGCTGTGCGTGCCGTGCGCCATGCCGGCCATACCAGCCATGCCGCCCCCGGCAGCAGGCGCACCTGCCGTCAGATCGCGCACCGGCACCTGCACCTGCTGCTCGGACTTCTTGTGATCGGCAGACTCGAAGCGCAACGTCAACGGCACGGTGTCGCCCTTCTTGAGCGCGGCCTTCAGGTCCGTGAGCATGATGTGATAGCTACCCGGCTTGAGCTGCACCGGCTGATTGGCCGGCAGCGGCAGCCCGTTCGGCAACGCGCGCATTTTCATCAGCGTGCCTTCGAGCTTCATCTCATGCACTTCGGCATTCGCGGCAGCAGGGGTGCTCACGCCCACGAGCGTGGTCGCCTGATGCGCCTGCAATGTCATGAAAACGCCGGTCGCGGTCTGGCCGGGAACGGTGCCACGCGCCCACGCGTCGGAGACATCCACCTGTGCATAGGCCGAGGCCATGCCCAGACTCAACGCGGCAGCCACCCAAAGCTTGTGTTTCATGCAAACTCCTTGTCGTTGTCGACGGACACGCATCCGCCCTGTATCGCATGAGACGTTGCGCGACACCCTGCCGCGCGAGACGTGAACGATCATTGTAGTCGCGCCTCGCCAGACGCGTGTGCGCCCAGCGTGATACGGACCATCGATCCCATGCGGCAGAGTGTCGCAGCGCCAGCAGACGCGGGATAGCCCGTGACCCGGACTTGGTACACTTGTCGTATGACCCATTTCCCCATCGAGCGGACCAACGTCGTTCAACTCTTCTGGCTGCGTTGCCTGGCCATCGTCGGCCAACTGGCGACGATCGGCGTCGCGCAACTCTGGCTCGGCGTGCGTCTGCCGCTCGAGCCGATGCTCACCATCGTTGCCCTCGAAGTGCTGTTCAACGTGCTCACCTGGGTACGGGCGCGGCGCGGAATCGAGCGCGTCAAGCGTCACACCGATCTCGACCTGATGAGCCAGTTGCTCGTCGATCTGGCCGCGCTCACGTCACTGCTGTTCTTCTCGGGGGGCGCGACCAATCCCTTCGTCTCTCTCTTTTTGCCGGGTCTGGCGATCGCCGCAGCGGTGCTGCCATGGCGCAACGCCTCGCAACTCGCGCTGCTCTCGCTGGTCGCCTACGGCGCGCTGAACTTCCAGTACGTGCCGCTCGATCTGGCCGACCCCGGCAATCTGCTGCGTCTGCATCTGGCGGGCATGTGGGTCAACTTCGTGGTCAGCGTGCTCGTGATCGCGTGGTTTGTCTCACGGATGTCGCGCGCGCTGCGTGCGCGCGATGCGCAACTCGCCCGCGCGGAACAGCGTCTATTGCGCGACGAACGCATGGCCGCGCTCGGCGCTCAGGCCGCGAGCGTGGCGCACGAACTCGGCACGCCGCTCTCGACGATGGCCGTGGTCGTCGGCGAACTTCGCAGCGAGAGTCGGGGCAACGCCGCCCTGAAGCCGTTCGAGCCCGATCTTCAGACACTTGAGCAGCAGATCGCGTTGTGCAAGAGCGCCATCGGTCACGTGCAGACGCGCGCGGCGGCGCCCGTGCGTCAGGCCCTGGCCGAATGGCTGCCCGCGTTCACCACGCAATGGCGCTTGCGCCATCCGCAGGTGCAATTCCAGCTACGTGTGCCGCCGCAGTTGACCGCACGCATCGAAGACACCGTGCAGGTCGGCCAGATTCTCACCATCCTGCTGGATAACGCGGCTTATTTCAGCCCGTTGGCGGTCACGCTCGACGTGAGCATCACGCAGGACGATGTGCGCTTTGCCGTCTGTGACGAGGGCCCCGGCATGACCGCCGAGCTACGTGCCCGCCTGGGGAATTCCCCCGTCATGAGCACACACGGCGGGCACGGCATGGGACTGTACCTCGCCTTCGCCAGCGCGCAGCGTCTCGGCGGCGATATCGTCCTCACCCCCAACACGCCGCAAGGCACGCGCGCCGAGCTGCGCCTGCCGATGGCCACCTTCTTCTTCGGCTCGCGGAGTCAGACATGAACGCCTCGCATTTCCTTCTTATCGACGACGACGTCGTCTTCGCCGAAACGCTGGCCCGAGCGTTGACCCGTCGCGGGTACGACGTGCAGATCGCCGCCGACAGTGCGGCCGCATTGCTCGCGGCGCGCACGCGTCAGTTCGATCTGATCTCGGTCGACCTGCACCTGGGTCACGACTCGGGCCTGCCGCTCATCGCGCCGCTGCGCGCGTTGCAACCGAAAGCCCGCATGCTGGTGCTCACGGGTTACGCGAGCATTGCGACGGCCGTGCAAGCCGTGAAGGACGGTGCCGATAACTATCTGGCCAAGCCGGCCAATGCGGACACCATCCTCGCATCGCTGCGCAGCGACGCCAGCGAAACCCAAGCCGACGAAGCCTTCGAAAATCCGTCGCCGCTGTCGGTCGCGCGTCTGGAGTGGGAGCACATTCAACGCGTGCTGGCCGAACACAACGGCAATATCTCGGCCACCGCTCGCGCGCTGAACATGCATCGCCGCACGTTGCAGCGCAAATTGCTCAAGCGACCGGTCAAGCAGTAACGTGCGCTGTCGTCAGACGAAAAAAAGGCCCCGAGGGGCCTTTTCTTTTTCACGTCACGCCGATCTCACAGCACGTAGCGCGAGAGGTCTTCGTTCTGCGCCACTTCGTCGAGGAAGCGATTGACGTACTCGGCATCGATCAACACCGATTCGCTGCCTTGCTTGCCGGCGTTGTACGAAATGTCTTCGAGCAACTTCTCGATGACCGTGTACAGACGTCGCGCCCCGATGTTTTCCGTCTTCTCGTTGACCGAGAAGGCGATTTCCGCGAGTCGCTTGATGCCGTCCGGTGCGAAGTCGAGATTCACGTCTTCCGTCGCGAGCAACGCCTGATACTGCTTGACGAGGCTGGCGTCCGTTTGCGTGAGGATCGCTTCGAAATCCTGCACCGACAGCGACTCGAGTTCGACGCGAATCGGGAAGCGGCCTTGCAGTTCCGGAATCAGATCGCTCGGCTTGGCCAGATGGAATGCCCCGCTCGCGATGAACAGGATGTGATCCGTCTTGATCATGCCGAACTTCGTGCTCACCGTGGTGCCTTCGACGAGCGGCAGCAGATCGCGCTGCACGCCCTGACGCGACACATCACCGCCGCCCACTTCGCTGCGCGTGGCGATCTTGTCGATTTCGTCGAGGAACACGATACCGTTCTGCTCGACGTTACGCAGGGCCAACTGCTTGACCTCTTCGTCGTTGAGCATCTTCGACGCTTCTTCGTCGGTCAGCATCTTGAGCGCGTCCTTGATCTTGAGCTTCTGGCGCTTCTTGCGCTGATTGCCCAGACTCGCGAACATGCCCTTGATCTGCTCGGTCATCTCTTCCATTCCCGGCGGGCCCATGATCTCCATGCCCTGCACCGGAATTTCCACTTCGAGTTCGACTTCCTTGTCGTCGAGCTGACCTTCGCGAAGCCGCTTGCGGAACGTCTGACGTGTCGCGTTATCTTCGACCGGCTCAGCCTCGTGCGATGCCGAACCGAAACGGATGTCGCGCGACGACTCGCGCCCGGTCGGCAGCAGCAGATCGAGAATGCGATCCTCGGCGCGATCTTCGGCCTTGGTGCGCACCTTCCTCATTTCGGCTTCACGCGTCTGCTTGATCGCAATTTCCGCGAGGTCGCGCACGATGCTGTCCACGTCGCGGCCCACATAGCCGACTTCGGTGAACTTGGTCGCCTCGACCTTGATGAACGGCGCGTCGGCCAGCTTGGCCAGACGGCGGGCGATTTCGGTCTTGCCGACACCGGTCGGACCGATCATCAGAATGTTCTTCGGCGTGATTTCCTGACGCAGGGGCTCGGCCACCTGCTGACGGCGCCAGCGGTTGCGCAACGCCACCGCAACGGCCTTCTTGGCCTTGTGCTGGCCGATGATGTGTTTGTCGAGCTCGGAAACGATCTCGGAGGGGGTCATATGGGTCATGACGTTCGCCAAATTAGGGGGTTCGCACAGAGGGCGACGCCCGGCCGGTCGGCTGTCGTTCAGCCGCCGGTCGGCAAAGCGCACCGCAGGAGTCCACCTGCTGCGATGCGCGCGTCGTCCGTCGTCACTTCGCTGCCTTCGGCGGCAGCGACTCGATAATGTGGTTGTCGTTGGTGTAGATGCACATTTCGCCAGCGATCGTCAGCGCCTTCTTGACGATCTCGGCCGGCGTCAGGTCGGTGTTCTCGACCAGCGCGCGGGCCGCGGCCTGTGCATACGATCCACCCGAACCGATGGCGGCGACGCCACCCTCCGGATCGAGCACATCGCCGTTACCGGTGATGACCAGCGTGGTCTCGGCGTCGGCTACGATCATCATCGCTTCGAGCCGGCGCAGCATGCGGTCGGTACGCCAGTCCTTGGCGAGTTCGACGGCCGAGCGCGTCAGATGCCCCTGATGCTTCTGGAGCTTCGCCTCGAAACGATCGAGCAGCGAGAAGGCGTCTGCCGTTGCGCCGGCGAATCCGACCATGACCTTGCCGTCATAAATCGTACGCACCTTGCGCGCCGTGCCCTTCATCACAATGTTGCCGAGCGTGACCTGACCGTCGCCGCCGAGCGCGACCTGATCGCCGCGCCGAACGGAGACGATGGTGGTGCCGTGATATTGCTCCATGCCTGTTCCTTTTCGGGGGGCGACACGCGCCCCGTAACGATTGGCCCGGACGCCTGCTGCGTCCTCACGACTGTGACGACACGCCTGACCGGGCGAGATGTGTCTGTAGTTTAGGGCAATCGAAAGAATATCAAGAGGCGTCGACGGAGGAGGCACAAGTGCTGCTTTCGCTAGCAGGCCGATGTCGCAAAAAGCGGCATGGATCGGGAGATTCGCGCGGCATTGCACCGCGCGAATCCGGGGCTGCGAAGCAATTTCTCGGAAATTGCCTCGTTTTTGCGGAGCGTTCCCGCTTAGAACGTGGTGCGCAAACCCACGCGAACCGAACGACCACCCTGCGGCGCAATGTCGCGCAGCACGGAACTGGCCAATCGCACTTCCTGATGGGTCAGGTTCTCGCCCTTCAGGTACGCCAGCCACTGAGCGCCGCCCGCCTTGAACTGATAGGTGAGCGCAGCGCCCAGCGTGGTGTAGCCGCTCGTCGTCAGATCGTTCACCGGCACACGCCCCTGGTGGCTCGCGTGCACCATTTCCAGACGCGCCCCCCAGTGACCCAGACCGTACGCGAGCGCCGCCGTCAGGCGCAGCGGCGCGATGCGCGGCAGCGGTTCGCCCGTCTCGCGATTGCGCCCGATCGTGTAATCGCCGCGCAGTTCGAGATCGAGATTGCCGTAGCCCTGCCAGATTCGCGCCCGGCCCTGGGCTTCCACACCATAGAGGTCGGCCGGCACGCCCGCGTATCGATAGACCGGCAGGTTACTGTCGTCCTCGACGATCGTCTCGCCCGTATTGTTCAGCGCAATGAAGTTGGTGAAGCGGCTGTAGAACAGGCCGACGCTGCCCTTGTTCGGGCCATGCTCATAACGCAGCGACAGATCGGTGGAGAACGCCTTTTCGAGCTTGGCCTGCGGGTTGCCGATTTCCCAGACGCCGGTCGCGAGATGGGGGCCGTTCGCGTACAGCTCGTAGAACGTCGGCGCACGTTCGGTATATGACGTGTTGAGCGCGACGGACCATGCCGGCGCCAGCGCGAAAACCGCCCCGGCCGACACACTGCCCGGCGTGAAGTTGCGCGACGGCAGATTGTCGAAGCGCTCGTTGCCGCCGGCCGCCGGCTTGACGCTGGAGTGCTCGATACGCGCACCGAACGAGAGCTTCACGGCCTGATTCACGGCCCATTCCTCAAGCGCGAACAACGCTACGTTGGTGGTGTCGCTCTTGGGCACGAAAGCTTCGTCCCCAAGGGCCGAGAACGTGTTCTGCGAGAACTGCACGCCCACGGCACCTTCGAGTGGCCCGATCTTCGCGTGACGCGCTTCGATACGGCCCTCGTAGCCGTGGTTCTTGAAGGTCGTACCCGTCTGGCCGTTCTCGATTTCCTTGTGCTCGTAATCGGTGTAACCGAAGTTGAATTTAAGCGCCGAGAACGGGCCGCTCAGATCGCGAATCTCGCTGGCCAGCGCCAGACGTTGCTGCCGCAGGCGGATGCGCGTGTCGGCGTCGACGACCGTGCCGTAATCGGAGTCGTAACCGGAGTACGAAAGCCCGGTGTAGCCGTTGGCCCACGTCCAGGAGGCCCCCACGGCCGCGCCGCTCACCTGCCCGTTGCTGTTGGGTAACGTGCCCGACGGCTGCGGCGTGTCTTCGTCGTCGCGTGCGCGTTGTTGCGCCGAATGCGCGAAGCCCGGAATGCGCAGGTCGGCGCTCTTTCTTGCGAAGCCGTCGACATGGAACGCGAACTGGCCGTTGCCGAATTCGAGCTGAGCCGCGCCCGCGCGTTCACGATTTGCGCCGCCGTAGCTGACGTCCGTCGCACCCGAAATGCCGGTGATGGATTCGCGCGGAATACGGTTGTCGATGGTATTGATCACGCCACCGACCGCGTTACCGCCATAGAGCAAGGCCGCAGGGCCACGCACGATTTCTACGCGTTCGATCGTCAGCGGGTCTTGCGCCACGGCGTGGTCGTAGGACAGCGACGAGGCGTCGAGTGCCGCAGTGCCGTTCTGCAACACGCGGATACGGTCGCCGTCGAGACCGCGAATGATCGGGCGGCTGACGTTCGGACCATACGACGTGGCAGAGACCCCCGGCAGTCCGTCGAGGGTCTCGCCAAGCGTGCCGGCGCGGCGCAACGTGAGCGCCCGACCATCGAGTTCGGTGACGGGCACGGTCAGGTCGGCGGCGGCGCGTCCGAGCGGGTTTCCTGTGACGAAGGTGGTCGGCAGCGCGGCTTCGGGTGCCGACGGGGCAGCGGTGGCGGCCGAAGCTGCGGTAGCCGACGGCGGTTCCGACGACGCGTCGGCGGCCTGTGCGGACAGGCTCGTCATTGCCAGCGCGCTGAATGTCAGCACAGCCGCCAGCGGCAGCGGCGCAAGGTCGGGCCGTGCGCGACGCGCACGGTGGGCGGCGGGAAGCGAAACAGGGGCGAGCGAAAACATCGCGCGCTTGCGCGCGGCGTTCGAAGCGGGGTGTGCCATGTCGGTATGTATTCCGTTGAGTCTGTGCGGGGAGCCTCGCTCGAAGGCGTGAGGCTCCCGGATAGCGCGGGAATCGGTGCGAACGAACGCTGCCGCGTCCGGCGCCAGGCGGTGGACAGTGGAAGAGCGCGCAGCAGCACACTGCCGTCACAGGCCGGAGGGGCGGTGAACGTCAGTACTGATGTCGGCAGGAGTTCGCGCGCAAAGCGCGGAAAAACGCGAGAGAACGCGTCAGGTCAGACCGCCAGCGGCGGGGCGCGAGAATCGAACGGGCGTTGAAGCGCACTCGCGTGAGTGCGGCCGGTGGTCCGCCGCAGGGCATTCGCCGTGGCGGCGTCGCCATGCCATTGCCAGACGGCGACGGCCATCGCCGCGGCCAGCGTCGCGCCCTCAAACAGATGGCAATGATGGTGATGATGACCGAGGTCGACCTGCGTCGATGCCGCAGCGCTATCCTCGGCAAGCGTGAGCGCCGCATCGTCCGAAAGGTCCGAGTCGTTCGAATTGACGGTTGCCGACCCACTCTGCACGCTGCCGGACAAGGCGCGCGCATGGGAAATTTCGTGTTGCAGCCCCCACATCTGCACGCAGACCAGCGCGACGATGAGCCACGCGATCCAGCCGCTTCGCCCACGGCCAGTCTGCGTGCGCAAAAACGCACGCCATTGGCGAGAGACGGATTCGATGGACGGCATGGAAAGGACGAAATTGCAACTGAGTTGCAATTATGCCGTAAAGCAGGCATGGCCGCGAGCCTTACCTTGCGTTGCGTGCAAGCGACAGTGCGGGGCGCGCGCAGCGTGGCCGACCGGCCGGCGTCAAAAGGACAATAAAAAAAGGCATGTCGTGAAAACATGCCTTTGGCAAACCTCTGGGCCCGATGGACTCACTTGCCGCCACCGCGCGGCATCGGGCCGGGTTGCGTGCTGCGATCAGTCGCCGAACAGCTTTTGACGCAGTTCGCGACGTTCCTGCGCTTCGAGCGACAGGGTGGCCGTCGGGCGGGCGAGCAGACGCGGGATGCCGATCGGCTCACCGGTTTCCTCGCACCAGCCGTACTCGCCGGAGTCAATGCGGGCGAGCGATTGCTGCACTTTCTTCAGCAGCTTGCGTTCACGATCACGGGTACGCAGTTCAAGAGCGTGCTCCTCTTCGATCGTGGCGCGGTCAGCCGGGTCCGGGACCAGAATGGTTTCCCGGAGGTTCTCGGTGGTTTGACCGGCGTTGCGCAGAATGTCAGCTTGCAGAGTTTCCAGACGATCCTTGAAGAAGGCGAGTTGATCTTCATTCATGTAGTCCTTCTCGCCCATCTTCAGAATTTCGGCCTCGGTCAAAAGTCTTTTCTTGCTCATGGGTTTTTGTGGCGTCTCTTTCGGATAGTCCGGCGACGCCCCCGCAGCAGATGGGACGTCTTGCTTACCGGCGATGCCGCGGGCGGCTTCTTGGGTTACGTTCCTGCCGGACGATTTGGGCGCGGCCTTTTTGGCGGCGACCTTCTCGCCCGTCTTCGATTTGCCTGCTGGAGCACGCTTGGCGCCCGCATCCGGCACCGGTTCAGACCGGGGCGTAGGGCGTGCGGTGGCAGTCTTGCGAGAGGCGGTGGCCATGGCGTTGCTCCCCTGCCTACCCCCCCGGAATGCCGCGTCGATTCGCTGGCGACAGCCCAGTGGGCAGGTATTGTAACCGAATCATCGGAAAGCCCCGGTTAAGGGGTTTCCCGTCGACCGATTCGGCAGTCCCGTTCAGACCAGACAGCGCTCCAGCCCTTGCAGGATGATGTCTTTCGGCAGCTCGGCACCAATGAACACCATCTTGGTGTTCGGCGTCTCTCCGGGTTGCCATTTCGTGCCCACGTCGCTGCCCATCATCTGGTGCACGCCCTGGAACACGACCCGTCGGTCGATGCCGCGCATGTTTAATACGCCTTTATAACGCAATAAGCGTTCGCCGTACACCTGTAGGATGCTCCCGAGGAAATCCTCCAGCTTGGCCGGATCGAATGGCTTCTCGCTGCGGAAGACGAACGACTTGATGGCGTCGTCGTGATGCGCATGGTGGTGATGGTGCCCGTGGTCGTGACCTTCGTGAGCGCACTGGCCATGATCGTGATCGCAGTGCGAATGATCGTGGTCATGGTCATGGCCGTGGTCGTGCGAATGCTCGTCGGCAGCCAGGAAGTCCGGATCGATATCCAGCTTGTCGTTCAGGTTGAAGCCGTGGATGTCGAAGATCTGCTTGAGGTCGGCCTGACCGAAGTCGACCACCTGCTGCGGCGCGCGCGGGTTCATGTGCGCGAGGCGGTGCTTCAGATCGTGCAGCACCTCCGGCGTGACCAGATCGGCCTTGGTGATGAACAGACGGTCGGCGAAGCCCACCTGACGCTGCACCACTTCGTGCTGATCGAGCTGCTGCGGGCCGTGCTTGGCGTCGACCAGCGTGATGATGGCATCGAGCCGGTAGGTATCGGCCACTTCGTCGTCGATGAAGAAGGTCTGCGCTACCGGGCCGGGGTTGGCCAGACCGGTCGTCTCGATCACCACGCGATCGAACTGGATCTTGCCTGCATCGCGCTGGCTGTTCAGATCGGACAGCGCCTGCACCAGATCGCCACGGATCGTGCAGCAGATGCAGCCGTTGCTCATCTGCACGATCTGCTCGGCGTTCTCCTGCACGAGGATGTCGTTATCGATGTTCTCTTCGCCGAATTCGTTTTCGATGACGGCGATCTTCATGCCATGCGCTTCGGTCAGGATGCGCTTGAGCAACGTGGTTTTCCCGCTGCCGAGAAAGCCGGTCAGGATGGTGACGGGGGTCATGAATGCAATGTCCTGTTGTGATGCGGCGCGCCCGAGGCCGCCTGAATGTCGCTCACTGTACCCGAGGTAGCAAAAAGCGGCTGGAGACGCGTCAGTTGGGGGCGCCGGCGCACTGGGCGCAAGTGCCATGAATCATCAGCTCGACCTGTTCGCCCACGAAACCCTTGGGCAGGCGCTTGAGTTCGCGCTCACTCAATTGGGGGTGCTGGGGCCAATCGTCAAGACAGAAGGTCCGGTGACAGCGTACACAGCGGAAATGACCGTGTTGCGTATGCGGACGAGGCGACGCGGCACGCTGCGGATCGACGTGCTCGGCCATGACGAAGCGGAAGATACGGTCGTCGCCGGCCTGCTTGATGGCCCAGCCCTGCGCGACCAGCCAGTCGAGCACACGGTAGGCCGTCACGCGATCGAGCGGATCGGTGTCGGTGGCCAGATCGGCCAGCACTTCCTGATGGGTGAGCGGCCGGCCTGCCTTGAGCAGCAGCGCCAGCACGCGGACACGCCCCGAGGTCACGCGGCCCGATTGCTCCTGCAAGCTCGTGCGGGCCGCTTCCAGATACGGTTGTAGTTGAGTAAGGCTCATGAATCGATTTAAGCACAGCGCCGCCAGCGCTGCAACCGAGTTGCAAAAAGTGAGGGCGTACGGGGAAACGCCGGAGGCTGCCGGCTGAACATAACCGAAAGTGACCGGAAGTGGACGGGCAATGCGTCATACAATTGTCACAAAAAAACAACCGTCGCCATGTCGCCCACCGCTCTCGCCCTTGTCGTCACCGCCGCATTTCTGCACGCCGCCTGGAATTTTCTCGCCAAACGCATCGACACCAGCGAAGGGGGCGGCCCGCAGCTCGTCTTCCTCTATGCGCTGCTCACCGTCGTGCTCTACACGCCGCTGGCGCTTTTCCTCCTGATCGACGCCAAGGCCAGTTGGCCCACGGCAATGGGTTGGGCCGTCATCGCGGCGAGCGCCGTGCTGCATTACGGCTATACGCTGGTCTTGCAGCGCGGCTACCGGGTGGGCGATCTGTCGGTCGTCTACCCGCTCGCGCGCGGCACCGGGCCACTGCTGTCGTCGCTGGGCGCCATCGTTCTGCTGGGCGAACGCCCGGGCTGGCTGGCGCTCGTCGGCATCGGGCTGGTGGTCTGCGGCGTGCTGATCATCGCCGGGGGCGAGCGCCTGTTCCGGCGCGGCAGCATGCACGCCGGTGCCGGCTGGGGCGTGCTCACAGGCGGTTTCATCGCGGCGTATACGCTGGCCGACGCCTACGCCATCCGCACCCTGCTGCTCGCACCGCTCGTCTATTACTACCTGGAGAACGTGTTGCGCGTGGTGCTCTCGGCGCCGATGGCGTGCTCGCGTCCCGCGCGCATGGTCATGCTCTGGCAGTCGAACTGGCGCAAGATCGTGCTGATCGCGCTGATCTCACCGATGTCCTACTTCCTGATCCTGACGGCGCTCAAGTACGCGCCGGTCTCGCACGTCGCCCCGGCACGGGAGATGTCGATGATGATCGCCGCGCTGCTCGGCGTGCGTTTGCTGGGCGAGGGTGAGATGCACCGCCGCGTAGGCGGTGCCGTGCTGATCGCGTTGGGTGTCGTGGCGCTCACGCTGGGCTAACGCGGGACGCACGCGGGGCTGATGCAGCGGTCGACGCCAGGGTCGACGCCGACGTTAGCAAACACTCACATACGCTGTAACCAAAGCCCCTTGAGGTATTCGCCTTCGGGGAATTGCGTGAGCATCGGGTGATCCATGCCCGCCGACAGGCGACGCAGAATGCGTGCGTCGACACCGGCATCGACTGCGGCACCCGCCACGATCTTCTGGAACAGATCGGCATCGATGGCGCCCGAGCACGAGTACGTCAGCAACTGACCGCCCGGACGCAGCAGCTTGAAGCCCGCCATATTGATGTCCTTGTACGCGCGAGCCGCACGGTCCACGTGATGGGCCGACGGGGCGAACTTGGGCGGATCGAGCACGATCATGTCGAACGTGCGTCCCTCTTCGCGCAAGGCGCGCAGGGTCTTGAAGACGTCGGCATCGCGCCACTCGGCACGGCTGGCGTCGAAACCATTGAGTTCGACGTTACGCGCGCCAATCGCCAGCGCCTCGCCCGACGAGTCGATCGACAGCACGCTCTGCGCACCGCCTGCCAACGCCGCCAGCGAGAAGCCGCCGGTGTAGCAGAAGCAGTTGAGCACGTCGCTGCCCTTCGCCTGCTGCTGCACGAGCAGCCTGTTGTCGCGCTGGTCGACGTAGAAGCCGGTCTTGTGTCCCTTGCGCACGTCGACGTAATACTTCACGCCGCCTTCGTACGTCGTGAGGAACTCGGGCGCTTCGGGCGGCTCGGCGCCCGCGAGCACACCGGTGATGCTCGGCAGACCTTCGCGTTCGCGCACGGCGGCGTCGGAGCGCTCGTAGACGTTCGGGCAACCGGTCACGCCGGTGAGCGCCTTGACGATGGCGTCCTTCCAGGCCTCCACGCCCGCCGCCATGAACTGGCACACGAGTTGATCCGTTACCGGCGCGCCGGGAGCGGACTGATAGCGGTCGACGATCAGGCCCGGCAGGCCGTCGGCCTCGCCGAAGATCAGGCGCGTTGCACCCGTGTCGCGCACCATCTGCTCGCGATACGCGAGGGCTGCCGACACGCGACGCTTGAAGAAGGCATGATCGACCGGCTCGTTTTCGTCGAACGTCCACACGCGCGCGCGGATGGCCGAGACCGGGCTGAACGCGGCGCGCGCGAGGAAACGCCCGTCGGCGGCACGCACCACGACCGTTGCGCCGGAAGCCGGCTTGCCGTCCACGCGCGCCACGGCGGTGGCGTAAATCCAGGGGTGACGGCGCAGCAAGGACTTTTCTTTGCCGGGCTTGAGGGTCAAGGTATTCATGCGGGACGGACCAACGGTTGCATACAGAGTGGCGGCAAGTCGCGCGAAACGCATGGAATGCACGAAACGCACGGAACACGCATGGCAGACATGGCGGCATCGCCATACGGGGGCAACACCCGTCACACGGGCAACATGCGGGACTTGCTGGGGAAGGACGCGATTCTACACCGAGTCGCGCCGTGCGCCGCAAAGCTCAGGGCTTCTTGCGCGAGCGCGGATGCGCCTGATCGTAGACCTTCGCGAGATGCTGAAAGTCGAGCTTCGTGTAGATCTGCGTGGTCGAAATATTGCTGTGGCCGAGCATTTCCTGCACGGCGCGCAGATCGCCGGACGATTGCAGAACGTGCGTGGCGAACGAGTGACGCAGCATGTGCGGGTGGACGTGAGTCGGCAGCCCGGCCGCGAGCGCGTGACGCGCCAGCCCCTGCTGCACCGCGCGCGCGCCGATGCGTTTGCCGCGCGCCGACAGGAAGAGCGCATGCGGCTCGGCCGTTGCCAGGGGTGAGCGCATGCCGAGCCAGTCGGAGAGCGCCTGCGCCGCCTTCTCGCCCACGGGCACGCGACGCCGCTTGTTACCCTTGCCGGTCACGACCACTTCACGTTCGGACAGATCCAGCCAGCTCGCGGACCGATAACCGTCCGCGTCCACGTAGCGATGGTCGAGGCCGGTCAGCTCCGACAGACGCAGACCCGACGAATACAACAGTTCGAACATCGCCCGGTTGCGCACGGCCTCGGCCGACGTGCCGGACACGTGCTCGACCAGCGCGCACGCCTGATCGGGCGACAGGGCCTTCGGCAACGGCTTGGGCTGTTTGGGTGCGCGCACGCCTTCGACCGGGTTGGCGGCCAGCGCAGTGCGCTGCGCGAGCCACGCGAAATAGCCACGCCAGGCGGAGAGTTTGCGAGCAATCGAGCGGCCGACGAGGCCCTCGCTGTGCAACTGCATGGCGAAGCGGCGAATGTCGCCGTGCTGAAGCGATTCGAGTGCGCGGCCACGTGCCAGACGCTGCAACTGGCGCAGGTCGCGCGTGTAGTTCTCGAGGGTGAGCGCGGCAAGCTTGCGCTCGCTGGCGAGTGAGGTGAGGTAGCTGCGGATGCCCGGCGCCAACGGTATGTCCGTGGCGTCAGCCGCTTCAGTCGCTTCAGTCGCGGCGGGCGTGCCGGATATTTCGGTCAAGCCGGACGTATTCGCGCCCGGCACATGGCCCGCCGTCTTGGGCTTGCGAGCGCGGTCCGGCGAGCCTGACGAGTGTGGCGAGGCGCGGCCGGACCGGGCTTTGGATGCCCCGCTGGCAAGGCGTGACGAACGGGTCGACGTGACCATGAGGTGCGGGGGATGAAGTCGTCAGATGGCCGCGGACCCGGCGTCCATCCGTCGCTCAGTCGTTGGCGCGCAGCTTGCCGAGCGCGGCCCCGGCCAGCTCGCCGATCTGCGTGAGGAAGTCGGTCGCCATGCCGTCGTGGAAGCGGCGGGCGTCTTCCGAACCCATCACGAGCAGGCCGAAGATCGGCCCATCGGGTGTTTGCGGATCGCGCAGGGCGAGCAGCGCAACGGAGGCCGGATCGCTCGGTGCGCCGAGCCACGTCACCGCTTCGAAGCCGGTATTGGCACCGCAATACGGTGTAGCCAGACTCGACGCGAAGATCTTCACCTCTTCGCTCACGCTGCGGGCGAATTCAGCCGGTTGATACGGCGCCGCCACGTTCCACAGACGCACGGCCGCGAAGGGCACATTGAAGACGTCGCGCAGGCCGCGGGCGATGGCCTCGGGCAAGGCGTGCGGATCGCGCTCACCGAGCAGGCCGAGCGTCCACCGATGCAATTTGCCCGAGATGTCGTCGTTTTCGTGACCGTAGCGCATCAGTTCGGCGAGGCGTCGCTCGATCTGCTTGGTCTTCTCGCGCTGCATCTCGATCTGGCGCTCTTGCAGCGACACCGCACGCTGACCATGCGGGCTGGTAAGCCGCACACCGGCCAGCAATTCGGCATGGCGCTCGAAGAAGTCGGGATGCGCGATCAGGTATTCCGCAATATCTCGGTCGTTCATGAGTGTCCGTCTGCTGTTCGTCAACTGCCGCCAACCGCCCCCGAGCACAAGGGTGGCCCGCGGCCGCCTGGGTCGCTAAATCAGAATCCGTGAGAAACCAATATCGTACCGTCCTGCTGCCGGAGCACGGCGCCGGAACCGACGCTTTGCGTCAGATCTCGATCGTGCCTTCGAAGACCGTGGTGGCCGGCCCCGTCATGATGACCGGATGGCTCGCGCCCTCCCAGTCGATGGTGAGCGTGCCGCCATGCGTTTCGATGGCCACGGGCGCGCTCAGCAACCCGCGGCGGATGCCCGCCACCGCGGCCGCGCACGCGCCGGTACCGCAGGCGAGCGTCTCGCCGGCCCCACGCTCGTACACGCGCAGACGCGCATGATGCTTGTCCACCACCTGCAAGAAGCCGGCGTTCACGCGGCGCGGGAAGCGGGCGTGACGCTCGACAAGCGGGCCGTCCGTCAGAACCGGTGCGGTGTCCACGTTATCGACCACCTGCACGGCGTGCGGGTTGCCCATCGAGACCACGGAAATCCAAGTCGTCTTGCCCGCCACGTCGAGCGGCCAGAGCGTGTCGTCGCCTTCGCGGCGGCTTTCCAGGCCGCTGGCGTCGAACGGCACGTCGGACGGCGTGAGAATCGGCGCGCCCATATCCACACTGACCTGGCCGTCGTCGCGCATCGTGAGCGTGATCACGCCCTGCTGCACTTCAACGCGCACCGAACGCTTGTCGGTCAGCCCGGCGTCGCGCACGAACTTCAGGAAGCAGCGCGCGCCGTTGCCGCAATGCTCCACCTCGCCGCCGTCGGCGTTGAAGATGCGGTAGCGGAAGTCCACCCCCGGCAGGGCCGAGCGTTCGACGAGCAAAAGCTGATCGGCGCCCACGCCGAAATGGCGATCGGCGAGCGCACGCCACTGCTCGGGCGTGAAATCGATGGTCTGCGAGATGCCGTCGATCACGACAAAGTCGTTACCGGCGCCTTGCATCTTGAGGAATTTGAGCTTCATGCCGCTATTGTAGTGGAGAAGGTCGACGCGCATCCGGTGCCGGTCAATACACGCCCGGCTCGCCGGGCGGACGGGTCTTGAAGCGCTTGTGCACCCAGTAGTACTGCTCCGGCATCTTGAGAATCTGTTCTTCGAGGAACGCATTCATCCGGCGCGCGTCGGCGTCCGGGTCGCCGCTCGGGTAGTTCTCCCAAACCGGAAACACCTTGAGGCGGTAGCCCTTGTAGTTGGGCAGCACCTCGCCGATAAACGGCAGGATCTGGGCCCGGCCGACTTCAGCGAGGCGGGAAACGGACGTCAGCGTGCAGGTGGGAACGCCGAAAAACGGCACGAACGTGGAATTTCGCGCACCGTAGTCCATATCGGCCGCCAGCATGACCGGCTTGCCTTTGCGGAACATGCGCAGCACGTCGCGGGCACTGTCGCCGCGCGGGATCATTTCCGCGTCGAAACGGCCGCGCTGCTCGCGCGCCATGGCGTCGAACGCCGGGTTCGACATCGGGGTATAGAGCGATGCGCAAGGCCGGTGCAGCGAGTAATTGATGAACACCGAGCCCGCCTCGATGCCCACGAAGTGGAATCCGAGCAGAATCGTCGGCGGCATGTTCGGGTCGCGCAGATCGACCGCCGAATCGAGTTCGATGAGCCGCTCCAGCTTCTTGCCGTCGGCGAACCATTGCACGCTGCGCTCGGCGTAGCTGCGAATGGCATGCACGAACGACGCCTTGGCGACCCGTTCACGCGTCGCGTCGTCCCAATGGGGGAAACACAGGCGCAAATTGGTGTGCACCACGCGCTTGCGCGAGCTGGGAAGGGCGTAAAGCACCCGCCCCAGGCCCGCGCCGAAGCGCGCGACCCAGCTATAGGGCAGCAGGTTCAGCCCGCGCAGCAGGCCAACGCTGAGGTAGTAACCGAGGGTTTTCTTGGGAGTGGTTGCCATGTCGCCAGCAGAATTTCTTCAGGGGCGTATAATAAGCGACATCGCCGAGTTAACTGACAACTTGCGGGGCGATTCGACTGAGCCAACCTACCCAGGCAGTTCTTTCGACCAACTTTCCGCTAAAGCGTCGCCGCTTCCCCTCCGATGACGGCTACGTGAGTCGCCAAATTCGTTTAGAGGAGCCAGAAGTGGCGAACGATTATCTTTTTACCTCCGAATCGGTTTCTGAAGGTCACCCGGACAAGGTTGCTGACCAGATTTCTGACGCCGTTCTCGATGCCATCCTGAAGCAGGACAAATACGCCCGCGTTGCTGCCGAAACGCTTTGCAACACGGGTCTCGTCGTGCTGGCTGGCGAAATCACCACGACCGCCACGGTCGACTACCAGCAAGTCGCGCGCGAAACGATTCGCCGCATCGGTTACGACAACACCGAATATGGCATCGACTACAAGGGTTGCGCCGTGCTGGTCGCCTATGACCGCCAGTCGCCGGACATCGCCCAGGGCGTGGACCGTGCGCATGACGACAACCTCGATCAGGGCGCGGGCGACCAGGGCCTGATGTTCGGCTACGCCTGCGATGAAACGCCGGAACTCATGCCGCTGCCGATCTACCTGTCGCACCGTCTGGTCGAGCGCCAGTCGCAAGTGCGCCGTGACGGCCGTCTGCCCTGGCTGCGCCCGGACGCCAAGTCGCAAGTCACCATCAAGTACGTCGATGGCCGTCCGCACAGCATCGACACCGTCGTGCTTTCCACGCAACACGCGCCGGACATCGCGCTCGAAGCCCTGCGCGAAGCCGTGATCGAAGAAGTCATCAAGCCGGTGCTGCCGGCCAACCTGATCAAGGGCGACGTCAAGTTCCTGGTGAACCCGACCGGCCGTTTCGTGATCGGTGGCCCGCAAGGCGACGCCGGCCTCACGGGCCGCAAGATCATCGTCGACACCTACGGCGGTGCCGCACCGCACGGTGGCGGCGCGTTCTCGGGCAAGGACCCCTCGAAGGTCGACCGCTCGGCAGCCTACGCCGGCCGCTACGTCGCGAAGAACATCGTGGCCGCCGGTCTGGCCTCGAAGTGCGTGATTCAGGTTTCGTACGCCATCGGCGTGGCCCGTCCGACGTCGGTCATGGTCAACACCTTCGGCACCGGCAAGATCAGCGATCAACGCATCGCCGAGTTGGTCGAGAAGCACTTCGATCTGCGTCCGAAGGGCATCATCCAGATGCTCGACCTGCTGCGTCCGATCTACGAGAAGACCGCTTCCTACGGCCACTTTGGCCGTGAAGAGCCGGAATTCACGTGGGAAGCGACCGATCGCGCCGACGCCCTGCTGGCCGACGCCGGCCTGCGCGCCGTGGCCTGATCGAGGACAGCATCGCCCGGCAGCCATCGGTTTCGACCGGTGGCCGCCAAACAAAACCCCCGCCCGGGTCGAACCGGCGGGGGTTTTGTTTTGTCTCGACGCCAGATGCAAGCCCCCAGAGATTCAGGCAGCCATTTAGCGCCGGTAGCTCGACCAGCAGTTCACGCAGCTCAAGCAGCTATCCACGCATCTAAACGCCTCTATCAGCGCAGCAACTGCCGGATCATGGCGGCGAACAGCTTGCCGTAGGGCGGATTGAGCAACCCAGCGCCGTTCCAGCGCGCCTGCCGGAAGATCGGCTTCTCCTTGGAGAACGTGCGAAAGCCCGCCTCGCCGTGGTACCCGCCCATGCCCGACGCGCCCACGCCACCGAACGGCAGCGCATGCTCGGCCACATGCAGCAACGTATCGTTGATCGTCACGCCACCGGAAATCGTGCCGTCCACCACCTGATCGATGCGCGCGTTATCGGTGTCGAACACATACAGCGCCAGCGGCCGCGGCCGCTCGTTCACGTAAGCGATGGCTGCGTCCAGATCGTCGTACGGCACCACGGGCAGCAGCGGCCCGAAGATCTCCTCGCGCATCACGCGCATGCCGTCGTGCACGCCGGTGAGCACCACGGGCGGCAGACGTCTGCGCAACGCCTGCGCCGGGGTATCGAACAGTTCGTGCAACGTGGCCCCCTGCGCCGCCGCCTCGGCGGCCAGCCCCGACAACCGCTCGAAGTGACGTGCCGACACGATGCTCGTGTACTGCGGATTGTTCACGGCGTCCGGGTAGAGACGCGCCGCCACCTGCGCGGCCGTCGTCACGAAAGCCTCCAGCTTCTCGCGCGGCACGAGCACATAGTCGGGCGCCACGCAGGTCTGCCCCGCGTTGACCAGCTTGCCGAGCATGATGCGCTCCACCGCGTGCTCCCAGCGCGCGCCCGGCCCGATGATGGCGGGCGACTTGCCGCCGAGCTCGAGCGTCACCGGCGTGAGATGTTCACTCGCCGCGCGCATCACGTGATGGCCGATCGACGTCGCCCCCGTGAACAGCAGATGGTCGAACGGCAACGTCGAAAAGGCGCGAGCGACCTGCGCGTCCCCCGTCACGACCGTGACCCATTCCGGCGGAAACGCCTCGGCCACCGCCGCCGCGAAAACCTCCGCAAAGCGTGGCGTGACTTCCGACACCTTGATCATCACGCGATTGCCTGCCGCCAGGGCATCGGTCAGCGGGCCGACGGCGAGGAACAGCGGGTAATTCCACGGCACGATCACGCCAACGACCCCCAGCGGCTGCGGAACGATCGCACGGCGCGCCGGCAGCATCCACAGGTTCGCCCACCCCTGCGAGCCGCGCATCCAGCGACGCGTATGGGAAAGCGCATGCTTGAGATTGCCGTGCGACGGAAACAATTCCAGCATGTCCGTCTCTTGCGCCGACCGGCCGCCGAAATCTTCATCGATGGCCTTGGCAAACGGCTCGCGATACTTGCGAAGCATCGCTTGCAGTGCTTGCAGATGACGTTTGCGCGTCGGCCAGTCGACTTGCGGCGCGGCGTCGTGTGCGCGGCGCATCGCGTCGAAGCGAGGTAATAGCACTGCGCGGGCGATGTCGTCACCCGCCGAGGTCTCCAGTGCCGCCGGCACCGCCTCGTGCAAACCGTTCAACTCATGGTTGTGTCCCATGTCGTCTCCTCCCTGTCGCCCTGTGATCGCCGCCGGCACGCCTGCGTGCCGCCCGGCACCATCGATAGATGGTTTGCGTTAGTTTGCGTTAGTTTGCGTTAGTTTGCGTTAGTTTGCGTTAGTTTGCGTTATGCGAGAAAAGCCCGGTCGAGCCAGGCGCGTTGGACACCTGCGGCGAGCGTGTCGGGCATCACGCCGTAGACCCGTCCGCCGGCAGTCGAGAAGCGGCTCTCGATGAAACCGTGCGCCAGTTCGGCCGGCGCGTGCTCGAGCAGCAACGCCGCTTGCGAGAGCAGCACCACCTGCTGGGCGATGGCCCGCGCACGCACCGCATGCGTTGCCGGATCGGCGGCCAGCCAGCCGTGCAGTTGCGCCAATGCAGCGCGCAACGTCGCGTGCGATCCGGTGCGCTTTTCGAGCCACTGGAACCAGCTTTGCGCCACGTCGGGCTCACGGCTGATGGCGCGCAACACATCGAGACACATCACGTTGCCCGAGCCTTCCCAGATCGAGTTGACGGGCGCCTCGCGATACAGGCGCGCGAGCGGCCCGGTCTCGACGTAGCCGTTGCCACCCCAGACCTCCATGCATTCCCCCGCGAGTTCGAGCGCGCGCTTGCACACCCAGAACTTCGCAGCGGGCAGCACGATGCGCCGCCACGCGCGCTCCACGGGGGAATCGTCGTCGGACGCACTCGCGTCGAACGCCTGCGCAAGGCGCATCGCGAGCCACGTCGCCGCCTCCGACTCCAGCGCAAGATCCGCGAGCACCGTCGTCATCAGATCCTGATCGACGAGCTTCGCACCGAACGCCGTGCGATGCCGCGCGTGATGAATCGCCTGCACGACCCCCGCGCGCATCATCGCCGCGCTGCCGATCACGCAATCGAGCCGCGTGTACGTGGCCATCTCGATGATCGTGGGAATACCGCGCCCCGGTGCACCGACGCGCGTGCCATAGGCCCCCTGAAACTCGACCTCGCTACTCGCATTGGAACGGTTGCCGAGCTTGTCCTTGAGACGCTGAATCTGCACGGCATTCTTGCGGCCGTCCGGCGTATAGCGCGGCACGAAGAAACACGAGAGCGCGTCGCTATCGCTGTCACGCGCGAGCACCAGATGGGCGTCGCACTGCGGCGCCGAGAAGAACCACTTGTGGCCAACGAGTGAGAACGTGCCATCGCCGCGTTCGGTCGCAGTGGTCGTGTTGGTGCGAACGTCGGAGCCGCCCTGCTTCTCCGTCATGCCCATGCCGATGAGGATGGCGTGCTTCTGCGCGAGCGGCACGTCGCGCGGATCGTGCTGCGGCGCGAGCAGCTTGTCCTTGATCGACGCAAAGAGCGCGGGCTCCTTGGCGAGCACGGGAATGCTCGCGAACGTCATGGTCGTGGGGCACAACGCGCCGGCCTCGTTCTGTGCGTGCAGAAAGTACGACGCCGTACGCGCGGCCATCACGCCACCGCGCGGATGCGCCCACGGCAGCGACTGGAGTTGTGCGCCGCGCAACAGGCCCATGAGCGCATGCCACGCGGGATGAAACTCGACGTGGTCGATGCGATTGCCTTGCGGATCGAAGGATTGCAGTTCCGGTTCGTGACGATTGGCCGTCTGCGCCCACTGCTGCACCTCAGCCTCGCCCAGACGCGCGCCCTGACGATGCAGATCCTTCGCATGCCACTGCGCGCCGAACGCCGTCACGGCGGCTTGCAGGGCGTTGTCAGTGGCGTAAAGGTTGTACTCCGTGAGCGGCGGCACCTGATTGGTGACGTCGTGGGTCTGCCAGGCTTCAGTCATCCGTGTCTCCGTAGGCCCATGAAAACAACATGGGACGCTCACTTTATATGCATCCTTTCATCATAGCGGCTAGGTTCACGCGCTCGTAAAAATTAGAGGAATGCTTCACTTCGCCCCCGGGCACAGGGATTGTCTGCCTACAATGAGTGCCGCTGCGAGGGCTCACTCATGAAGTGCCGACCGCGCAGCGCGGCACAAGAAAAAGACGCGCATCACAAAAAAACCAAAAGCAGCGAACAAGAAATCAACCTGGCAGTTGATGCAGTGCCCATCCAAGGGAGGATGACAGCATGGACTATGACTACGTCATTGTCGGCGGCGGCTCTGCCGGTTGCGCGTTGGCCGCGCGGTTGGCCGACGGTGCACCGGATCGCACGATCGCGCTCATCGAGGCGGGCCCGCCCGACGACAGTTTTCTCGTGCGTTTGCCGCTCGGTCTGGCCGCACTGGTGCCGTTCCGATCGCGTCGCAACTACGGCTATCGCACGACACCGCAAGCGGGCCTCGCAGGCCGTCAGGGCTACCAGCCGCGCGGACGCGGTCTCGGCGGCTCGAGTTCGATCAACGCGATGATCTACACACGCGGCCATCCGGACGATTACAACGACTGGGCGCAGGCCGGCTGCACCGGTTGGGGATGGGACGACGTGCTTCCCTACTTCCGCCGCAACGAAAACAACGCGCGCGGCGCCAACGCCTGGCACGGCAGCGGCGGCCCGCTCAACGTCTCCGATCTGCGCACGGTCAATCCGTTCTCGCAACACTACGTCGAGGCCGCGCGCGAAGCCGGGTTTCCGGTCAGCGACGACTTCAACGGCGCGCAATACGAAGGCGCGGGCATCTATCAGGTGACGCAGAAAGACGGCGAGCGATGCAATGCCGCACGCGCCTATCTGCACGGAAAATCGCGGGCGAATCTGCACGTCATTACCGACGCCGTCGTGCAGCGCATCGTCTTCGACGGCAAGCGCGCAGCGGGCGTCAAACTGCAACGTCACGGCGCACTCCAGACGATCCGTGCGCGGGCGGAAGTGGTGCTGAGCGCGGGGGCGTTCAACTCGCCGCAACTGCTGATGTGTTCCGGCATCGGTCCCGCCGACCATCTGCGCTCGCACGGATTGGAAGTGCGCGTCGATGCGCCGGGCGTCGGTGAGAATTTGCAGGATCACATCGACTTCATCATCAACAAATACGTCGCGCATCGCGATCTGGTCGGCTATACGCCGGCCGGCTTGTGGCATCTGCTCACCCAGGGTCTCGACTATCTGCGCAACCGGCGCGGCCTGTTCGCCAGCAACATCGCCGAAGCAGGCGGCTTTCTCAAGAGCGATCCGTCGCTCGCGCGCCCGGATTTGCAGATGCACTTCCTCGTGGGAATCTGTGACAACCACAATCGCCGTCTGCACTGGCGGCGTGGCTTGTCGTTGCACGCATGCGTGCTGCGTCCCAAGAGCCGCGGGCGGGTGACGCTCGCATCCGCCGACATGCGCGATGCGCCGCACATCGACCCCGCGTTTCTGCAAGCGCAAGAGGACGTCGACACATTGCTGCGCGGCGCGCGCGTGATCCGGCGCATTCTCGCGGCGCCGTCACTCGCGCAGTTCGGTGGACAGGAGTTGCACAGCCGGGGCATCGAGTCGGACGAAGCGCTCACCGCGCTGATCCGTGCGCGCGCCGACACCATCTACCATCCGGTCGGCACTTGCCGGATGGGTAGCGATGCCGCGTCGGTCGTCGATCCCGAATTGAAGGTGCGTGGCGTGGAAGGGTTACGTGTGGTCGATGCGTCGATCATGCCGACGCTCATCGGTGGCAATACCAACGCGCCGTCGATGATGATCGGGGAAAAAGCGGCGGACCTGATATTGGGACGCGCACCGGCGTCGATGCAGAATGCGGGGACGCTGGCGGCGGACGCATCGCGCGTGGCAACGCCCGAGCCGACAGCGTTAGCCGCGCGCGCGCAACCACAGGTCCAGGAGCGGTTCGCCCCATAGCAGGCTTGCCAGCGCGCCCAGACACAGCCACGGACCAAACGGCAGCGGCTCGCGCAAGGTGCGGCCGCGCCACAGCCCGAGCCCCGCGAAGGCGAGTGTCGCCGCCGCCGCGCCGAACGCCAGCATCAGCGGCATGCCGACCCAGCCGAGCCAGGCGCCACACGCCGCGACGAGCTTGGCATCGCCACCGCCGAGTCCGTCTTCCCCCGTCAGCCGTCGATAAGCGCCCGCAATCGCGGCCATGACACCGTAACCCAACGCGGCGCCGAGCACGGCGTCGTCGATGGGCAGTGTCAGCCCCGCCACGCTGCACAGCAAGCCCGCCCACAGCAGCGGCAGCGTGAGGGCATCGGGCAACAGCCGCGTGTCGACGTCGATCAGTGTCAGCGCCAGCAACACCGCACCGAAGCCGCACCATGCCAGCATCGTGAGGTATTGCATCGACGGCACGAACCGCCATGCGATGCCCGCGAACATGACCCCGACGGCCAGCTCCACGAGCGGATAGCGCAGAGAAATTCCCGAGCGGCAGTGCGCGCAGCGGCCGCGCAGGAAAAGGAAGCTCAGCAACGGGAAGTTGTGACGCGCCGCGATGCGCGTCTCGCAATGCGGGCAATGCGACGGGGGCCATGCGAGATTGAAAGCGGGCGTGACCGGCGGCACCTGGCCGGCCCACTCCGCATTCTCACGCGCCCACTGCATCTCCAGCATGCGGGGCAACCGGCACACGACCACATTCAGGAAGCTCCCGGCGAACAAGCCCAGCATCGCCATCGCGCCAGCGACCACTTCGCGCGGCAGTGCCCGGAATTCATGCCAAAGCAATTCAATCAGCGAGTGCATCGTCAGAACATCGAGCTTTGCGCGTACTCACCCGCTGCGTGACCGATTTGCAGCATTCCGCCCACGGTGAAGATGATCGTCAGGCCAACCAACGCCAACAGCACCGAGCGAAGGGTGACGGAACGAGCCTTGATGCTCTCAGCAACCTCTTCGACGGTCATCAGGCCGATCTTGCGAATGCCCGCGTCGAAGTTGGTGCGTCCCGAGTACTCGACCAGCCGGTCGAAGATCTCCTCGTTGAAAAGGCCGGTGTCCATCGCCTTGACCATGCTGCTCTCGCTCTTGAGCGATGCGCGCATGCGCAGCAGGTGAGAGCGCAGCCAGGGCGATGCGCCGGGAAGTAACAACGAGATGGAATCGAATACCGATGTTTTCGCGCCGGTGAGCGCGGCAAGCGCCACCAGGAACTCTCCGGCGCGCACATCCCGATACACCGCATACGGCCCGAAATTGTCCACACGCCGCCGCAACGGCCCCGCCCATCGGCTCAGCGACAGCATCACCGTCACCACGAGGAGGATCGGTATGCCGTAGATAAAGGGCCACCAGTTCGCCACGAATCCGGACATGGCGTACAAGCCGGCCCCCACAAGCGGGAACTGCTCGGGAGGCATGATCTCGGTCATGATCGGCATCATGCCGTATGCCACCCCCAACTGAATCACGGCGAGCAGGACCGACATGAAGATCGGCAGCACGACGGCGCCGGTGATTGCCGCGCGTGTTTGTTCCTGCAAGGTGACGACACGCGACAAAAAGCGCAGCGCCTCCGCCAGGTTCCCCTTCTCCCCTGCGGAGATCACGATCAGATCTTCGTTGGGAATCGTGCCTTCCCACGATTTGCGCAGATTCTTCGAACTGGCACGGTCACGCCATATCGCATAGAGCGGCGCCATCGGATTGCGTCTCGCCTTGGCGCGCGCATAACGACGGGAGAACAGCTCGAACGGATTGGCACCGTCATCGATCGCATCGGCGAAATCGCTATAGAACTTCGCACGCGTTTTGCGAAAGTAGCGTTTCGCCTTGGCCAGACCGGGATAAGGATCTCGGGCGGGAAGGAGTTTGGCGAGCAGTTGATTGGCGGCTTCTAACATAGGAAATTAGGCTGCGCTTTCCTTGGATCTTGTGAACGAAACTCACACACTTGCGAGTCGGCGCGGAGGCTGAGGCGACGTGGAGCCGCCCTTCCAGACCTGAAATTTCTTGAGCTTGTGGAACGCCGCCTCGATGTCCCGGGGATCGATCAAGCCTTGCGACATCTTGTATATCGCGTGCTCCATCGCCGACTTGCCGTACATCACAGGGCTCATGAGATCGCCGTCGTGATGGGCGCGCCAGTAACGCTGCGCATCCCAGAATTTCGACTGACGCAGCAGATCGAGCAAGTCGTCCGTCACCTCGCACACCTCGGCGACGACCGTCTGCCCCGCCGTGCCACGACCTTTGCAGTGGCTGCAACCGGGCCCCGTCACGTTCACCCGCGACGTATCGATACCGAGTCCGGCAATGACGTCGAGCGTCGCGGCATCCAGCCTTCCGATGGCTGGCAGCTTGCAGTGCTCGCAGAGCACGGCAATGAGCTTCTGATACACCATCGCCGTGAGGAAATTGGGCGCGGTCACGGCAGACAGCGGCATGCCGATCTCATCGCTCACCAGACGCGGAATGATGCCGAAGGCGCTCGATGCGTGCACGGTGGAGAGGACCTGATGCCCCGTCTCCGTCATCGACTTCGCGAAAGAACCGGTCTCGGTGTCACGGATTTCGCCCGGCATGAGTTTGTCCGGATCGCCGCGCAGCAGCACTTTCGCCGCCGCGCCGAAGGCCGATTCGCCGTGGCCGTCTTCCGCGCGTCGCTGAATCGGGATTTGCGTTACATGCGGCTGGATGTATTCGACCGGATCTTCGATGGAGAAGAATTTCTTTCCCGCATCGCGCTCGTACCACATCATCGTTCGCAGCGTCGTCGATTTTCCCGATCCGGTCTCTCCCGCAATGATCGTGAGTCCGGGGCTGCGATGCACGGCGTTCTCGAGCACCTCGACCTGATCGTCGGAATACCCGAGCGCGGAGAGCGTCATGACATCGGCGTCGATGGCTTCATTGACCAGCAGACGCAGGATGACGTCGACGCCGCGATTCTCCTTGACCGACTGCAATCGAAGTTGATACTTCCGATTGCGCAATGTCAGCGGGATCGAACAACTCTGGTGCTGATCTTCGTCGAAGTGATTGTGGCTTCGGCTGCTCGGGTCGGCGCGCGAGTTATAGGCGGCAGACACCGCGTCGAGCATCGCGTGGTAGTCGCGCGAGAGGCGATCCGTGTCGCTCGTCACTCGCAATTTGCCGTGAATACGCATGCGAACTTGCACATGCTCGCCGTCGCGGAACTCGAAATGAATATCCGACGCATCCGCTTCGATGGCTCGCTCGATCATCAGATCGAAGTTTCGATACGCCCCCGTTCGCTGCTCGTCAGTGCGCCCAGGCGTGTCGCCTTGCTGCTGCAAGCGCGACTGCATGAGCAGAATTTCCTCCGTGGTGCCAACGTACACGCCTTCGAGATCGAGGCGGTGCGTCGCCCGGACCGCTTGCTCGAAGCGAACCAGCAGGTCGGACCCTTGCATGCGCACGAATGCCGTGTGCTCCAACAGCACCAGAAAGAGTCGCGGCTTCATGGCGACGAGCACTAACGACCCGTTTTCGGCGCCGGCCAACGTGATACCGAAGTCCTGACGCCAGCCCATGCGCTGAATGTCCTCTGGACGCAGTTCGGAAATAGGCCGGGCGACAGGTCCGCCGGATTGCCCACCGCCCCGGGAGATCACCGACTGAAAGCGCTCTGAGAACTTGGCCATTACATTCGCCCCGGTGGTCCCGCATTCGCGTTGCTCGCCGGCCCGGCGCCGATAGCGTTGGGCAGGAGCAAGCGCTGCTGCTTGCCTTTTCGAGAGACATCCACGAAGTCGCTGCCGATCGTCACCACCTGCCACTCGCCGAACCGATCGCCCTTGCTCACGCTATAACCGTAGCGGCCATCGAGGCGCAGATAAGCGACCGTGGTGTCCTCCACGCCGTGAATGAAAAGCAGCTCGGGGGGCAGGGTGAACTGTGCGGGCGCCGCGTCCGTGCTCTCTGATGCCGCCGCCGCGCCGGAGCTGGCTTGTACCGCGGATTGAGACGCCCGGAGATGCTCGCGGGCAAATGCGTCGATCGTTTCGTCGGCCGATGCCTGAACCGCCCACATCGGCATCGAGGCCACGACGACCATTGCGAGCGGGGTCATCCGACGCAGCTTAATGAACATAGTAGGTCCCTTGTGCGGAGAAGACGGGTTTGCTGTCGTCGATCACGATCTTCAGCTCGCGCAACGACATGTTGCCGGCGCGCATCATCAGGCCAGCCACGGAATCCATGAACGCCAGATGGCCGGCCATCTTCCATTCGCCCTTGGCAATCGGTGGCGGTACATCGCTGCGTGCGGCGACGCCGGGAGGCGCATTGACCAGTGGCGCAGGCATCGATAGCGAAATGTCCATGCCGTAGTCGCCGAGCGATTGCAGACGTGCCCCTGCGGTGCGCAGGAACTGCGTGCGCGGCACGGGCGTCACGCGCGCGTCGCCATCGTCTTCGTCGTCATCCAGCGCTTGCGGTGCATTTGCAACCGGCGTCACCGCGACACGCCCCGGTGCAGGCGCGCTCGTGTCAGCCGGCGTCATGATCTCGCGCGCGTTGTCGAGATCGACGATTTGCGCATTCGGGCGCTGCGAGAGCAGCAGATCGAATGTGCCCCCCGCCTGACGCCGCCACAGAATCTCGCAACGCGTGACGTTGCAATCGATGGTGGCTGGGCGCCAGCCGCCGGCCATCGCGGGCAACGCCTGAATTGCATATTGAAGACGTCGTGCGTGCGACGCCCCCGCCGAGAAGGGCTCCGCCGCAATCGCGCGTGCCAGTGCCTGCTTGTAGGCATCGACCGGATCGACCCGATTGGCGGCGGCGAGCCTGGCCTGCTGCGCATCGTCGTACCAGGACCATCCCCACCATCCTGCCGTAAGGAGCAAAGCGATCGTTGCCACCGAGACCGAAGCGATCTTCAGTTGCCGGACAGGCAGCGGCTTACGCACGACCTTCAGACGGGCATCGAGCGGCTGCTCTTTGCGAACATGCGCGACAATCTCCTCGAGCGTGAGCGTCACGTCGACGACCGGACAACAAAGCGGCGCAATCCCCACGATCTTGACCGGCCCATCGACTTCGGACACCCACTGATCCAACCCCGCACGCAGATGCCGTGTCGGCACCGTCAGGTCGACTTCCGGACGGTGATCGCGCAAGGTGATGAAAAGCGTTGCGTCCGGATCCTCTGGGTCGGGGTGCAAGAACGCGACATTAGGGGCATCTACCATCTCCCCGAGTACCGCAGCCAACGCATAGGGTTCGGGCGCACCTTCAGCATTGCCCTCCTCGGACATCGAGAACAGCCCTGCGGTACGTGTGCCGACGCCGTCGTCGAACACCGCGAAAAAAGAGGCATCGCGACTTTTGGCGAGGCTGCGGATCTCGGCCGGCTCTTTCTGCAAGCCGATCAATGTCTCCCACTGCGCACCGATGGCGAGCTGTCTGGACAATATGCGGGCCATGTCAAACGCCCTCAGTCAATTCCGGCGAAATCAGGATGACGATCTCTTTGATACGCTGCTCCGCCTCCTTCGTTCCGCCCTCGTAATTGAATATGCCATCGCGGTCGGTCTTGTCGTCCTTGCGACGGAAGCCGCTCAGCACCAGCGTGTCGCCGGATTTGAGCGAAGCACGTTGCATCGTCTGGATGGACTGGGTGATCGGCAACTGCATGAACGTGCCAACGCCCATGCCGTCGTCACCGCCACCCTCGTCTTTCTTATCGTTGATGGCGCCCCTCACACCCTCTTTGTCCGCACTCACGCTGATCGATGCGTCATCGCTACCGCTCGGCGTCTCCTTGCCGGTGCGCAGGTTGATCTTGTCGAGCTTCTTCAGGTCGGACATGTCGATCTGCACCTGCAACATCACGCTGCGGTTACCCATGAGCGTCGGTAGCAGATTCATCACGAAACCGGTGGTCAGTACCGATTGCTCGGCCGTGACCACTGCCTGCCCGCCGTAGTTGCCCGGCGTCATCTTGGTTTGCGCGACGAAACCCTGGTTCTGCGTGACCGCCACTGGCGCAGGCTGATTGTTCAGGGTGACGACGGTCGTATCGATGACGGTACTCACGCGCCCCTGTTGACTGAGGGCCTTGATGAACGCGGTGGAGCCCGCGAATCTGCCGGGCATCTGGCCGATATTCAGGCCGCCCTTG
This sequence comes from Pandoraea sp. ASV26, assembly GCF_016428915.1. Classification (GTDB taxonomy): domain Bacteria; phylum Pseudomonadota; class Gammaproteobacteria; order Burkholderiales; family Burkholderiaceae; genus Pandoraea. The sequence continues at coordinate 40,084 of NZ_JAELTP010000026.1, forward strand.
CGCGCCATGAGCGCACCTCCCATCGCCGGGCCGGCCAAGCCTGCCACCACCCCGCCAGCCGTTTTGTACGCCAGGGTCCAGTCGATACCCGCCGCAGAATTCTCGTCGAGCGCGATGGAGTACACCTGCACACGCAGCTTCACCTGACGGCCAAGCACCGCGTTTTCGGATTCGATGTATTGCGCAACGCGCTCCATGACATCGGCCGTATCGGTCACCACCAGCGAACTCGTCACGACTGAAGGCGTCACCTTGCCACCTTCCGAGAGCATGTCGGAGACGGTTTTGACAAGGTCCGACCAGTAGTCGAGTTCGGACTCAACGCTGACGTTAGCGTCCGCGTTGAAGCTCAGATCGACGCCGCCCGCCGAACCCGCCGCGCCGCCACCGCCTGCCGCGCCGCGATTCGCTTTCATCTGCGACGCCTTACCCACCGAAGCGGTATACGACGAACTGCCCGGCATCATCTTGATCTGGAACGTGCGCGTCACGTAGCGCGCGAAATGCACAACACCATCGCGATAGGTCCAGTGAGTGCCAGTGCGATACGCGATGGTGTCCAGCAGCCCGGAGAGCGTGCCGTTGAATTGCAGAGGCACGGTGGGCTCACCCGACTGCGCACAGTTGATCTGGAAAAGTGTCGCGGGCGTGCCCCGTGCGCCGCCGCCGGGCCGCCCCCCCGGCCCGCTGCGACCTCCTGCGCCGCCGCCTTCGGCCGCACACGACACGTCCGAGCCCACGCGAATCGTCAGGCCGTTACCACGCGCCACCTGGGCAAGCACGACCGACATCGGCAGCGGGCCGCCCGTGGAGAATCGAACGTTGCGTTTGAAGAAGTCGGGCAGCGCGACCGTCGCGTTGATGGGAACGGACTGCTTGGCCACCCACGCCCCTTCGACATGCTCGATGGCCCGAATGGGCACCGCCGAATGCATATCGAACGCCGATGTCGCTTCGGCTTGCGCCTGCGAAACGTTAGCGTCGGTTTTCGAGAGCATGCCAGGCGTCCCGCACGCCGCCAGTAACGTGGTGGCGCACAACGCGCCAAGTCGCTTTCTCATGAATTACCGCTTCTCGAAATAGATGGCCGTGCCGGGGGGTGCACGGCGCTTGTTATTGTGTCGCGTGCACGATGCGAAGCACGCGGTTGGCCTCGTAGACTTTCACGCGAATGGGCGCATCGGTGTTCTGCAACGAGACGACGATCTGCTCGACGATGCTGAAGAAATCGCCCGAGAACGTGGCCGGATACTCGATGGGAAAGTCGCGATCGATCTCCCAGGCGAGTTGCCAGTTTTGCCTCGTTGCGAATTCACCCAGTTGCTCCGAAACCCGGCCGCCGGGAGAAAGGCTGAATGAGGTCGTCGGTGCAGCGCTAACAGCGAGAGGTTCGATCTCGGCCGCGTGGGCGTCGGCGACCATTTCCGTCGGCGCTGTGTCAGCGGCCGCCACATGAGCGGCATGCACGTCATCGGCATCCAAATCGGGCAATGACATTTCGGCCGGCACCAACCTGACGTGCTGAATCGAGGCGAAAGTGGGCGCAACGGCGGCGGCGAGAGCATTGGTCGCACCCCCAAATGCCGCGACGCTCCAAAGGACCACAAACCCCGACAGATTGCGAAAAGCGATCATGGGAATTTTCTCTTGTCGTCAGCCGCGCGGCTTAGCTCGCAATCGTGACAACCATCTCGGCGCGGCTCTGTAGGGTGGTGCCACCTTGGCCATCGTCCTTGGAGGAACATGCGGTACTCAACTTGGTCGGATCGAACGGCGTGCTACGATCTTTGAGCTTCTGATCGTTGACGGTAATTTCCGTGAAGTTGGAGTGCAAGCTGCCGATCAATTTTTCGCAGGATGCGACGGGCACCATCGTGTATTTCAGCGCAAACCCGGCCATGATCCCCGCATCGGACGGGGCGACGGGTTCAATCACGCCACCAAAACCGTTGACGTAATTGTTACCGGCGGCTGCCGGCGTAAAAGACTCTAACAACGAGGTCGACTTCAATTCGGAGGCGTTGAGAACCTTCGTCAGAGTGCCCATCGTAATGGCGTTTTGCGTGTTGACAACTGTCTGCTGCAACGCCTTGATTTCTTGCGTCGTGCGCACGCCATCCATCAATCTCGGCACCCCCACCAACGCACCGGCCATGATCAACCCCATCACCGCCACGGCAACTGACAGCTCCACCAGCGTTACACCCCGCTGACGGCGCTTGTTCAAGCGCGGGTTCATCGTGACTTTCATCTGCGCGAGCGCGCTTTCGTTTACTTGCATGTTCTCGTCCCTCTCATCCAAGGCAAATCGGTTCAACAAAAAACGCGTCGCAAATTGATCAATCACCTGCGCCGCGGCAGGAGCGATTTATGCCCTAAGGCAAACCGCCGCGTTGTCGCGTATGGATCGAATTTTTCGCAAATTGACAATTGCACACGACGTGAAAACACCCAAACCGATAACGATTTCGATAATCCGATGTGCGGTACAGAAGTGCCGAAAACAGCGGGTGAATCCGTACGGGAAGAGGTAGGGCGGGGTATTCCGGGAGCGAGCGCTGACGTGTCGATCGCCGATACCTTCGGAATCGGCCTAACCGCAGCAAGAGTATTCACAACGTCGCTGACTGGCGGCCCGATTAAGCCGTTTCACAAGGCACATTGCATGCCATGCGTACGCGGACTTTCGGTCCGCGCGACGTTCCGAAGACAGAAAAGCGCAAGACAACGGGCTTGCCCCCTCTGCCTTCGGTGTCGAGACATCAGAACATCAGTGCGCCGCGCCCGCGTGAGGGCCGTGGGCGCGCGCTGAACCGTGCTCGTGGGCGCCGGTGCGATCCGTCTCTTTGCTATCGTTCGCCGCTTTATCGCCCGGCAACACGAGCGGCCCTGTCCCTGCAAAACGGTCGAGATAGAGATAGATCACCGGCGTGATGTACAGCGTGATGACTTGCGAGAACAGCAACCCGCCGACCACGGCCAACCCGAGCGGCTGACGCAGCTCCGCGCCCGCGCCAAGGCCCAGCGCAATTGGCAGCGCGCCCATGAGTGCCGCGAGCGTCGTCATCATGATCGGTCGGAAGCGCAACGCGCACGCCTGACGAATGGCTTCGGTGGGCGTCATGCCGCCGTTGCGCTGCGCATCGAGCGCGAAGTCGATCATCATGATCGCGTTCTTCTTCACAATGCCGATGAGCATCAGCACACCGATCACCGCGATGAGCGACAAGTCCATGCCGAACAGACGCAGCGTGATGAGCGCACCGACCGCCGCCGAGGGCAGGCCCGCGAGAATCGTGAGCGGATGGATGTAGCTCTCGTAGAGCACGCCGAGCAGCACGTAGATCACGAGCAACGCCCCGACCAGCAGAACTATCTGACTCGACTGCGACTTCTGGAACGCCGCCGCGTCGCCACCCCAGCTCGTGATGATGCTCGGCGGGAAGCCCAGTTGATGCTGGAAGCCCACGATCTTCTGCGACGCGTCGCCCAGTGCCGCGCCCGGCGCGAGGTTGAACGACAGCGTCACCGCCTGCAACTGGCCCTGATGGTTCACCGACACCGGCCCCATCTTGCGCTCGACCGTCGCTACCGCCGAGAGCGGCACCAGCGCACCGCCCTTGCCGCGCACGTAGATCTTGTCGAACGCGCCTTCGTCGCGACGGTCGTTATCGTCCGCCTGCAAGATCACCTGATAGCTGTCGCTCGGCGTGTAGATGGTCGATACCTGACGCTCGCCGAACGCGCTGTACAACGCGCTGCGAATGTCGCCGATGGCCACGCCCAGCGTATTCGCCTTGTCGCGGTCGATGGTGAGTTGCGCTTGCAGGCCCTTCATCTGCGCGTCGGTCGTCACATCGCGGAAGATCGGATCGGCGCGCATGAGGTTCATCAGCCGGTCGGACCACAACTGCATCTCGCCCGGCTTCACGCTCTGCATCACATACTGATAGCGGCTCTTGCTCTGCTTGCCGCCCAGTTGCAGGTTCTGCACCGGATTGAAGTAGACGTTGAGCCCCGGCACCTGTTTGACGTCGCGCCGCAGCACTTCCAGCACCTCGCTCATGTGGGGACGCTCGCCATGCGGCTTCAGGTTGATGAACATGCGGCCCTGATTGCTGTCGCTGGCCGACACGATCACCGTCTCCACGGCCGGGTTCGCACGGATGATGTCGCCCGCCTGACGCAGCAGCGCCGACATGGCCGTGAACGAAATGTCCTGCGCGCCTTCGGCCGTCACCTGCACCTGCCCGATGTCTTCGCTCGGGAAGAAGCCCTTCGGAATCGTGACGAACAACACGCCCGTCGCGATAAACGTGGCCGCGGCCGCCCCCATCACCCATTTGCGATGCGCGAGGCACCAATCGACACTGCGCACGTAAGCGTTCTGCACCCATACGAAGCCGTCTTCGAACCACTGTGTCGCGCGCAGCCCCAGCCCTTCGTCCTGCTCGTGCTTGAGATAGCGGCTGCACAGCATTGGAATCAACGTGAGCGAGACCGCCGCCGACACCAGAATCGCCAGCGACACCACCACCGCGAACTCGTGGAACATCAAACCGATCACGCCCGGCATGAAGAAGATCGGGATGAACACGGCCACCAGCGAAATCGAGATCGACAGAATGGTGAAGCCCATCTCGCGCGAACCGACCAGCGCCGCACGCAACGGCGGCACGCCGTTCTCGATATGGCGCACGATGTTCTCGAGCATCACGATGGCGTCGTCCACGACCAGCCCCACGGCGAGCGTGATGCCCAGCAGCGAGATATTGTCGATGGAGTACCCCATGCCCTTCATGAGCGCGACCGTACCAATCAACGACACCGGCAGCGACATCACCGGAATCAGCGTGGCGGCCAGACGTCGCAGGAACAGGAAGATCACCAGCGTGACGAGAATCACCGTGAGGCCGAGCGTGAACTGCACGTCGTCGATGGATTCACGAATCGACACCGAGCGGTCGTTGAGCAGCTTGACCTGAATCGACTGCGGCATCTGCTCCGCCAGACGCGGCAGCGCCGCCTTGACCTGATCGACCGTGGCCACCGTATTCGCATTGGGCTGACGCAGTACCGCGAGCACAATCGAGCGCTCGCCGTTGACCCAACTGCCGGTCTTCACCGATTCAACGCTGTCCTGCACCTCGGCCACGTCGCGCAGATAGACCGGATTACCGTTCACGCTCGCGATGATGAGGTTCGCGAACTGCTCGGCCTTCGTCATCTGACGATTGGCTTCGATGGTCAACGTCTGACGATTGCCGTCGAGCGTGCCCACCGGGCTATTGGCGTTGGCCGAGGCCAGCGCGCGTGCCACGTCGTCGAGCGTGAGCTTGCGCGCGGCCAGCGCATCGGGACGCGCCTTCACGCGCACGGCGAAACGCTTCTGCCCGAAGATCAGCACCTGCGCCACGCCGGGCAGCGTGGAAAGGGTGGGCGAGACGAGGTTTTCCGCGTAGTCGTCGAGCTCGGCCAGCGACATCGACGGCGAATTCATCGCGAGGAACAGAATCGGCGCGTCGGCCGGGTTCACCTTGCGGTACGACGGCGGCGTGGTCATCTCCACCGGCAGCTTGCGCTGCGCGCGGAAGAGCGCCGCCTGCACGTCGACGGCGGCGGCATCGATATCCCGGTCGCTGTCGAATTCGATGATGATCGACGTGGTGCCCTGCGTGTTGGTCGAACTGATGACCGCCACACCCGCAATCGTCGAGAACTGCTTTTCCATCGGCGCGGCCACCGACGCGGCCATCGTCTCCGGACTCGCACCGGGCAAGGTGGCCGTGACCTGAATGACCGGCGAGTTGTAGCTGGGCAGTGCGGAAATCGGAATCTGGCCGTACGCGATCAGGCCCGCCACGACGGCCGCCACGCACAGCAGAATCGTCATGACGGGGCGGCGGATACAGAGTTCGGACAGGTTCATGGCGCTTTCCCTGCGGCGCCATCGCGCGACGCCACGACCGTCACCGCATTGCCCGGACGCAGGTTTTCCGCGCCTTCCTGCACCACGCGCGCGCCCGCCGGCACGCCTTCGACCACCGCGAGCTTCGCTTCCACGTAGCCGACCTTCACGGGCTTCGCGCTCACCTTGCCGTCTGCGCCAATTACATAGACGAACTTGCCGTCCGGGCCGGTCTGCACCGCCTGCGGCGGCACCACGCTCGCTTGCCTGAGCACGCGGCCGATCACCGCGACGTTCAGGTACATGCCGGGCCACAGCTTCGCGTCACGGTTGTCGTAAGCGGCCTTCAGGCGGATCGTGCCCGTTTGCGAGTCCACGGCGTTATCGATGAAGCTGAGTTGCCCCGTCGCCGTCATGCCGGTCGTACCGAGCGTGGCCGTCACGGAAACCGGACCGCCGGCGCGAGCGGCCTGCAATTCCGCCAGTGCGCCTTCGGGCAACGTGAAGCTGATGTCGATCGGATCGAGCTGCGTGATGCTCACGAGCGCCGCGCCGCCCGGCGTCACGAGACTGCCGGGGTGCACATTGATCGCGCCGGTGCGGCCGTCGATACCTGCGCGGATCTGGTTGTAATCGACCGCGACCTGGCTGGCCGAAATGGCGGCCCGGTCGGCGGCGACCTGCGCGCTCAGGCTGTCGACGCTGCTCTGTGCGGTATCGAGCGCGCTTTGCGAGACGAAGTGCTCGGCGATCAGTTGCTTCGTGCGCGCGAGCGTGCGGCGGGCGTTGGCGAGATCGGCTTCGTCCTTCGTCAGTTGCGCCTGCACCTTCTTGAGGTTGGCCTCGTCCATGCGCGCATCGAGCGAGAACAGCAACTGCCCGGCTTTGACGAAGTCGCCCTCCTTGATATGCACTTGACGGATCGTGCTCGATATCTGCGGACGCACCTCGATGGTCTGGCGCGCCGTGACCGTACCGTTGGCAATGAGTCGCACCGGCACGTCGCGCACCTCGACGGTGGCAGCGCTCACCGAGGGGGCGGCCGCCGCCTTGGCGGGCTTCTCCGCGCCACGCGAGCGCAGCCATGCGCCCGCACCGGCGATCACCGCCACCACCAGCAAGCCGGCCAGCCAGCGACGCGAGCGCGTCGCCCCCGGTGGCGTATCGCCTGCGCCACCCTGGGTGGCCGTCTGATGCCCGCGTGCAGCAGCGTCCCCCGGCACGTGCCGGCGGGCGTTCTCGTCACTCATCTTCTTCCCCGTTTCCCCATACGACGCCAATTGCCGGGCAAACCCCCGTCCGCCTCGGCTGCGTCTGTTTCTTCTATCAAAACGGCCGCGGATCGCCACGGCCGTTCACGTCATGCCCGTTTATCTTTGATTTCCCTGCGGCACTGCGTCATTCCACCTTCATGCCCGTGAGTTCGGGTCTGCCGGGCGGATAGGACAACTTCAGATCGGTCAGCACCTGCACCAGCAACTCTGCCACCATCAGATTACGGTGGCGTTTCGAGTCGGAAGGCACGATATACCACGGCGCTTCTGGCGTCGAGGTGGCCGATAAAGCCGCTTCGTAGGCTTTTGTGTATTGCGGCCAGAAGGTGCGTTCCTTGAGGTCGCTCAGATCGAATTTCCAGTGCTTGTCCGGATCGTCGATGCGCTCCTGTAAGCGCTTGCGCTGCTCCTGCGCCGAAATATGGAGGAAGCACTTGATGATGTGCGTGTTGTTGTCCGCGAGCAGGTGTTCAAAGTTGTTGATGTGCGTGTAGCGGCGCTTGCACTCGTCGGCGTCGATCCAGTCGTGCACGCGTGTGATGAGCACGTCTTCGTAATGGCTGCGATTGAAGATCACCAGTTCGCCCGCGGCCGGCACCACGCTATGCACGCGCCACAGGAAGTCATGCGCCAGTTCCGTGGGCGTGGGCGACTTGAAGTTGGCGACGCGAATGCCGAGCGGATCGACATTCTGGAACACCGCGCGAATAGTGCCGTCCTTGCCGCTGGTGTCCATGCCTTGCAGCACGAGCAGCACGCGGTGCTTGCGGTTGGCGTGCAGAAGGGTCTGCAAGTCGTCGAGCTTGAGCGCCAGTTCGGCCATGCGCGCCTTGTCGTCGTCTTTGCTCTCGCCCAGGAATGGCCGCTCGGCCGGATCGTAGTCCGACAGGTCGAGCGTCTTGCCGAGCGGTACACGGTATTTCTCGAACATCGCCAACTCCTCGTGACAGGCTATCCGGGAGTATCGCGCAATTTGCGGGGCGGGCAAAAAAAGCCGGCATAAGCGAATCGCCCGGCGTAATAAGAAAGACGGGCAAGACGCCCGATAAAGACAGCCAATAAGGAGGGCTAATCAACACAGCCAAGACAGACGGCCCCGCGCGCGGACAAAACAAAAAGCGCGGCCCCGAACCGGCGACCGCGCTTTTTGTTTGATGCGTTTGATGCGTTTGATGCGTTTATTGCGTTTGATGCCTGGCTTGACGCCATGCGTGCGCCGCGAAGGCGGCAGCGTCAGCCCTCGTCAGGCACCGAGCTTCTTCTTGAGCAACTCGTTGACCTGGGCCGGGTTGGCCTTGCCCTTGGTGGCCTTCATCGCCTGACCGACCAGCGCGTTGAACGCCTTCTCCTTGCCCGCGCGGAATTCCTCGACGGACTTGGCGTTGGCCGCCAGCACCTCGTCGATGATCTTCTCGATCGCCCCGGTGTCCGTGATCTGCTTAAGCCCCTTCGCCTCGATGATGCGATCGGCTGCGCCGTCGTCGGCGGCACGCTCTTCCCACATCAACTGGAAGACTTCCTTCGCAATCTTGTTAGAGATCGTGTTGTCGGCGATCCGGGCAAGCAAGCCTGCCAACTGAGCGCTCGACACCGGACTGTCGGCAATGCCGATGTCCTCGCGATTGAGCAGCGACGACAGTTCGCCCATGATCCAGTTGGCCGCCGGCTTGGCGTTTGCCTTGCCTGCCTTCGCGACCACGGCCTCGAAGTACGCAGCCTGAGCTTTCGACTGGGTGAGCACGGCAGCGTCGTAGTCGGACAGGCCGTACGACTCGACGAAACGCGCCTGCATGCCGGCGGGCAGTTCAGGCAGCCCGGCGCGTACGCGTTCGACCCATTCGCTGTCGATCACGAGCGGCATCAGATCCGGGTCCGGGAAGTAGCGGTAGTCGTGCGCGTCTTCCTTGCTGCGCATCGAGCGCGTTTCCTTCTTGTCCGGATCGTACAGACGCGTTTCCTGCACCACCGTGCCGCCGTCTTCGATCAGTTCGATCTGACGGCGCACTTCGTACTGAATCGCCTCTTCGAGGAAGCGGAACGAGTTCAGGTTCTTGATCTCGGCGCGCGTGCCGAATTCCTTCTGGCCGACCGGACGCACGGACACGTTGGCGTCGCAACGGAACGAGCCTTCCTGCATGTTGCCGTCGCAAATGCCGAGCCACACCACCAGCCCGTGCAGCGCCTTCGCGTACGCCACGGCCTCGGCCGCACTGCGCATGTCGGGCTCGGTCACGATCTCGAGCAGCGGCGTGCCGGCGCGGTTCAGGTCGATGCCGGTCATGCCGGCGAAGTCTTCGTGCAGCGACTTGCCGGCGTCTTCCTCGAGGTGGGCGCGCGTGAGCGTGACGACCTTTTCATACGCTTGACGGCCGGTGCGGGCATCGGCTTCGACCTGAATCTTCAGCGAGCCGCCCTGCACCACCGGAATTTCGTACTGGCTGATCTGGTAGCCCTTGGGCAGATCGGGGTAGAAGTAATTCTTGCGCGCGAAGATGCTGCGCGGCGCAATCGTCGCCCCGATCGCCAGCCCGAATTCGATCGCGCGCTCGACGGCGCCGCGATTGAGCACCGGCAACACGCCCGGCAGCGCCAGATCCACGGGACAGGCCTGCGTGTTGGGGGCCGCGCCGAACTGCGTCGATGCGCCCGAGAAAATCTTGGAAGCGGTGGAGAGCTGTGTGTGCGTCTCCAGACCAATAACAACTTCCCATTGCATAAGGTTCACCCTGTCTCAACTTGTCGGCAGAGCGCATTTGCCCTGCCTTGCCGCCGGTCGTCCCCGCTGCGGTGACGCTCCGGCCTGTTCCTGTATTCCGGCCCTGTCGGCCCTGCCCGTTCGCCTCGGCCGGCGGTTATCTGCGAGTATCCGCCGCGCAAATGCCGGAGCTCGGATCGAAACTCACCGGCCACGCGTTCTCGTAAATGCCCGGCGTGCAATACGCCTCGCAGTTCGCATGCCCGATGGTCACGTTGCCCGGGTCTTGCCAGATGAGCAGCTTGCAACTTCCGCTGTTCGCACGCAGTTCGATGCTCGGACGCCACTGCGTCTGGTGGAAATCCGCCAGATTGAAGTGGCAACTCCCGCGCTGACCGACCCACAAACGCCAGTCGAGCGACTGCACCTGATTGGCCGACACCTTGAGCGTCGCCTGTTCGCGAAAACCGTCTTCATCGGTCTGCGAGCAATAGCCCGACAGATTGATTTCGCGGTACGCGATCGGTGTCGGCCGCCCGAACGGCAGGCTGCACGACGCGAGCGTCAGCACCATGCCGGCGAGCACCAGCCCCCTGGCGCCCAGCGCCAGCGCAGCCGCGCGCGGGCCAGCGGGCAAGAGCGACGTCACCATGCGCGGGCGGCTCACGATCAGACACCCGCCGGCGCGCGCTTGTGCCAGTCGGTCGCGCGCTGGAACGCGTCGGCCACTTGCAGCAGGCGAGCTTCGTCGAAGTAATTGCCGATCAGTTGCAGGCCGACCGGACGCGCTTCGCGCCCCGTGCCGACCGGCAGGCTCATGCCCGGCAGTCCGGCCAGACTGACCGACAGCGTATAGATATCCGCCAGATACATCTGCACCGGATCGGCGCTCTTCTCGCCGAGGTTCCACGCGACCGACGGCGACACCGGCCCCATGATGACGTCGCACTGGGCAAACGCATTCTGGAAGTCCTGCGCGATCAGGCGGCGAATCTTCTGCGCCTGAAGGTAATAGGCGTCGTAGTAGCCGTGCGAGAGCACGTACGTGCCCACGAGAATGCGGCGCTTGACCTCGGTGCCGAAGCCTTCGGCACGCGACTTCTTGTACATGTCGAGCAGATCGCGGTACTCGGCCGCGCGGTGGCCGTAGCGCACACCGTCGAAACGCGACAGGTTCGACGAGGCTTCGGCCGGGGCCAGCACGTAGTACACCGGGATCGACAGTTCCGTCTTCGGCAGCGACACCGGCACACGCACGGCGCCGAGATTCTCGAACTCGCGCAAGGCATTGTCGATCGCTTCGCGCACGTCGGCGTCGAGCCCCTCACCGAAGTACTCGGCAGGCAGACCGATGCGCAGACCGGCCAGCGGCTTGTCCGCCGTGGCGCCATCGAGCGGCTTGCCAATACCGCGCGCGAAGTCTTCGTCCGCACGCTCCAGGCTGGTCGAGTCGCGGGCATCGAAGCCCGCCATACCGTTGAGCAGCCACGCACAATCCGCCGCGCTGTGACCGAACGGGCCGCCCTGATCGAGCGACGACGCAAACGCGATCATGCCGTAGCGCGATACGCGGCCGTACGTCGGCTTGATGCCGGTCACGCCGCAGAAGGCCGCCGGCTGACGGATCGAGCCGCCGGTGTCGGTGCCGGTGGCGGCCGGCGCGAGACGCGCAGCCACGGCCGCGGCCGAACCGCCCGACGAACCGCCGGGCACGGCACGCTTGTCCCACGGGTTCCTGACCGGGCCGTAGTACGAATTCTCGTTCGACGAGCCCATCGCGAACTCGTCCATATTGGTCTTGCCCAGCGTGACCATGCCGGCATCTGCCAGACGCTCGACCACGGCCGCGTCATACGGGCTCACGTAGTTCTCGAGCATGCGCGAGCCGGCCGTGCTGCGCCAGCCGCGCGTGACGAACACGTCCTTGTGTGCGACGGGAATGCCCAGCAGCGGCCGGTTCGCGCCATCGCCTGCCGCAATGCGGGCGTCGGCGGCACGGGCCTGCGCGAGACTCGCCTCGGCATCGACGTGCACGAAAGCGTTCAGATCGGCGGAGTCGGCAATGCGGTCCAGATAGTGCTGCGTCAGCTCGACGCTCGAGACGCGCTTGGCGTCGAGCGCAGCGCGCAAATCCTGCAAATGAATCAGATCTTGTTCCATGGTGGCTGCTGTGTAGCGCGTGAGGGAATGAGGTGCGCCGATGGCGCGCGGTAACACGTTGCGCGAGCGTCGGTCAGGCCGGACAGGCCACGCGCGACGCAACGCACCGGACTCACTCGATGACCTTCGGCACCAGATAGAGGCCGTCCTGCACGGCGGGGGCCGGACGCTGATTGGCATCGCGGTCGACCTGTTCCGTCACGGCATCGGTACGCAAGCGCTGAGCGACTGCCTGAATTTGCTCGATCGGATGCGCAAGCGGGGCAACGCCGTTCGTATCGACCGACTGCATCTGCTCGACGAGCGCGAAGAAGCCGTTCAGCTCCTTTTCCATGTGAGCCGCCTCGTCATCGGCCAGCTCGAGACGCGCGAGATGAGCGATGCGTTTGACGTCTGAGAGATTCAAAGCCATGAAGAAATCCCGAAAAAATGCGCATTGGGGAGCAGCCAGATGCATACATGACGCCGATATTAGGGCCAGAATGCGGAGAATCTGCGGATGAGGTCGGGCTCGCCTGCGGTTTTACTCCGTGCATCGGGCTGCGCAGGAGGGCTGGCATGCCGTGCCACAAGGCTCTCGGCCCAGACTTCGAGGGTGCCGATTGTGGTGTCAACGTGCTCGTTTTTCCTGCAAAACCTGCGAAATTATAAGGTATCATTGCGCATTAAATTTGCGTCGGAGCGTGTTTTTACGCCCTCCGCCGCTGTCGCGCAGGTGGGCCACGGTCATTCCGGGGGGCGCGACAGACGATCGCGCAGTCCATTGGAAGACCCTGACGCGACGGATTTATAACGGCAGCCCCGCCTCCTGCCCGGTACAGCATTCCTCGGTTTGTCCGCATGTTTCGCGAGCCGCCGCGTGGCGCCTGGCGATTTTTTTGCGAACAGTCCGGAACCCAGATGACAGGCAGCCGTCCCAGTCAGATCCATTGGGACGGCCTCACGCAAACACAGGATTTTGCATGTTCGGTTTTCTTCGCAGCTATTTCTCCAACGACCTGGCCATTGACCTGGGCACGGCCAACACCCTCATCTACATGCGCGGCAAAGGCGTCGTTCTCGACGAACCGTCGGTCGTCGCCATTCGTCAGGAAGGTGGCCCGAGCGGCAAGAAGACGATTCAAGCCGTCGGCAAGGAAGCCAAGCAGATGCTCGGCAAGGTGCCGGGCAACATCGAGGCGATCCGCCCGATGAAGGACGGCGTGATCGCCGACTTCACCGTGACCGAGCAGATGATCAAGCAGTTCATCAAGATGGCTCACGAGTCGCGTCTGTTCTCGCCGTCGCCGCGCATCATCATCTGCGTGCCGTGCGGTTCGACCCAGGTCGAGCGCCGCGCCATCAAGGAAGCCGCGCACGGTGCCGGCGCCTCGCAGGTGTATCTGATTGAAGAGCCGATGGCCGCTGCCATCGGTGCCGGCCTGCCGGTCTCGGAAGCCACGGGCTCGATGGTCGTCGACATCGGCGGCGGCACGACCGAAGTGGGCGTGATCTCGCTCGGCGGTATCGTCTACAAGGGTTCGGTGCGCGTTGGCGGCGACAAGTTCGACGAAGCCATCGTCAACTACATCCGCCGCAACTACGGCATGCTGATCGGCGAGCAGACCGCGGAAGCGATCAAGAAGGAAATCGGCTCGGCCTTCCCGGGCTCGGAAGTCAAGGAAATGGAAGTCAAGGGCCGCAACCTCTCGGAAGGGATTCCGCGTGCCTTCACCATTTCGAGCAATGAAATTCTCGAAGCGCTGACCGATCCGCTCAACCAGATCGTGTCGTCGGTGAAGATCGCACTGGAACAAACCCCGCCGGAACTGGGTGCCGACATCGCCGAGCGCGGCATGATGCTCACCGGTGGCGGCGCGCTGCTGCGCGATCTGGATCGTCTGCTCGCGGAAGAAACCGGCCTGCCGGTGCTCGTCGCCGAAGACCCGCTGACCTGCGTGGTGCGCGGTTCGGGCATGGCGCTCGAGCGCATGGACAAGCTCGGCAGCATCTTCTCCTACGAGTAAGCCGACGTGCGTGGTTCGTCGTCCGGCGCGGTGGGGCAACCCCTTCCACACCTCGCCAGGCACGACCGGCCACGCAGCAAGACCACGCGCACGGAGCCTGTCGTCATGCCACTCCGTCGCGCCCGACTGACACTACCCGCGCACCGCAGCGATTCGCTGCGCGTGCTCCCCTGAAGGGCCCACCATGCAGTACAGTCCGCCGCCACTGTTCAAACAGGGACCGTCGGCGTTGGCCCGGCTAATCTGTTTCGTCGCGCTCGCCATCGGCCTGCTCGTGGTCGACTCGCACTACAACACGCTGGAACGGGTTCGGGCCGTTGCCGGCACCGCGCTCTACCCGGTGCAACGCATGATGCTGTTGCCGCGCGACGCCATTCTCGGGGTGGCGAGCTTCTTCTCGACCGAATCGCAACTCACGGGCGAGAACCGCACGCTGCGCGAGCAAAACCTGGAACTCTCCGTACAGGCCCAGCGCAATAACCAGTTGGTGGCCGAGAACGAGCACCTGCGCCAGATGCTCGCGCTGCGAGCGCGCCTGCCGGTGCCGAGCATTCCCGCTGAAATCGAATACGACACCCGCGACCCGTTCACGCAGCGCGTGGTCATCGATCGCGGCACGAGGCACGGCGTGAAGCTCGGTGCGCCAGTCGTCACGGAACAGGGCCTGCTGGGCCAGGTCTCACGGGTATTCCTGCTGCAAAGCGAGGTCACGTTGCTCACCGACAAGGAACAGGCCGTGCCCGTGCAAGTCACCCGCAGCGGTGTGCACAGCGTGATCTACGGCGGGCTGCGCGGCGACGTGCTAGACCTGCGCTTCATCCCGCTGTCGGCCGACGTCAAGGTGGGCGACGAAATCGCCACCAGCGGTCTGGACGGCATCTACCCCGCCGGCCTGCCCGTGGCCCGTATTACCAAGGTCGACCGCGTCTCGGACACCGCGTTCGCGCGCATTCTGTGTCAGCCGGTGGCCAATCTGCGCAGCCAGCGTCAGGTGCTGGTGCTGCAATACACCACGCCGCTCGCCCTGCATCCGGATGCCGCCGCCGATCTCGCGCGCGCCTCCGATCCGTCGGCAAGCGGGGAAAAGCCCAGCCAGAAGGGCGGCACGCGCGCCGACCCGAAGCGCGCACCGACCGTGCGCAAGGGCCATTAAGGAATCGACATGTCACGACCGCAATACATTCTGCTGCCGGTCAATCCGTACTTCATCGCGCTCAGTCTCGTGGTGGCGTTTCTGGTCAACCTGATGCCGTGGGGGCATGCCCCCGCCATGCCCGACTTCGTCGCGCTGGTGCTGATGTTCTGGAACATCCACCAGCCGCGCAAGGTCGGCATGGGCGTGGCGTTTCTCGTCGGCCTGCTCATGGACGTGCACAACGCCGGCCTGCTCGGCGAGCATGCGCTTGCTTACACGCTGCTGTCGTACGGCGCGATCATGATTCACCGCCGCGTACTGTTCTTCACGTTGGCCGGTCAGGCGCTGACGGTTCTGCCGCTGCTGCTGCTCGCCCACGTGGTACCGTTCATCATTCGTCTGGCGACCGGCGCCGCATTTCCGGGCTGGTGGCCGCTCGCGGCGAGCTTCGTCGAAGCCTTGCTCTGGCCGGTCATCAGTGTCCTGCTGCTGGCACCACAGAAACGCGCCGTCGACCGCGACGACACGCGTCCGATCTGATGGGCCCCTCGCCCGCACGATTGCACCACAGAGCCCCGCCCGCCCAGCCAGCATGACCGAGTTCAAGAATCCCCAGCAACAACTCCAGACATTTCATCTGCGGGTGACGGCGGCTGCGCTTTTCGTGCTGATCTGCTTCAGCCTGCTCGCGGTGCGTTTCGTCTACCTGCAAGTCTTCCGTCACAGCCAGTACGCGCTGCAAGCCGACGAAAACCGCGTCTCGCTTGCGCCCATCGTGCCCAACCGGGGCGTGATCATGGACCGCAATGGCGTGGTGCTCGCACGCAACTACTCCGCCTACACGCTGGAAATCACGCCATCGAAGATCGGCCGTCCGCTCGAGGACCTCATCACCGATCTGTCCGACGTGATCGAGATCACGCCGCGCGACCGGGCCCGCTTCAAGAAGCTCATGGACGACAGCAAGAGCTTCGAGAGCCTGCCGATCCGCACGCGGCTGACCGACGAGGAAGTGGCCCGCTTCACCGCGCAGCGTTTCCGCTTCCCCGGCGTCGACGTGCACGCCCGTCTGTTCCGTCAGTACCCGCTCGGCGAGACGGCCGCGCACGTGATCGGCTATATCGGCCGGATCTCGCAGCGCGATCGTCAGCGGATCGAGGCGATGAGTGACGAGAACGACAGCGACAGCGCCAAGTACGACATCCGCCGAGACGTCAACAACTACAAGGGCACCGATTACATCGGCAAGATCGGTGTCGAGCAAAGCTACGAGACGCAGCTCCACGGCATCACCGGTTTCGAGGAAATCGAGGTGACCGCCGGTGGCCGTCCGGTGCGCACGATCTCGCGCACCCCCGCCACGCCGGGCGACAACCTCGTGCTGTCCATCGACATCAAGCTCCAGCAAGTGGCCGAGCAAGCGTTCGCCGGACGCCGCGGCGCGGTCGTCGCCATCGAGCCGAAGACGGGCGACGTGCTCGCGTTCGTGTCGGCCCCGAGCTTTGATCCGAACATGTTCGTCGAAGGCATCGACCAGCAGAACTGGGACGCCCTGAACAACTCGCCCGACCGGCCGCTGCTCAACCGCCCGCTGCGCGGCACCTATCCGATCGGCTCGACGTACAAGCCCTTCATGGCGCTCGCGGCGCTCGAACTCGGCAAGCGCACGACCAATTGGGGCTTCCAGGACACGGGGTCGTTCACGCTGGGCAATCACACGTTCCGCAACGACGTTCGCAACGGTCAGGGCTGGATCGACATGTACCGCTCGATCGTGGTGTCGAACGACACGTATTACTACATGCTCGCGCACGATCTCGGCGTGAACGCCATTCACGACTTCATGGCGCCGCTCGGCTTCGGTCAGTTGACGGGCATCGACATCGAAGGCGAAGCGCGCGGCATTCTGCCGTCGACCGAATGGAAGCGTAAGGCCT
>NZ_JAELTP010000266.1 GCF_016428915.1 Pandoraea sp. ASV26
TCGCCTTACGTGATACCGGGAGGCCCAGCAGTTGGCACTGCTGCCATCAACTACAACACGGGAACACTCCCGCTGTATAGCCTGATTAGTTCTGCTGGGACCGGTACCTTTCCGAACACTCCGATTCATGGAGTGCCGAGCACTAACGCAACTACCTTAGCACAAAATCGAAAGGTTCTTTCGAGAGACCCAGGAAGGGTCGACATCAGCGCAATGCAGCCTACAACGTACCTCCCGTCCAATCTGTCAGTGTTTCATGAGAATCAGGGCGCGCAGCGCAGCGAGGAAATTCCTTCCTGTATAGCAGCTCAAAACGTAGACGAGCACAGCGTCCTCAATCGAACCCCGTCATGTTCACATCACAGAATTCAGTTCAACACTGCCGACTATACGTCAAGCTTGCTTCCCGATGGGTCTGCCTATTGCGGCAATTCATCTGCTTATACCAACATCAGCTTGGGCGAGGCGACTGAGAAAATCTTTATGGACAGCTATACGCCTGTCTCTTATACACATCTGACGCTGCCGACGAACCGTGTGGGGT
>NZ_JAELTP010000267.1 GCF_016428915.1 Pandoraea sp. ASV26
GTCACGGAGTGGGAATTACATGGAACGATTAGCTGGGGCGTTTCAAATGGCTCAATCACGGCGATGCATGAGATAACAACTTCTCAGGGGTTGCCTGAGAGTGCCTGAGAGTGCGCGGGAGGCGGCAGCTTGTGACGCTAACGGTGTGGCTGCAAATGGAGAGGTGGAATGCAAAGTGGATGACAGTCTCTTCGTCGAGATTTGCTTGTGAAAAACGGCAAATGCGAGCGGCAGATATGGTCCAGTAATAAACCTAGGAATCGTTATAAAGAGACAGCTTCCGCCGGCGGGTATTGCACTAGGATATTGTCTCTTCACACACTTCTCTTGCCTTTGCATTACTGCACAGCTGCGATTCTTTGACGATACACTCGTACGGAACCGCGCGACTTTCAAATTTCGCCAAATTGCAACAATATGGCAGCCCAAGTTAGCCTCGATTATCACATCAGTTGGACACCGAGACAAGTGGCACGGCCGCGGCTTGCCGACAATCAGCGGTCTTCCCAATCATCGATGTCGCAGCGAATGTCCGAGCCCAAGC
>NZ_JAELTP010000268.1 GCF_016428915.1 Pandoraea sp. ASV26
CTACCAGAAGTAGAAGGTAAATGGGGATATCGATTCTGCCGAGGCATCCATAGTCAAGGATCTCGGACCAGAGCGAGTGTGGCTGAGAGACACGGGCTGGGCATTTCCAGCAGATCCGGTACCTTATTCGGGCTGGAACCGGGTTTGAATTTCCCCGCGCTTATTTGAAGGCTTAGTGTGAACAGCGACTCTTAGACTGCGGCTGAAGCTGACGAATTGCGGGTTTGGACTGATGAGCTGAAGGCGATTGCCGATCGCGCCAATCATTGAATCATAGGTGCTGTTCTTGTACAGATCTGAAGTAATGATGGACAAAAGACAGCCCAATGGTGTCTAATTGTGCCTTGCACGGCGATCTATGAGTACATACTATTTTTACTTATTTTATCGTATGGATTCGAGGCAGATCTGTGCAAGACTTACAGCCAAGTCAGTGCGCCCTTGTATACATGCAGTAAGACGGGTCAATAGCTGTCTCTTATACACATCTGACGCTGCCGACGAACCGTGTGGTGTGTGTATGTAGGGGGGGGGGGGGGGGGGT
>NZ_JAELTP010000269.1 GCF_016428915.1 Pandoraea sp. ASV26
CCGCAGGCACCCCCGTGCTGCACATCACCGGTCAGATCGAAACCGAATTCCTCGACCGCGATCTCGCTTACATCCACGAAGCGCCGGATCAGCTCAGCATGCTGAGCGCGATCTCGAAGGCCGCCTACCGCGTGCGTTGCGTCGACACGGCGCTCTCGACCGTGCGTGAAGCGGTGCGCGCGGCACTCACGGCGCCGACCGGCCCGGTGAGCGTGGAGATTCCCATCGACATTCAGGCAGCGGAAATCGAATGGCCCGCCGATCTGTCGGCACCGCACATTCCCGTGCAGACTCACGACGACGCCCGCGTGGCTGAACTGGCCGACAAGCTGGCGGCGGCGCATCGTCCGTTGCTGTGGCTGGGCGGTGGGGCGCGCGGTGCGCAAGCCGCCGTCAAGCGTCTGGTCGACATGGGCTTCGGCGTGGTGACCAGCGTGCAGGGGCGCGGCATCGTGCCGGAAGATCATGCGGCCACGCTCGGCGCATTCAACATCCACCCGACGGTCGAGAAGTTTTACAAGACCTGCGACGCGGTGCTCGTG
>NZ_JAELTP010000270.1 GCF_016428915.1 Pandoraea sp. ASV26
GTTGTGCAGCACGCAGAATAAAAGGAAGTCGGCGTTGCAAAGCTTTGTCCTAGTCTATGCTATCCAAGTATCAAGGCAAGTTAGTCTAATATCTATAATCGTTTGTCATCATTATTTGCTTCAGTTTGAAGTAAAGCAGCGCTTCTCATGTATAAAAAAAAGCACCGGCAATCAAAGGAAAACGCATGTAAGAAAAAAAAAAAAAAAAAACAAAGAAAAGTTCAACCAAACTTTTACCCGCACAAAGCTGCTAATATCCAAATCCCATTTTCCTGCCCGCGGAGCCAACCATGTCAACAAAGGCGTGAAGGTACCATGTGATAGACCTTCTCAATGCGAAGTACTCAGCACACCCGTCGTCTTAGGCGTAGCCGTCGTCACCGGAATAGCTGGCGGTGGCCTCGTAGCCTTCGCCCGAAGAATATATGCATCCTCGCCCGTCTCAGTAGTAGCCGACGGAACAACTTCCATGACGGTATACTGGAGAACGCCGTTTCTGACGCGGGGAACAATAATGTCCCGCGAGAGAGCCCATGATGGC
>NZ_JAELTP010000271.1 GCF_016428915.1 Pandoraea sp. ASV26
GCCGTCATCTCCGCTATATTACGTCAGTTTCACCAGTAGAACTGGGAAGTTGTGTTATTAGGGCTTATACTTGCCCCCAATCTTTGTAAATCCCAATCTGGTTCCCGTTTGCTACGGCGTAGTAGGCATGTTTCTTTTTGACTGGGGTAGTTTCGCCGGCACCGACTTTGATCACTTCGTCGTGATCCTTAACACCCCAGGATTCCATTTCCTTTCTGGCTTGTTCAATGGTGAAGGAGCTCTTGTACATTGGGGTTGGGCTTAGTCCAGTTACGCGCGGATGTGCATCGCCCCTAATTGTGGATTGTAAGGCTGATTAGGAAGCATTTCGAGGGAAAAGGCGATAATTTACCAAGATGAAAAGATGGTTGGCTTCTCTACGCGATCGCCATTCAAGGTGGCGTAGTATTCCTTTTTTTTTACTATTGTTGACCATGATTATCTGAGTTCAGTATAATTTGGCGAGTAATATGCAAAAGGTGTTGTCAACTGTTGCAGGAAACAAGATGTCAGAAACTCAAAGTTTCGATTGTGTATTGC
>NZ_JAELTP010000272.1 GCF_016428915.1 Pandoraea sp. ASV26
GTGTATAAGAGACAGCCGTAGATGTTTGTGACGGATTCCGTCAGAAAAACATTGTACCGCCGGGACATACTCGTTTCAGCCCACTTAACATGGCCAGTTTGCAAATCAACGATCTCGTCCAAGGAATTTTGTCGGGCTCTTACAGCACCATGACGGTGACAGTCTCGAACGCGACCAATCTCACAAGCAACGAACAGAGAATGGCTGACGAGGACAATTTTGACTTGGTCCAAACGTACTACAAATCCTGCATCATCGGTGAAACATTACCACAGCACACCGATTTGGCCCTCATGAGGTTCTTAACCGACCTCTTTCCTTTCTTAAATACTCCAAACTGTAACAACTGGACCGAGGAAGACGTGGAAACATCGCTTATAAAAGTATCAGAGCTTGGTGCCAGCGCGTTCCTCGATATATATCCTGCTGCATCTATGATTGACCATGTTAGTACTTTGCCGTTATACTGTCAATATGACGCATCTAATATCCAAACTCTACAGAAAACACCAAAGGTGATAATTCAGCCACACTTTGAG
>NZ_JAELTP010000273.1 GCF_016428915.1 Pandoraea sp. ASV26
CGATGGTCCCGACGCCCAGGCTTTCCGTGCCTCCAAGCAAGCTCAGCAAGCCAAGGGCCAGCGCAAAAAATCTCCCTTTACCCTGTCCTACGGCCAGCAAATTAAGCTCTGCCTTTGGCGTGGCTGGAAGCGACTTACCGGTGATCCTAGTCTTACCGTTGGTGCTCTTATTGGAAATTTTATCATGTCCCTCATTATCGGCAGTGTTTTCTACAACCTTGAAGAAAACTCTTCCAGTTTCTTCCAGCGTGGTGCTCTCCTCTTCTTTGCTTGTCTGATGAATGCTTTTGCTAGTGCTCTCGAGGTATGTGTCTTAGACAAAAACGGAATTTAACACGACAGGGAGCTAACAAGATGCAGATTTTAACCCTCTACGCGCAACGTCCCATTGTCGAGAAACACTCCCGCTATGCCCTATATCACCCGTCCGCTGAAGCCATTGCCTCCATGTTGTGCGACTTGCCATACAAGATCATCAATGGTATCATCTTCAACCTAACCCTCTACTTCATGACGAACCTACGTCGCGAGCCTGGAG
>NZ_JAELTP010000274.1 GCF_016428915.1 Pandoraea sp. ASV26
GCCAAGTCGCGCTTGCAGGGCTTCGAAGGAGCTACTTCCATCTCATCTAACGCATACTTTGGTCGACCAGAGGATGAGCCCGAAGAAGAATATGGCGACCTGGAGTCTGCTGCCAAGGACTTTGTCCGCAAGTTTGGTATCACAGCAAGTGACGATTTGGAGAATCTGAGCAATGTTGTCGGCGAAGGTGCCACACGACTTCAGGGTGCCATTCGCGCGTATCTCGGTAACTAGACGGACCGATGATACTGGGGTGATCTATTATGCATTATTGTGACCTTCTTTTCGATCTTTGGTTTCGTTTGGTTCGTGGTTCTTAAGTATGAAGTTAGAGAAGCGGCTGAAAAGTAAGAGTGATACGGAGGATACAAATACATGGGAGGGATATGCCTGCAACGTGGCTAGAAATGATGGGAGGATGGGCATAGAGGCACATATGTGCGAATTTAGCTGGTTCAAGTTGGTTAGCATGGAGTAGATAATGAACTTTAAAAATTTTAGTATGTTTTTGCAAAAGGCACCTGGACTGTGG
>NZ_JAELTP010000275.1 GCF_016428915.1 Pandoraea sp. ASV26
TGTATAAGAGACAGGAGCAGCACGTCCCTGCCCTTTATCGTCCTCTGCACAGCCAACGCCGCCGCGCAGCTCACAGGGTGGGCCTGGTAGGTGTGGCCGTGCACGAAGCCTCCGCCCTGTTCTATGACCTCATGAATTTTCCCCCGCACAAGAACCGCCGCGATGGGCAGATAACCCCCGGCTAGACCTTTGCCAAGCGTAACAAGATCAGGCTGAACGTTTCCCTCCGCCTGAAAAGCGTAATAGGTTCCAGTACGGCCACTGCCGCACATGACTTCATCAAGAATCAGCAGTATGCCGTAATCGCTGCAGAGACGGCGAACTCGTTCGAAGTACGTCTCTGGCGAGATGAGGCAGCCCGCAGTGGAGCCGCCGACTGTTTCCGCCACGAAGGCAGCGACCTTGTTGGTGCCGACGTTCCGAAATTCGGCCTCGAGCTCCCCCAAGAGCCTCTCGACATACTGCTCCTCGCTTTCCCCCCGCAGCTGGTCGCGATACGCGCATGCAGCGCTGACATGGCTCACTCGCAGG
>NZ_JAELTP010000027.1 GCF_016428915.1 Pandoraea sp. ASV26
ACGTTGCCCTTATCGTCCATCGGGGTGTAATTCAGTTCGCAAAGCGCCGAGTGTCCGGTACCTGCGTTATTCCAGCCGTTCGAGCTTTCTTCTGCGACCTTGTCCAGACGCTCGAACACCTCGCACGTCCAATTGGGCTCCAACTCGGACAGATAGACGCCAAGCGTTGCGCTCATGATGCCGCCGCCGATGAGCAGCACATCAACCTTGCGATCCGCCTTGGCAGCGCGATATTGACTGCCGAACAGGTAAGAGTATCCGCCCCATACGGCGGCGGCCCCAACGGCGGCCGCGATGAACTTGCGTCGAGAGAAATGCTTGCCGCCGCCTCCCGGCGCCGACTTGTTGTCCGTCTGAGTCATGTGAATCGAAAACCTTCCAAAATACCGTAATACCGTGTGGAGTCACCGGACCGAACAGGCCCCGGGACAAGCGTTCTCCTCACAAGCGTTCTTCTCACATGCTCGCCCGCGATGCTTCAGACTGGCGGACGTCATAAGGTCGGCGGCTCAGTTGCGATGCCCAATGCCGAGTGACGCGAGGGGCGGATTGTAGCGCACAACGCGTAGGGTCGCTCAGCACCCACCGGATAAGAACGGGCATACGGACGAGTTCATTTCGCTGTTATATCGTCGGGTACCGCCCGATCGGCCGCTTCATCAAAATCGCAGGTTCCCCGGGAGTCGCCGCCAATCCCAACGCATTCCAAACGAATTCCCAACGCATTCGGAGAGCCTCATATGCCGTTGTCGATGTCCCGCTTGATACTCTACGTCCGTGATGTTGAGCTGCTAAAGGCGTTCTATCAGACGCATTTCGCATTTCCGGTCACCGAAGCCATCGAAAACGAATGGGCCGTGCTGAAGGCCGGTGAAATCGAGATTGCACTTCACCGAGTCGGTGAGCCGTATCGCACGCTCTCCAACCACGGCAGCATGTCGAACGCAAAGATCGTCTTTACGGTGGCGTCGGGACTATCGGAGATGCGCGAGAGCCTGCTGCGTGCGGGTGTTCGAATGCGCGATTTGAAGCGCTACGATGGCGTCGCCCAACTGCTGTGCGACGGCGAAGACCCCGAGGGAAATGTCTTTCAGCTTTCACAGCCCGATCCCGCGTGAGCTTGCACGGCGGCATTGCGAGTACCGATCAGCGTCGCCGCGCGCGCCACACCGCGACGACGGCCGACAAAAAGGGGCTCATTGTCCGGCGGCCGCCACGTCCATGCCGGATAGCAACCGGCTGATGGCGGGATCGAGTCCTGCATTGGGCTTCACGGGCGGACGCTGGAAGCTGCCCCGGCGCGCAACGCCCGGTTGCAATGCCACCAGAGACTCACAATGGCGCACCGCACTGGAAACGCCGTCCACCACCGGCACCGGAATCCGATCCTTCAGCGTTCTGGCAAGCCCTGCCAGTGGCGCACCGGCCACGATGATGACGTCTGCACCATCCTCATCGACCGCCTGCTGGCTGAGTTCGATCAGGCGTTGCGCATGATCCTCCTGCACCGTGGCAATGTCCCGCAATGGCGAGGTCAGGCTGCGAATGCTCGCCAATCGCGAGGTCAGTCCGTTCGCTTCGACACACTCCCGATACCACGCCTGAATCCGGTGAGAGATCGCGATGATCGAGAAGCGCGCACCCAGCAGACACGCGCTCGCCAGCGCCGCTTCGGTCATGCCGACGACTGGCACGTCGAACAGTTCCTTCAGGCCACCCAATCCCGGGTCGCCGAATGCCGCCACCACCAGACCGTCGAAGGTGTCATGCCGCTCTGCGGCGGCGCAGGCGGTGGCGTAGCCGCCCACCAGCGCCTCAAAACGGGTCTCGATATAAGCAACGCCGAAGGATGCCGTTGCGAACGAAAGCGTCGTCTGGGCCGATGCGGCCCGCCGGGCTTCGGCCTCGATCAAACCGGTCACGCTCGTGGAAATATTGGGATTCACTACGAGTAAGCGCATGAATTCTCCTGCATTCGTCAGGGTCTCGGGTTACACCAGCGACGGTGCGTCAGCCGGCAGGAAGCGGCCTCGCCCGGCTTCGGGGTTCAAATATTGCCCGCCCGCCACGAGTTGTTCGCCGCGCGAGAAACAGTGCACCGGCCACCCCGTGACCTCGCGCCCTTCGTACGGCGTGTAATCGACGGCATGATGCAACTGCGCATTGCGAATGGTCGTGCGGGCTTGCGGATCCCACAGCACGATGTCGGCATCTGCGCCCACGGCAATCGTGCCCTTGCGGGGATACAGGCCATAGAGTCGTGCGGGACGGTATGACGTCAGCTCGACAAACTGATGAATCGACAGACGTCCGTGCCGCACGCCGTCGAACAGCAACGGCAGACGAGTCTCGATGCCCGGAATGCCATTCGGGATGTGCTCGAATGACTGAGGCTTGCCCCCCGGCTTCTTGCCCTGCGGATCTTCATAGTTGAACGGTGCATGATCCGACGAAAAGACCGAGAACACGCCCTGCTTCAACGCCTTCCAGACGGCTTCCTGATTGTCGGCGTCTCGCGGCGGCGGACTGCAAACGCATTTCGCGCCAGCGTAGCCGTCGTCTGCCGGATGATCCATGTCCTCAGCGCTCAGATACAGATACTGCGGACATGTTTCGGCCAGAATCTGCATGCCCCGGCCCTGTGCCCAGCGAATCTGGCCAATCGCCTCCTTTCCCGACACATGCACGATGAGGATGGGCACGTCGACAAGCTCGGCGAAGCTGATCGCCCGGTGCGTGGCTTCGCGCTCGACCACCGCCGGTCGTGCGAGGCCATGGAACTTTGGCGCAATGCGGCCCTGCCCGACCAGCTTGTCGGTGAGCCAGGCGATGCAGTCTGAATTCTCGGCGTGCACCATCACCAGCGCCCCGTGTTCTCTTGCCACGGAAAGCACTTCCAGAATCTCACGGTCGGAGAGCTTGAGGTCGTCGTAAGTCATGTAGATCTTGAACGACGTATAGCCTTCCCGAATCAGTTGCGGCAGCTCTTCGCGAAGCACTTTCTCGGTCGGGTCTGCCACGATCAGATGAAAACCGTAGTCCGCAACGGCCTTCCCCTCCGCCCGGCGATGGTAGTCGTCGACGGCCGCCCGCAGCGAGCCGCCCTTCTCCTGGGCGGCAAACGGGATCACCGTTGTCGTGCCGCCGCACACGGCGGCGCGCGTGCCGGTAAAGAAGTCGTCGGCCATGCGAAGACCGTCAGGCATTGGCTGGTCGAGGTGGCAATGGCCGTCGACGCCACCCGGCAGTGTCAGCAGTCCCGAGGCATCCACCTCCCGGACACCGGGTGCCAACTGCTTTCCTAGCGCCGCTATCCTGCCATCGCGAACGCCGATGTCGCATTGAAAGCGATCTGAAGCCGTCACCACGTCGGCGTGACGAATGACCAGATCAAACGTGTCGCTCATCGTCTTACTCTCCTTGCGAGAACAACTGGCCCCAGCCGCGCAGTTCGCGGGTGTCGATTCCAGCGAGTTGCATTGACTTCCAGAGCACCGTCGAGATGGTGTCGTAAAGGGGAATGCCCGTTTGC
Source organism: Pandoraea sp. ASV26 (assembly GCF_016428915.1). GTDB lineage: Bacteria > Pseudomonadota > Gammaproteobacteria > Burkholderiales > Burkholderiaceae > Pandoraea. The sequence continues at coordinate 3,533 of NZ_JAELTP010000027.1, forward strand.
GCTTCCAGCGTACCGGCGAGCGGTGCCGCGTAAAGATTGGTACAGAACGTGGTGATGGCTTGCGGGCGAGCCTGCGCGACGTCCTTCACGAGGCGCTCCAGCGTCTGTTCGCTCACCTCGGAGAACTCGAAGTTCTTGCTGAGATTCAGATGCCGTTCCGCCGTGCATCGAATGCCCAGACGCGCATAGTTCGCGATGATGCGCTGCTGAACGTCGTCGAGATACGGGGTGACGAGGCCAAGTTCGGTCACGCGATTGCGCGTCAGAATCTCGTTGAGCGCGAGCACCGACGTGGTGGCAGGAATGCCGGTCGTCTCCGTGATCTGGCGGCACAGTGCCTCGTCGGTCTCGAAGCCAAGCCAGCCGGCGGACGTGCCGTTCCATGCAATGACGTCGACCTCGGCGTCGGCCAGGAGCTGCGCCGCTTCGAGAATCTTCGGCAGATCGAATTGACCGAGCGCGCTCGCGCCAAGCGAAATCTCGGTGACCCGAAAGCGTGAAAAATGGACAGATACCTGCTCAAGGCCGGCCACCATGGCGCTGGTGATCGGCTCCAGTGCCGTGTTGGACGACGGCGTGAGCATGCCAAGCAATTTACGTTTTTTTGTTGTCATGGAGTTACCGAAAAGGCGATGACTGGCACGCCTGAGTGGCGTGCCTATCGTTGGGTGAAAGCGGTTTGGCTCGCCGTCAGACAGGCAGCTTGCGTTCGTAATCGATCAGCGTTGAGCACACCAACAGGCCAACGCCGGCTGCGGCGAAAAACATCAGCGCGAGGAAGTACGAACCGGTGGTCTGCACGATCACGCCGACAATCAGCGGCACGCTGATGCCCCCGATGTTGCCGCCCAGATTCATCACGCCGCCGAGAAAGCCGATCTTGTTGCGCGAGCCGAGGATCGACGGAATGCACCAATACAGACCGCACCAGCGAAGGAAGAAGAGTGTCGAGGACAGCAGGACCACGGTGACGACATCGCTCGTGACGTAGGCCACGGAGAAGATCGATGCGGTCGCGATGATCGCCGCGATACCGAACAGGGTGCGCATGACCTTGTTGGGCGAGCCGCCGGCAGCCTTCCATTTGTCGCCGACCCAGCCGCCGAACAATTCGCCGATGAAACCGCAGAAGAAAATGATGAAACTGGCGCCGCCCATCTGCTTGATGTCGAAGCCGTGGACCTTGTTGAGGTAGTTGGGCATCCACGTCAGCAGACCGTAGAACACCGTGTTGAAGCACATCCAGCCCAGCGCCATGCACCAGACAGAGCGGTATTTGAAGAAGTCGAGCGAGCGTCCGGACAGGTTGGCGGGCTCGGCGCGGTGCTCAGTGGCCTGCGCTTGCTCGATGTAGCTGGCCTCTTCGTCGTTGACACCCGCATGTTCGCGCGGCGTGTTACGGATGTAGCGCCAGGCCACGTAACCGGCAAGCACGGTGCCGATACCCGCGACAACGAACGCAAGCCGCCAGGAACCGAGCACCGTAATGAGCCACGTGATGATGATGGCGCCGAGGGCTGCCCCCAGTGGCGCGCCGCCGTCAAGCAGCGTGGCGCCGCGGCCTCGCTCGTTCTGCGTCATCCAGATGGCGTTGAGTTTGCCGCCGGCCGGATAGATCGGGGCTTCGGCCGCGCCAAGCCCAAACCGGGTCAGCAGTAACGACGTGGCGTTCGTGCATAACGCGGCGGCGGCCTGAAAGAGGCCCCAGAAGACGGTGGCCATCGCGATGACGATGCGCGGCTTGTACTTGTCGGCCAGCATGCCCCCCGGAATCTGCATGACGGCGTAGGTCCAAAAGAAGCCGCTCAGGATGAGCCCTTCCATGGTGGGCGTGAGATCGAACTCCTTCGAGATCAGCGGCATGGCCACCGACAACGACGCGCGATCGATGTAGTTGATCGCGATCAGACACAGCATCAAGAAAAATATCTTCCAGCGCACGGCGCTTTTTGCGCCCGCTAAGGTGACGGCCCCGCCTGTCGACTGCATGGTGAATCTCCCGAGTGAATGACTTGATTACCGTTCGTCGCGCGACTTGGGGGCGAGTATAGGATTTGTAATCTGTAATTACAATATCGGTAAATAATTGATTTTATTGTGATTGATTATAGGGAATTCCCTACGTGGTAGGATATTTATGACACTGATAACGACACCAGAGACCGTGCCCCTCCCGCTCAGCAACTCCCCAAAACTCCGCACGTTAGGTATGGCCGCCGAGATCACGGCGCGCTTGCGCGTCATGATCGAGGAAGGCGAACTGCCGCCTGGCGAGCGCATCGACGAGAAGGCGCTGTGCGAGCTGTTCGATGTCTCGAAGACGCCCCTGCGCGAAGCGCTCAAGACACTCGTCTCGGAGGGGCTGGTGCTGCATCGGCAATACATCGGGTACCGTGTCGCACCGCTCGATCTCGACGAGCTTCGCGCGACGTTCGAGATGCTGCATGGTCTCGAGCGCATGGCCGGCGACCTTGCGGCGCAGCGCATGAGCGACAGCGTGCAGTCTGCCATTGAAAAAAAACATGGGCAGATGATCGATGCCCACGGCAAGGGACTTCGCACGGAGTACTTCCGGATCAACCAGCAGATTCACCAGATGATCGTCGACAGCGCGGGCAATCCGGTGCTCTCGTCGATCTACGCCGCGCTGATGAGCAAAGTCCACCGCGCGCGCGGGGCGGCAAACGCCGACCACTCCCGCTGGCAAGAGTCACACGACGAGCATGAGCAGATCATGGCGGCCTTGCGCGAGACCGGTCGTCCTCGTCTGGGAGCGGTGCTCAGGGCGCACTCGGAGAATACGGGCGCGGAAGTGCTGAGCGTCGTGGCCGAAGCCATACGCCTCGGCGAGCATCGCGCCGGGCGCGAGGTTCGTGCGAAATGACGAGCCGCATGTCGACGGCGAGCGGGTCGTCGGCAGGCCCCTGAGCGCACGGTCCTGGCCATGACGACCCGCGTGTAAACACCTAATTTTCAGTCGTCTGACTGAAAATCGGGCCCTAATCGGGCGTCAATCTGGCTGTCGGTGGCGCGAATTGACTCGCCTGGACTTGCCTGCGCATCCCGCTCGGAGTAAAAGTCGATCCATCGACGTCAACCGGGAGTCGCGCCAATGGACCAGCCCGCCAAGCTCAATGCCGATTCGCTGGGCATCGTCGAATCGGTGATCATGGGCATCGCCGGCACGGCGCCCGCCTATAGCGTCGAGATCACGACGTCCACGATCATCGGGACGGCCGGCACGCTGTCGCCGGCAAGCATTCTGGTGTGCGGCCTCATCATGTTTGGCATCGCGTACGCGTTCATCAACATGAACCGTGCCCTGGCGAGCGCCGGCACCTCCTACTCTTGGGTCAGCATGGTGTTCGGGCGGGCGCTTGGCTTCTTTGCCGGCTGGGCGCTTCTGGTGCTGTGCTGCGTCTTCATGGTGTCCGCCATGATTCCGGCGGCGAACGCCACGCTGCTCATCTTTGATCGCCCGATGATGAACAACGTGCACTACGTGACGCTGATCGCGGCCGCGTGGCTCACCTTGGTCAGTGCGGTGGTCGTCAAGGGCATCAAGCTTACCAGCTACGTGCAGGTACTGATGACGATCGCCGAGGGCGTCATCCTGCTCGTAATCATCGTCGCGAGTTTCTTCCTGTTCCCTCACGCGCCACAGCACCCGTTTTCGTGGGGCTGGTTCTCCCCCTTCGCGTTCACGCCGAAGCTGTTCGCCAGTGGTGCGTTGGTGGCGATTTTCTTTTTTTATGGCTGGGATGTGACTCTGAACCTCAGCGAAGAAACCCGGGACTCGAACCGCACTCCCGGTCGAGCCGCGTTCTGGTCGATGGTGTTCCTGATGGCGTTTTTTCTCATCTTCATTGTCATCACGCTGCTCGGCCTGTCGGATGCCGAGATCCAGCACTACAACACGAATATCATCTTTGCCATTGCCGAGAAGCTGTTCGGGCCGACCTGGGGATACGTCGCGATCGTGGCAGTGTTGCTGAGCACGGTGGGAACGGTCGAGACGCAGATGCTTCAGTTCACGCGCACGCTATTCGCCAAGAGCCGCGACGGTGCCCTCCACCCGCGCTATGCGCGCTTGCATCCGCGTTGGCGCACGCCGCACATCGCCATCTTCTTCATCTGGATCACCGGGCTGGCGTTGCTGTTCATGTCGTCTTATCTGCCGACGATCAACGTCATCTTGCAGGATTCGATTACCGCCATCGGCTTCCAGATCTGCTTCTACCTCGGTTTGACCGGACTCGCCTGCGGCTGGTACTACCGAGACGTGTTGAGGCAGGGGCCGTGGCTTGCCGTGACCCATGTCATCTGGCCAGTGGCAAGCGGAGTTTTCCTTTTCTTCATTGCGCTCTACAGCATTCCGACGTTCGACTGGGTGACCAATGTCGTCGGCATGGGAGGCATTGCGATCGGCGTCGTTCCGCTGCTGCTCAACCGCAAAAAGATCTGGGGGATTGTGACGGGCTGAGTCTCTTCGCACGATCCACGCCGGGGCGCCCCCTACCGTACAGACGAATCGACCGCCATCGAGGAATAGTCAGTCACGTCCGGCAAACACTCGCGCATTCCCGTCTGCGCGCGCGAGTCACGCGTGAACGGGAAGTCCATTTCCGCGAACGCGCGGACGTCGTCGCAAGAGCTGCCGCACCAGGCCCTTGCTTGCCGGTCGATTGTTGCAGCAGACATTGCATCGAGGGGGAATCATGAGCAGCATCCTCTGGCTCGCAGCAGTCGCTATCGTCGTTCTATTCCTGGCCGGATTCCTCGGATACCGGCGGCATAGGCGTTCATGATTTGCCGATCGTCAGATGTCGAATCATCGAATCGCCGCGATAGACAAGGCCCACAAATAGTGGGCCTTGATGCTTTCCGATGCGATTCGCCCCGGCGCGTCGGATCCGTGAAGGCGAAGCACCGAAGCCGTGGGCGCGCTCAAGAATCGTCGCCCCGAATTTTCCGGGCCGTACTGGGTACCCGGTGCACCTTCCCTCCCCCGCTCTCCCAGATTTCTCCGAACTCGGACTCCCCTTCCGGTACGTCAGGCATATCAACTTTGTCCGATACGCCGTTATCGGAAGCGTCGCTTGTGCCCGAATCTTCCGATGGTTGATGCTTAGCCCGCGCTGCGTTGATTTTTTTCAACGTCAGCGTTTCGCGTTTGGCCGGTGCACCAATTGCCGACGACTCTCGTTCCTCGGGCACCTCGCTTCCTTCATGCTTTGCCGACTGTTCCATGCTGCACTCCGTAAGACACGACGCATGACGTGATTGTGATGCTTCGCAACTGGAACAATGACAACTTCCGATGGCTGCGTCGGTGCGATACCCGACCAAGTGCATCCAGGGGGACGAGGAATAGTGTCTTGCCGGTTGACGACAAGACGAACGCAAGGTTGATTGCCTAATACATCCTGCTCGAGGTACTTGAGCCCCTGTAGATCACCTGGCCCATCGATCACCACGATTCCATGCCATCCACAGCGCAGCATTTCTCTCTTCCCGCGTCGGGTACCGGACCGATTGAGCGGGCCGGATCGCGCATTGTGGAGTTCTCAGCCATCCCGGTTGAGTTTGCCTGTCTTGAACATCAGGCGGGCATGTTCGGTTTGCCTCACGAGCGCCATCTTGGCGCCCGGTGCGGGCCGCCGAGGTTATCCGGAGATCGCCATGACTTCCTCGCATAAGGTTCACCACTCGCGCTTGAGCGGCGCTTCCATCGCGGTATCCACCACGCGGCCATCACCCCGAGGGACGCAGGTCGCAAACGCTCAATCGCTGCATCCGTTTTGGCGAGGGGTACTGATGAGCGGCGTCGCAATCGCGCTCGGTTTGACATGGATGCCGATCCGGGCTGCGCAACCGTCCGGAGAATCAACACAAGCCCAGAGTGATGGCGTGCAGGCTGCCGTCACGGACACGGCGCTCACGGGCTCCGCCAAGGCCAAGCTGATGGCGACCGACGGATTGGGAAGGTCACATATCCATGTCACCACCGAAAACGGCACCGCCACGCTCACCGGCACGGCCAGTAGCGCTCAGGCGAAGTCGATCGCCGAGAATGCGGTGCGCTCGGTGGACGGCATAAAGGATGTTGACAACAGGCTCACGCTACAGGCGTCGAGTCAGCGAACCGTCTCGTCACACGCGCGGCAAGACACCCACAAGACTGAGCGTGTGGTATCGGATAGCTGGATCACGACCAAGGTGAAATCGGAGCTTCTGACCAGTAACGTGAGTCAGGGCGTGGACGTCAGCGTGAAGACGACCCGTGGCACGGTGACACTCACGGGTGAGATGGCCAGTCAGAGCGCGATCGACAACGTCAGGCGCATCGCCGAACACGTGAACGGCGTGAAGCATGTAGATGTCTCAGCCCTCACGATCGGGGGACGCTAGTCCGCTCATAACGAGCTTGGCAACACGCTTGGCGCGTGAGCCACTCAGGGGGATTCACCATGAAGCCGCCGTGCCACATGCGGCGAGCACAGTGACACAAAAACCTTTGCGGAAGTGCCCGCAGGCAGTGGGATTACCTGTCTCACACGCCGAAGCACTGTGCTGATGACCCGCCTCAGGCCGCCGTCGACACTACGACAGTTCACCACTTCTGCGTCCGACCCCCTGAGGGGGCTGACAAACGAGATCGGTCGCATTCGCCGTTCGGGCGAAAGTGCCGGGAGGCTAGTCAAATGAACAACGCCAAACGCATGTTGTTTCTGGGATTTTCCGTTCTTGCGATCACAGCAGTTTTGAACGGCTGCGCGGGGATGTCGCAGCGCGGCACGGATACCGCTGTCGGCGCAGGCGTCGGTGGGGTAGCGGGTGCCGTACTGACCGGCGGGAGTGCTGCGGGCACCGTCGGGGGCGCCGTTGTTGGCGGGGTCGTCGGCAATGTGATCGGTAGATAGCGGCATGGATGGGGGGCGGCAGTCCGGCGCTACCCGTCTCTCTCAAGGCGGATATCGTGTCCCTCGATCGCATTGCACTCCACAAGAATCAATCGCTTTGGGAGACGCTGGGACCGGGCCTCATTACCGGCGCGGCAGACGACGACCCGAGCGGCATCGCCACCTATTCCCAGGTCGGCGCTGCATTCGGGTATGGCTTGTTATGGACGGCTTTGATTACGTATCCGCTCATGATTGGGATCCAGATCGTCAGCGCACAAATCGGACGCGTAACCGGTGACGGCATTGCAGCGAACATTCGCAAGCACTACCCCGCGTGGGTACTGTACGTGCTCGTCGGGCTTCTTCTTGTGGCCAACACGATCAACATCGCAGCGGATGTCGGCGCGATGGGCGCGGCGTTGAAGTTACTGATCGGTGGCCCGGCCGTCTGGTATGCGGTCGCGTTTGGCGTGGCTTCGCTGACATTGCAGGTCTTCATCCCGTTTCCGCGCTATGCCCCGATTCTCAAGGGGCTGACGCTCGCGCTGCTCGCTTATGTCGCCACCGTCTTCAGTGTCAAGATTTCGTGGGCAACCGTGCTGTATCGCACCGTCATGCCCGAGGTGTCATTCAACGTTGGTTACATCGTCGCGGTGGTTGCCGTATTCGGCACGACCATCAGTCCCTACATGTTCTTCTGGCAGGCCTCTCAGGAGGTCGAAGTCCAACGCGCAACACAGGGTCAGGAGCCGCTGACCATGGCGCCATCGCAGGCCGGGCAAAATTTGCGACGCATCAGACTCGACACCTATATCGGCATGGCCTTCTCGAACGTGATCGCCTTCTTCATCATCCTGACGGCGGCAGTCACGCTGTATCAGCATGGCGTGAGAGATATCGAGACCTCGGCGCAAGCGGCCGCTGCACTTCGGCCGCTTGCCGGAGAATTTGCCTTCCTGCTGTTCTCTGCCGGCATTATTGGATGCGGTTTATTGGCCGTACCTGTGCTGGCAGGTTCGTCCGCCTACGCGGTGGCCGAGGCCTTCCAATGGCGCATCGGTCTTGGGCGAGAAGTCTTGCAGGCGCGAGGCTTCTACGCCATATTGACGCTCGCGACCCTGCTCGGCGTGGTGCTGAATTTCACTCCCATCGACCCCATCAAAGCGCTTTTTTGGAGCGCCGTGGTCAACGGTGTGATTGCCGTCCCGATCATGGTGATCGTGATGCTGATCGCGGCAAGGCCCGACGTGATGGGGAAATTCGCGATCAGCCTTCGTTTAAAGGCGCTGGGGTGGATAGCCACCGGCACCATGGCTTGCGCCGTTCTCATCATGTTCGCCACGTGGGGACGGTGAGATACCGGTGACTGGCGCAGCCATCGCATCCCGCCGATCAGCAACGTTTCACCGTACTATCGGAGCCCGACGGCGCTACCAAGGCGTTCGGGCCGTCATCGAACGTGACGGGACGACGCGCATCATGTTCACTGACTTTACTGACTTCGGCTCGCCGAATTTCGGCAATCATGGCTGCGTTTCTCAAAGGATCGGTAAATTGGTAGAGTGGCGACAGCTCCCACTCTCGATAAGGGGCGTATTTCATATGACCTCCGCCATGCTTTGCACGCCGAAGCGCGTGACGTGATTGCGATGCTCTTCGATTAAAGTATCGTTGAACGCCGATGTCGGTGTCTGTTCGATATCAGACACAAGACGTTGCCCGGCACACCGTGATTCGTACGCTCTCGTACCGGCCACCGTCGCCATTCTGGCTATCGTGAACAGCGATGCAAACTCAGGAGGTGAATTCGTTCATACCACACGTGAATGATTGGCCGTTGAGCACCAGGCAACGCGCTTGACATTTCAACGGTGGCGACAAAAAATCGTGACGAAGGCCGCTGCAAGGCAACGGCCCAGAGCAACCGCCGCAGAGCCCTGCCAAGCGGAGTCTCGTTAAATCATGGTGGCGCCATCGATTCACTCAATGCATTCATTGCGCAGCGATTCAGACGCGCACGTGTCCGATTCAGGGCATGAAGGGGAAAAGGCATGCTTGCGCAACCGAACAAAAACGCCAACGATCTGCTGTCCGTCTTGCCGGACGCCGAATGGGCAAGATTGGCTCCCGAGTTGACCTTGATCGAAATGCCGCTTGGCAAGGTCATCTATGAGTCTGGCGATCGTCTGGATCACGTGTATTTTCCAACCACGGCCATCATTTCATTGCTTTATGTGATGGAAGATGGTTCGTCTGCCGAAATCGCCATCGTAGGCAAAGAAGGCGTCGTCGGCATTGCGCTGTTCATGGGCGGCGAAACCACGCCGAGTCGGGCGATCGTGCAAAGCGCCGGGTATGCCTATCGGCTCAGTGCCCGGCTGCTAAAGGACGAGTTCAAGCGCGCCGGTCCGGTGCAGCGGTTGCTATTGCGATATACACAGGCATTGATTACGCAAATGGCGCAAACCGCCGTATGTAACCGTCACCACTCGATTGACCAGCAGTTGTGCCGATGGCTGCTGTTAAGCATTGATCGCCTGCCATCCAACGAATTGCGGATGACTCAGGAGTTGATCGCCAACATGTTGGGCGTACGCAGATCCGGCGTCACTGAGGCCGCGTTAAAGCTTCAAACCGCCGGGCTTATCCGCTACAGCCACGGCCATATCGAAGTGCTCGATCGGGCCGGTCTGGAAAAGCGCGTTTGTGAGTGCTATAGCGTGGTAAAGCGGGAATTCGATCGATTGCTTCCCGCGATTCAGGCCATTTGACATTCGCGGCCGCACGGCTGACGCACACATCACCGCGGGCCTCGCTCGCCGAGTGCAATGTCTTAGCGACAACACTCGGCAAGACCCGCGGTGAGCGCCGCACATCCGACGCCCGCACATTCAGCCCCCGCGCACTCAGCGCCGCGAATCGCCGCGCCCGCCGTCTCTCCCCTCTTCTGCACCACTTTGCTGTGCGCCCCGTTCCTCTTGCCCGCGTGGCTCTTGCGCGGACTGGCCGCGCTGCACGTTCTGTACGTGCTGCGCTTGCACTGGCTCGCCACGCGGGGCTTGCATGCTGGCCTGAGGCTGTCGCTGCGGCTGGGGCTGCGGCGTGCGTTGATGTGTTTGCTGATCCTGCTGCGTGTGCGGTGACGGCTGCCCGTTCGCTTGCGGCTGGCGAGGCGTCTGGGCTTCCACACGTCCGTTAACGGCATTGCCCGGACCGGAATACGGCCCGGTACGCGAGGGCGTGCCGTTGTTTTGAGCGCGCAGCGAGTTCTGTTGCGCGACCGAATGCGGATAGCGCTCGCCCGAGTACTGCTGCTGGTACAACGGCAAAGGCGCCGGACGCGGCACGTCACGACGATTCCACTGATCCCATCCGCGGCGCTGCGTCGCCCATTGCGGCCCCCAATGGTCTGCCCAACGGGGCGGCGCATCGCTGGCCCATCCATTGAAATAGCTGGGAGGACGCCGGTAATAGCGCACCGGAATGCGCAGGATGAACAAAGGAACGGCCGTCGGCGACACCCCCTGCCATGGGCCGTTGTACCAGGCGCTTGAATACCAGTTGTCACCCTGGTAGACCCAGTACTGACCATCGTAGAAGAAGTAGTTCCAATCCAGTTGAGGCGCGTAATAGACCGGGTAGTCCGGAACTTGAACAAGCGTCGGATAGGCAGGCAAATCGATGCCGATACTGAGGCCGGGAGACGCAATGCTCACACCGACCTGTACCTGCGCCTGGGCTGAGATTACCGGGCAAAGCAGCACGCTCGCCGCAATAAGGAGGTCTCGCATGTTGTCTCCTGAATCGCGATCATTCACGATCACCCACGATCATTGCCGTGAATGACATCATCACTTCCCCTATCGATCGCGCCACTGGCCGCCATCGTGGTCGTAACCACCACCGTGGCCGTACCCTCCATGGTCGTAGCCGGGACCCGGCCCCCACCAGCAACCACCCAGCGTGACGACCACGAGCATCAACAGCAAACTTCGCACAGCTTTCATGACTGCCTCCCTCCGGGATCGACGCTTGCGCCGTAATTACCGGCACAAGCGCCTTCCGCTCATCACCCGACACGATTCGTCGGTCATTTGATTTTCCTAACGATCCCTGGTGAGATCCTCCCTGATTTCACCTGATTCGTCTGACGTCGCCTCCTCACTCGTTCGCTGAGGGGCGCTTTGCTGCCCATGCGTGAGCTGAAAGAACTCTTCCTTGATACGTGAGAATTTCTCTTCCAACGCTTTGATTCGATTCCTGACCTGACTCGGTGTCATAACCCTCTCCGTAGACTCAATTCCGCCTTTACGCCCGCGGCCCGGGCCTACCATCACGAACACTTTGCCTGTCGGGTTGCGGTGTCGTCCGTCCGGTATCGCACATGGCAACAAAGAAATTGCGCATCACGTGGCGAGCGCAAGACCGACCCCTTATCGCGGCCGGACCGAGTCCGGATCGTGTCAACGGATTGGTACGCTGACGTACCGCATCAGCGCGGAGATGCCGTGTAACGTGAGATCGGTAGGCGAAAGCCGTCGAGTCGACATGCAAATGAGAATCGGGCGCAACCGAAAGCGCCGAATGCGAATGCGTAATCGGCTCCCTTGGGAGATCGATATGAAACATCAATACATCTTGCGACTTTGCGCGGCCATCGGGCTGGCGTTGAGCGCGGGCGTGGTCATTGCGGCAGACGTCAGCCTGCCGCCAACACAGCAATCCGGCAAGGTGACTTACCTGTCAGGGGGCATCGGACTGGAGCAATCCCTCGCGATCAAAGACGCCATGCACAGCTACCCGCTCGTGCTGACCTTCGTTGGGCGGACGGCAAACAACGGCAACGAATATCTCTCGGATATCCCCGTCACGATTTCGGATAACCGCGGGAACATGATTCTGACGACCCGGTCCGATGGGCCGTTCATGCTGGCGTCGCTTCCCGATGGGCGTTACACAGTTACCGCGAGCTACGAGGGCGTCATGGAAAAGCATGCCGTCAATGTCTCTAGTCACGCCCATGCCCGTCAAACGTTCCTCTGGTCACGATAACCAGCATTGACCAGCAGTTAGCAGCAGTCATCAAAGGTTATCGTCAGTCATCGACGATAGCCATCGGTGGCCCGGAATGCACCGGTCACGACAGTCGCCCGAGTTGCGGTTGAAAAGCAGCAGCGCGATAGCATTCCCCGACTCATTCGGCGAGGTTTCATGAAAGCCACTCTGAAATTGCAGGCGCTCGGGCAGAGTCTCTGGCTCGACAACATTACGCGAGACTTGCTTGGCGACGGTACGTTGGCCCGCTATCGGGACGTATACAACGTCACAGGTTTGACGTCGAATCCCAGTATTTTCCTCAAGGCGATCCGCGACACGGCGGCGTACGACATGGATATCGCCAAGGCCACCGACCCGGATCTCACCGACGAAGCGCTGTTTTTCTCGCTGGCCATCAAGGATCTGACTCAGGCTGCCGAGCTGTTCCTGCCGGTGCATCAAAGCAGCCAGGGCGTGGATGGATGGGTCTCGCTTGAAGTGTCGCCATGGCTGACCGAGGATGCGGTAGGGACCGTGGCGGCGGCCAAAAGCCTGCATGCAAAGGCGAGTTGCCCCAATCTTTTCATCAAGATCCCCGGCACGGCAGTCGGTGTCATCGCGATCGAGGAGGCGATCTTTGCCGGCGTGCCCGTCAACGTCACGCTCCTCTTCTCCCGTGAGCAATACGTGGAGGCGGCCAACGCCTACTGGCGGGGACTGGCCCGCAGGCGTGATGCCGGGCTCGATTTGCGCGTTGCGTCGGTGGCGTCGCTTTTCGTCAGCCGTTGGGATACTGCGGTCACTGGCGAGGTGCCGTTCGGTTTGCGCAATCGCCTGGGTGTCGCCGTCGCCAAACAGACTTATGGCGCCTACCGTGAGCGCATGTCGCATCCGATGTGGAGGGAATTGGCCGAGGCCGGTGCGAGCCCCCAACGCCTGTTGTGGGCCAGTACGGGCGTGAAGAGCCGGGAACTCTCACCCGGCTATTACGTTGAAGCCCTTGCCGCGCCGGACACCATCGACACCGTGCCGGAGGCGACGTTGCTCGCTTTTGCCACGCGAGGCGAGTTGATCAGCGTCATGCGCGAGGACGGTGGCAACGCCGACCCGGTGCTCGCCGACTTTGCTCACGCGGGTGTCGATGTCGCAGCATTGGGCGCACGCCTTCAGCGCGAAGGCGTAGAAGGGTTTCGTCAGGCCTGGGCTGAACTCATGCAGGTCATTGCCGGGAAACGCATGCCTGAACGGCACCTGAGCCCGGCCGCAGGGGGGCCCCCCTGAATACACGATCGGCCGGTGAGTCCCGTTATGACAAGGATCGGGGGATCCCCTACTTCTGCTTCTTCAGATCGCTGCGCGCGTCGCCGACGACCGACTGAATCTTGCCAGCGTTTTTCTTGAGGTTGCCGTCGACTTCCATCTCCTTATTGCCGACCATCTTACCGGTGACCTCTTTGATTTTGCCTGCGGCTTCCTTGACCCGGCCTTTCACTTGATCTTTGTTCATGATGTTTCACGTTCTCGGTGGATGAAAAATTGAGTCCCTTGACCGGGGCTCGGGTGTCGCGCACCTTCGTGGCGATATGCCTCACACGCCGATTGACGGCGTCAAGCATGACCTGGGTCACGCGCCTCATAGTCGACCCATCAAGAGCAGAACGATCACCACGGCGAGTATCAATCCCACCGCGCCGCTCGGCGCATATCCCCAACCCGAGTTGTACGACCAGGCCGGGAACGCTCCTACCAACAGAAGCGCCAGAACAATCAGCACCACAATTCCTAAAGACATGATCGACTCCCTGCGTCGGTGAGATGAAGACTTCTTCACCCTCACCCGGAAGGTAGCCTGCCAGGCAACGGGGTGTCGGTTCGCTGGCGTACGCAGACCGTAAACATCATGAACGTAAGCCGGTAAGTCGTTCGGTGTCAGAAGCACCTGCTCACGCCTTGCTCTGACGCCAGCGCGACGAATTTCTGTTCGGTAGTGGACAGAACTCGCGACCAAACGCTTCTACTGTCAAATGAGCGATGTCCTGCGGTTCGTCTCTTCCTCACTCTCAGACCATACGGAGCAAACCATGCAACTCGGCATGATTGGATTAGGGCGCATGGGGGCTGATCTCGTGCGCCGTCTGATGCGCCACGCTCACCAGTGTGTCGTCCACGATGTTCAGCCGGCAGCGATCGCTGCACTGCAACATGAGGGTGCCGTGGGCGCCGCTTCGCTCGACGAGATGATGTCCCTGCTGAAGCCCCCCAGAATCCTCTGGCTGATGGTCCCGGCGGGCGCCGTCGAAGCCGCGCTTGCAGACCTTGGCCCTCGGCTGGCGGCTGGCGATATCGTCATCGATGGCGGCAACTCCTACTATCGGGACGATATGCGACGCAGCACCGAGCTGGGCGCCAGAGGCATTCATTTCATCGATGTCGGCACCAGCGGAGGCATTGCCGGTCTCGCCCGAGGCTACTGCCTGATGATCGGTGGTGAAGAGGATGTCGTGGAGTACCTTGCGCCCCTCTTCTCTGCACTCGCCTCCGGGCCAGACGGCGTGGCAAACCCCAAACCCGCGGATGTCGGCCGCACGAGGGATCTCGACGCGCGGACTGCGGAGTCCGGATATCTGTATTGCGGACTTCATGGTGCCGGCCATTTCGTGAAGATGATTCACAACGGCATCGAGTACGGAATGATGGCCGCCTATGCGGAAGGTCTGAACATTCTCAAGTGCGCAAACATCGGCACGCAGAAACAAGAACCCGACGCGGAAGTGACCCCGTTGCGCCATCCCGAGTATTACCAATACACGTTCAACCTGGCCGATATCGCCGAGGTCTGGCGACACGGCAGTGTGATCGATTCCTGGCTCCTTGGCCACGTGGCCGATGTATTGCGCACCGACCCGACGCTGGCACAGTTTGCCGGGCACGTTTCGGATTCGGGAGAAGGCCGCTGGTCCGTGGAGGCCGCCATCGACGAAGCCGTGCCCGCGCCAGTGCTGAGCGCCGCACTCTATGCGCGTTTCAGCTCCCGCGGGCAGGCCGCTTTCGCCGATCAACTTCTCTCGGCCATGCGCTATGCGTTTGGCGGCCACCCGGATGCCGCAGGGCCGACGACACCTCGCGACGCGTGAGCGGCGACGTGAGACCGTATGTGCCGCTGTACGTTCTGCTACCCGATGAGGCAAATGATGAAGGTGCAACACGACGTCGTTTTCCTGCTGGATGTCGACAATACGTTGCTCGACAACGATCACTTCCTGATGGATTTGAAGCGGTATCTGGCCGAGCAGTTCGGCGACGCCCTGCGCGATCACTTCTTTTCGATCCTCGAGTCGTTGCGCGCGCATCTCGGCTACATCGATTACCTCAGCGCGCTCCAGTGCTTCCGGTTCGCCGACATCCACGATCCGCAAATGTTACGCGTGTCGGCGTACTTGCTGGACTATCCGTTCGCCACGCTGTTGTATCCCGATGCGCTTGCCGTCATCGCGCATCTGGAGCGCCGGGGCCCGACCGTCATCGTCTCGGATGGCGACGCCGTGTTTCAGCCACGCAAAATTCAGCGATCCGGCTTGTGGGATGCCGTTGAGGGCCGAGTCCTCGTCTACGTTCACAAGGAGCGCATGCTCGACGCCATCGAAGCGGACTTTCCGGCACGCCGTTACGTCATGGTCGACGACAAGGTTCGTCTGCTCTCGATCATGAAAGCGGCGTGGGGCGAGCGACTGACGACGGTTTTCCCGCGTCAGGGCCACTACGCGCTCGACGTCGACGCCGTGCGTCAATTCAGAGCACCCGACATAACACTTGAGCGTATTGGCGATCTTCTCGATCAGGCATTCTCACCGTCCGATGCGCACGCCGAGCCCGTGTGCGCAGGTCAAAGGGCGTAGCAGCTAACCGTTGCACAATTCGATGGAGTTGTCAGTGATGCAATCAAATGATCTTGATCAGTTGTGCATCAACACCCTTCGCACCTTGTCGATCGACGCAGTGCAAAAAGCGCAGTCCGGGCACCCCGGCACACCGATGGGTGCGGCACCGACGGTCTATTGCCTGTGGCAGCGGTTGCTGCGATACGACCCGGAACATCCGCACTGGCCTGGCCGTGATCGCTTCGTGTTGTCCAACGGCCATGCATGCGCGCTGCTGTACAGCTTGCTGCACGTGTGCGGTGTCAAGAACGACGACTCGTCAGACGCATTGGCCGTGACGATCGACGATCTGAAGTCGTTCCGGCAGGCAGGCAGCCGCTGCACCGGGCACCCCGAGTATGGGTGGACGACTGGCGTGGAGACCACGACCGGCCCGCTCGGGCAAGGCATTGCCACGAGTGTCGGCATGGCGATCTCGGGGAAATGGCTGAGCGCCACTTACGACCGTCCGGGATTTCCGCTATTCCAGTACAACGTCTATGCGCTTTGCGGCGACGGCGACATGATGGAGGGCCTCGGTGCAGAGGCGGCTTCGCTGGCGGGTCATCTGAAGCTGGCCAATCTGTGCTGGATATACGACGACAACCACATCACCATCGAGGGATCCACGCGCCTGACGTTCACGGAGGACGTCGCGGCACGTTTTGCCTCGTACGGCTGGCATGTCGAACGCGTGAGCGATGCCAACGATCTGGCGCAGCTGACCCGTGCCTACCAGGGCTTTCTCGATACCGGCGACGCCCCTACTCTCGTCATCGTGCAGAGCCACATTGGCTATGGCGCGCCGCACAGGCAGGATACGCGCGAGGCGCACGGCGAACCGCTTGGCGAAGCGGAGGTACGTTTGGCGAAAGAGTTCTACGGTTGTGACCCCGACAAGCACTTCGATGTCCCCGATGGCGTGATCGCTCATATGCACGAAGGCTTCGGCCGGCGCGGGCGCGACGCCCACACCCGTTGGCTCGAACGCTTTGCGGACTATCGCGCTCAGTATCCTGATCTGGCCGACGCGCTGGAGCAGATGCAAGCGCGCGAGCTGCCTGCCGGGTGGGACGCCGCGCTGCCCGAGTTCGCACCGGCGACGGCGGGTCTTTCCACCCGCGTGGCTTCCGGTCAGGTGCTCAACGCCGTTGCTGCGAAGGTGCCCTGGTTACTGGGTGGCGCCGCCGATCTGGCCCCATCGACGATGACGCGCCTCACGTTCGATCTCGCCGGTGATTTCCAGGACGACGATGCCGATTCGGGCGGCAACTATCGGGGCCGGAATTTTCATTTCGGCGTGCGTGAGCATGCCATGTGTGCCATTGCCAACGGCATGAGTCTGTCATCGCTGCGACCGTTCGTGGCCAGCTTCCTGATCTTCACCGACTATTGCCGGGCGTCCCTGCGTCTGGGCGCCATGATGCAATTGCCGCTCATCACGCTCTGGACGCACGACTCCATCAGTCTTGGGGAAGACGGACCGACGCACCAGCCGATCGAGCAACTCGCGTCGCTGCGCGCCATGCCGGGCATGACCGTGCTGCGTCCGGCAGATGCCGGTGAAGTTGTCGAAGCGTGGCGCTTCATCATGGCGCTCAAGCACGGGCCGGTCTGCATGCTTTTGACGCGTCAGGCGCTTCCCATTTTCGACCGCACTCGTTACGGCAGTGCCACAGGCGTTGCACGCGGCGCCTACATTCTGATCGATGCCTTTCACGAGATGGGGGTTGACGATGGGACGCCGGATGTCTTGTTGCTGGCCACCGGCAGTGAAGTGGCGTTGTGCGCCGCGGCTTACGATGAACTGAAGCGCGACGGTATTCTCGCTCGGGTTGTCAGCATGCCATCGTGGGAGATATTCGAAAGCCAGTCGTTGGCGTATCGAGATCACATCCTGCCGCCCTGCGTCGTCGCACGCGTTGCTGTCGAAGAAGCCTCCACCTTTGGATGGGAGCGCTATGCCGGACAGGAAGGCGCCATTCTCGGATTGCACACGTTCGGCATGTCGGCACCGCGCGAAGCGGTGGCCCGGCATTTCGGCTTCGACGTGCCCCATGTGGTCACGGCAGCCAAGGCACAACTCATGCGTCACGGCGTCAAGCCGCGAGGGGAAACGCCATGACCGAGTCCCAAACACAGGCATCGGGGATCGCGCCGCTCAGCCCGTATGCCGGCAAACACCTGCCGCCCGACATGCTGGTCGATGTCTCGCGATTGGTGACGGCGTATTACTGCAATACGCCCGACCCCGATATTGCGGCGCAGCGTGTCGCGTTCGGCACCTCGGGCCATCGGGGTTCGTCGTTCCTGACGACGTTCAACGAGGCGCACATCCTGGCGATCAGTCAGGCCATCTGCCGCTACCGTCAACAGCATGGCATTGAGGGGCCGATATTCATCGGCATCGATACGCATGCGTTGTCCGAGCCCGCTTTCGCCACGGCGATGAAAGTGTTTGCAGGCAACGGTCTGGACGTGATGATTTCGGCAGGCGGCGAATACACGCCAACGCCCGCGGTGTCGCATGCCATTCTCGCGTACAACCGGGGCCGCACGACCGGGCTCGCCGACGGCGTTGTCATTACGCCATCGCACAACCCGCCCGACAACGGCGGCTTCAAGTACAACCCGCCGCATGGCGGCCCGGCGGAGTCTGCGGTGACCGACTGGATCGAAACGCAAGCCAACGCGCTGCTGCGCAGCGGACTGGGGACGATGCCGCGGATCAGCATCGAGCAAGCCATGCGGGCATCGACGACGCATCGCTATGACTTCCTGAACACCTATGTCGACGACCTGCGCAACGTTATCGATATGGACTTGTTGCGTGACTCCGGCGTTCACATGGGGGTCGATCCACTGGGTGGTGCGGGCGTGCACTATTGGCCGGCGATTGCCGATCGGTATCAGCTCAATCTGACGGTTACACGCACAACGGTGGATCCGACATTCGGCTTCATGACGGCTGACTGGGATGGCCAAATCCGCATGGACCCCTCATCGGCCTTTGCCATGCAGGGGCTGATCGCGCAGAAAGATGCGTTCGACGTCGCCTTCGCCTGCGACACCGATCACGATCGGCACGGCATCGTGACGCCGGGCGCCGGACTGCTTCCGCCCAATCACTACTTTGCCGCGACCGTCGAGTACCTGTTCGCGCACCGCCCCGATTGGCGGCCCGATGCCGCCATTGGCAAGACGGTAGTCGGCAGCCAGTTGATCGATCGGCTTGCATCGAAGCTCGGGCGGCGTCTTTACGAAGTTCCCGTCGGATTCAAATGGTTCGCCGCCGGACTGCTTGATGGGTCATTGGCGGTGGCCGGAGAGGAGAGCGCAGGCACGTGTTTTTTGCGGCGTGACGGCACGGTCTGGACCACCGACAAGGACGGCCTGATTCCTGCGCTGCTGGCAGGCGAGATGATGGCGCGCACGGGCCAGGATCCCGGCGCGCGGTACAAGACCCTGACGTACGACTTGGGCTCACCGGTCGAGGCGCGGCGCCAGGCGAGTGCGACACCGGCACAACAGGCTGCACTCGCCGCGTTGACGGCTGACAAGGTGCACTCGAAGCGGCTCGCCGGCGAGCCGATCAACGCCATTCTGACGCAGGCGCCCGGCAACGACGCGCCGATCGGCGGCCTGAAAGTCGTGACCGATCATGGTTGGTTCGCGGCGCGGCCGTCAGGGACGGAACCGATCTACAAGATATACGGCGAGAGCTTTCAGGGAGAGCACCACTTGCAGCAATTGCTGGGCGAGGCACAAGCCATCGTCGACGAAGCGCTGCGCGACGTCGCGTCGCCACCGGATCACGGCGAGCCGCGCTGAGCGCCCGCCAGAAGCGGGCCCTTCGTGATGCACGGGCAATGACGCGAGAACGGTCCACGGCGCAAGTCGATCCCGATGCGAGACGCTTTATCGAAACTGGAGAGGCAGAAACAGGCTGATGCCCGGCGATGTCTGCGGTGCGTACACCACAGGCGGCGCGCCGTACGCGTAGCCGTCACGATATCCGTCGTAGTGGCGCGGTCCGTCACGGCGGTACGCATCGTGCCGCACGTCATGTCTCACGATCGGGTGACCACCATGATCCTCGCGAGATCCCGGCGCCGCGCTCACGCCCCCCGGCGCTAACGCGCACAGGATCGCCAACGCGATACCGAGCGTCGCCCCGAGGGACGCCGTGCCGTGTCTTCGTGTGATTGAGGATTTCATCATTGACTCCTGTGTTCTCAGCCCTTGTGGCCCATGCGACGACCTTCGTTACGGAAGATCAGGTCGGCATTGTGTTTCTGCACATCGGACATGCTGTCGTATAGCGACTCGAACGCAGGCGTCAGCTTCCTGATGCCATCGGCATGCGCCTCGGCAATCTCGCCGTACGAATGCAAGTCGTCCGTAGCACTCATCTGGTTCGCGCCATCGTTGCGTGCATGCAGCAACGTCTGCATCGTATTGGCGTTATCCCGCATGATCTGCGCCACGGGTTGCCATAGCGACTCTTGCGCCGAAGTGATTTGCAGCCGCGCGTGCAGGCTGCTGATGCGAGTCTCTACCGACATGCGCGCTGCTGTCTTCATGACATGCGCGGCGGCGGGGCTATCCATGGCCGGCGCAGCACCTGACGGCGTGCAGATGAAGCCGAGGCCGGCCACGATAAGAACTTCAAGCACGCGCACGACGTGAAGTTGCGTCGGAGTGTTGGGGAGTTTCATAGTCTTTCTCAAAGATAGGGTCAGCGACAATTCGCGCGGTCAGCCCGTGAATGACAGCAGTCACGTTCGATTGGCCAGTCTGTTATCTCCCCTGTGCGCAAGTGTGTCTGTTCGCTGCCGGACCCTCTGCCATGCCTGCCCCGTATCACCGATTGTTCGCTATCGAACAGACGCGGCGTGAGCCGTCGTCTAGCCTGTGGATGACACTGCCGATGCATTGCGTACGAGCGGCAGTGACAGCCCTTGAGTGGGCATATTCGTCAGCCTGACCGGCTGGCAAGGCATCGTTATCAGGACGATAGGGAGAGGCAGATGTTTACGTGCAGAACTTGCGGCGAGTTAAGCGACTTTCCGGAGATGAGTCCGGAAGTCAACGATCTCGGCTTCTACTTCGATTGCCCTGAATGCGGTGCGAGAAACAAGCTTGTCAACGTGGCCACACCTGGCGAGACGGCAGCGCTGGTACAGCTTTCCGACGAGTAATCGCCACGCCGCAAGGTCTGGCGCACTGAGTGGAGAACGCACTATGAACTACGAGGATCGCGATACGTACGGAATGTACAAAACGGGCGGCGCGTCGAGGCCGGGACCCGGCCCGAACACAGCGCAGGGGCCCGGGCCCAACCTGATGGGCGCCGACACGCTCGTCGGCAACAGCGTGTGCAACGAGCACGGTGAAGCCTTGGGCGACATCAAGGAAATCATGCTCGATGTTCGCGCCGGCCGGATCAGTTACGCCGTGCTGTCGTTTGGCGGCTTTTTGGGAATGGGGAAAAAGCTGTTTGCGGTGCCCTGGCAGGCGTTGAAGCTCGATACGCAGAACAAGTGTTTTGTTCTCGACGTCGATAAGAAACGACTGGATGATGCGCCGGGATTCGACCCGGACCATTGGCCCGACATGGCGGATCAGGCGTGGGTCGAAGAGATCGACGAGTATTACCGTCCGTCCACCCCGCTGTAGTGCCATCTTCGTCGCTTTTCCCCACGGATGGGCATTCGACATCAAATTGAGGGTTGGATCATGAAATATGCAAAGCTGATTGCCGCTGTCCTGGCGGTACTCGCCTTCGGCGCGTGTACCGGACCTGCCGGACCGCAAGGCGCGATGGGCAACACGGGCAATACCGGCTACACCGGCGAGACCGGCGCAACCGGCGCGACCGGTATGCAGGGTGACATGGGGCCGCGAGGGATGAATTCGTCGGGCACAGTGATGATCGTCCCTTCGCAGTAACTTCTCTTGCGCATCACGAATCGAGCCCCCATTCGGGGGCTCGATGTCGTAAGGGAGATCACAACGATTTGATTCGTGTGATCTTCGTTCCCTCGAGCGACGCACCTGCCATCAGGCCATTGTTGGTCATGACAAACGCGTTCACCTGACTGCTGGCCGTCGTGGTATCGACATTGCCGTTGGCGCCGATCTTCAGCACTGCGACCGACGCGTCTCCGCCAGCCGACCAGCCGTCAGCATTGCGGAAGCGGTTCAGCGACTCCTGCGTCATGAAGAGCAATACGATCGCCCTGGATTGTGCGCCGATCTGCCAGCCGATCGATCCCGTGACCGTGCTGTAGTAGCCCACGGTCTGGTCGGCAACGCGAAGCGATCCCTCCCCGTACTGTCCACCGACCACAAACCCTGCATCGATGACCGACGGGAAGATCAATACCCCGTGCGCTTTGCGCACCAGTTCGCGAGATCCGTTGGCCGTGGCGTAGAGTCGCGTCAACGTCGAGTTCACACCAGCATCGATCGTATGGCGCTTGTCCATCTGCTGCCCGCTGGTGCTCGTTGGCCCCGTGGTCGTACAGCCAGAGAGCGCCAGTCCGAGCGCCATCATCGATCCTGAGGTGCCCCAAATGAATTTTCGTCGTTGCATGACCATCTCCCTCGTCGTGAATGACACGCCTAGGCTATGCCGACACGCGGCTGGAAACGGTACGTCAACGTACGCGCAAGAGCGATTCGTCGTTGATTCAACGGCTCACACGCCAAGGGCCGAACACAGGACGTGTTCGGTAGCGGACTGACATGGGGTGCCCGTACGCGCATGCTGAAGGTCTCAGCTATGCGGTTGAGCACGACCCTGTGTGTGCCCTGTGTATGAGCGCGGTCGTGTCCGGTTCGCCTCGCGTACGTCATATCGTCGTCCGACACAGGCCACCGTGGTCATACGGAGATCGCCATGACTACCTTAATTCCCGTTGTTCCCGCCGTTGCCGAAGCGCTCGCCATCGACGCGCTACCGGCAACACCCGCGTCAGGCAAACATCGACTGGCCATGGTTCGCGCGCACCACCCCGCCTGGCGCGGCGCGCTCGCCGGCGGTCTGGCGCTGGCACTTGGTCTCGCGCTCGTGCCGGCAAAAGCGGCGGACAGCAGCATGAGCGCTGACGCCAAGGCCGACATGCATCACTCGGAGCGCGTCATGTCCGACAGTTGGATCACCACCAAGGTGAAGTCCGAGCTCCTCGCAAACAGCATCGGCGACGGGACCAGCGTCAAGGTCACGACGACCCACGGCGTGGTCGTGCTCACCGGGATGCTCGACAGTCGCGACGCCGTCAACGATGCAAAGCGCATTGCGGGAGATGTCCAGGGCGTCAAACGTGTCGATAGCTCGCGGCTGAGCGTCGGCACGCGATAGTCCCGACACAACGGCGACATCGCAATCGTGCGATATCGCCCGACGAAATTGAGGTGATCGCGATGAGTTATGCGGTGCTCCTGCTTGTCGCGATGACCTTCATCTTGCTCTTCTCATAGCAGCACGATGCAGCGCTCCGGGCGGCCGCGCGTCCCCGTGCGTCAACCGATTGCACCTAGGAATTCGCCAGCATCACCCGATGAATCAGGAGGCCACCGTGTGGTCATTCGCATGGATCAACCGGGGCGCTGCCCGTCTTCTCGGACGTCGGGCCAGCCGTAGCGACAATAGCGCGCCACGACCGGACGCGGCGTTGACCGTGCCTGCGCACACCCCCGAGACCGTCGGTGTGCCCACGCCCGGCGCTGAGCCTTCACCGCCGCGCACGCCAGTCGACGCGCGCGGTCTGGCACTGGGTATTCTGGCCACGCTCGCGATCCTGTTTGCCCTGGAATGGGCACAGCGCTTTGTCGTGCCGGTGCTGCTCGCAATTCTGCTCGCCTACACCTTGAATCCCCTTGTCGTGTGGTTGACGCGATTCAGAATCAGACGTTCGATCGGCGCGGTCATCGTGATGCTCGCCGGCGTGGGTGTGTGCGTGTCCGGCAGCTACCCCTTGCGCGATCAGATCGACAGAGTGGTCGAACAATTGCCGGCCGCCACGCTAACCTTCTCGACCGTGCTCGCCAGCCTGCACAGTGGCACCTTCGGCAACCTTCAAAAGATGAAAGCGGCAGCAGGCGCCATCGAAAAAGCGGCAAACCAGGCTTCTGACCTGTCCTCGCCGCAGCGGCAACCCGTCACGCACATCGTGCTGGATCAACCCGCGTTCAAGCTCAGCTCATTCTTGTGGATCGGCTCGATGGGCGCCCTGGGATTCATTGCCCAGGCCTTGACGGTGATCCTGCTGGCGTTTTTCCTGCTGGTCAGCGGCGGCACGTTCAAGCGAAAGCTGGTGCGACTCGCGGGGCCGTCCCTATCCAGCAAGAAGATCACCGTGCGCATCCTCGACGACATCAACGATTCCATCCAGCAATACATGCTGATGCTGCTCGTCACCAACCTGCTGGTCGGCGCACTGACCTGGGCCGCGTTTCGCATCATCGGACTGGATAACGCGGGGGCATGGGCCCTGGCGGCGGGATTGTTACACGTGGTTCCCTACCTCGGGCCGGCGGTGAGCGCCGCGGCAACCGGCATGGCGGCTTACATGCAGTTTCAGTCGCTCTCGATGACGCTTCTGGTCGCGGGGGCATCGCTGGCCATTGCCGGTCTCGTCGGCACGTTTGTCTCGACGTGGATTACCGGAAGAATCGCCAGAATGAATCCGGCAGCCATCTTCGTTTCCCTGCTTTTCTGGGGATGGCTCTGGGGAATTGCCGGCATGCTGCTGAGCATTCCGATCATCGTCATCGTGAAGGTCGTGTCGCAGCATGTGGAGCCTTTCCAGCCGCTGGCCGAACTGCTGGGCGAGTAGATCGACGACTCCCAGCATTCGGCAGGGCACCAAGGCAGTGAGGCATTGAGACGGTGGCTAGGCCGCTGTCTTCAGTCCCGGAATCGCGGCGCCGTTGAGATCGGTGCTCGCCACCGCAGCGGACAGCGCTACAGGATTCATGCTGTCGACCATCGAGGATGGCATGAGTATCGTGGCACCGCGCTCTTTGGTCGTCTCGTAGATGATATTCATGGCACGCAGTTGCAACGCGTGCGGATGGCCTTCGTAAATTGCCGCGGCCTCGACGAACTTCTCGGCGACGAGCGCTTCGGCTGATCCGAGAATCATGCGAGCCTGCTTTTCGCGTTCGGCTTGTGCCTGTCTCGACATGGCGTCCTGCAACGCGACCGGAATGGCCACGTCCCGAACCTCCACGGACATTACCGCAATGCCCCATGCGGCCGTCTTGGCGCCGATCTCGACACGCAGTTGCTCATCCGATGCCTTACGGTCGGAGAGCAGGGACGCCAGCATCGACGCGCCGATCATCTCGCGCAACGAGGTTTGCGCCACTCTATCGATCGCCTGCCGATAGTCCGTGATCGCCAGGGCGGCCTTCTCGGCATCGTTGACGTGCCAGAAGATGATCGCGTCGACGTTCACGGGCACGGTGTCCTTGGTCAAAGCCTGCTCGGCATTGAATGCGGTGGTTTGAATTCGCTCGTCGATCACGGCCGTCACGCTGTCGATGACCGGCAGAATCATGAACAGTCCCGGGCCCTTCACGCTTTGCAATTTTCCGGCGCGCAGAATCACGAACTTCTGCCACGCGTTGGCCATCTTCAGCGTCGAAGCCAGCAATACGGCGGCGAGCACGAAACATGGCGCGAGATAAGGGCTGACATACGCCCCCGAAACTGCCCCTGCGAGAAGCAGCACCAGTACCAGAAAGGAAGTGATGGAATTCATGGTGTGCGCTCCTTGGCGCTCGAACACGCGCAGTGCCTGCACGTGAAACATCCCGGGTCCGCCCGATCAGGCGGACCACGTCCTACCTCATTCACTTGTGCTTCTTCGCCTCGTGGCGGGCGTCACCGACATGTGACTGTTCCTTGCCGGCGTTCTTCTTGACCGCCCCCGCCACTTCCATCTCCTTGTTGCCGATCACCTTGCCTGCAACCTCTTTGGTCTTTCCCTCGACTTCCTTGACCTTACCTTTGACTTGATCTTTGTTCATGATTAGCGCTCTCGTTCACTGAAAAATGGAGTGCCCTGATGACAGGGCTGTGGATATCACGCAATGGCGTGATGCTGTGGCTCAAGCGCCATGAGCGGCGTTGAGCACGCGCTGCGTTGACCGCGCTATAAAAGCCCCATGACGAGCAGAGCGATCGCGACGATCAGCAACATACCGACAGCACCGCTCGGGGCATAGCCCCAACCGGTGTTGAAAGACCAGACGGGAAGCGAGCCCACCAGCGCAATCGCCAGAAGAGTCACGAGCAACACATAAATTGACATGGCCAACGCTCTCCTCGGGGATGGCGACGCTTCACTTTCGCGCTCAATCTAACGTCGTGGAGGGCGGGATTCGGTTCGGTGGCGTACGCAGATGACCAAGATGTCAGGTCGCCGCAGCACGGCTTACTTACTCCCCCTCGTCTCGCGCGTGGATCTGTGCATCGTCCCAGTAGCCTGAGTGGCCATAGTGCTTATAAATGCTGATTTCCTGCCGGCGATCGAGTCTTGTCTTGGCATCGTAGGGCGGCGCCGCTTTCACGGCTTCACGCGTGAGGGCCAGCGAGACCGTCGCGTCGAGCCAGTTCACGCGCTCGATCACTTTCACGGGGACGGCCACCTGATGGCCCATCCACCAGTTGCTGGTGTTGACGATGATGTAGCGCACCGACCAACTGTGAACATCCACGAGCAAACCTTCCACGTGTCCGATGTCCCCGTTGCTGGCATGAATGTGATAGCTGGCCACCGCGTCCGCGCTGCGCAGGTGAGGATCTTGCTTCGGTCGATTCCCCATCTCGTCATGCGAATGGGTCGATTCACGCGCCAAACGAAACGCGTCCTGCTCGGACCGGCTGCCGCTTGCGAGGCCGCTCGGAAATGCGCCTTCCCCCCATGCATCCACACCGCCCCAGTAGTCGGGGTAGCCGTAGTACGCCAGATAGTCGGTTTCGTGCTGGCGTGATACGGGCTTGCGCGTGTCGATATCGGGGCTGTGGCTGACCTGATCCTTGGTAATCGTGACCGGGATGATGTCGTCCAGCCAGTCGCTGTGGCCGATCGAAATCGGCGAGATCAATACCTGCCGGTTCGCAAGCCACGTCCCGGTCTCCACGATGAGATACCTGACGACCCATGCTTTGTCGTCGAAGTACAGATCCTTCACCAGACCGACATCACCGTCCGTCGCGCGAATGGTGCAGCGCGCCAGTTCATCCAGGGTACGCAACATGGCAAACCTCCCGTAAATCTTCCGTCATTGGCGGCGCCTGGCTGCCGCACGTGCGCAACCCTTTGCGCGATGGTGACGTTCAGATGCCGAATTCGCTCTCAACCTAATCGAAAGTTCCAGGCGAGTCCGTTCGGTATCGGACCGACTCACCCGGCAAAAACCGCGAGGATGAGTCGATGCGTATATGCCGCGCACGTGCCAAGAGGAGTCGATCATGAGAAAGGAACGCATACTGCTTCACGTCTATGGGCAACGGCAGGACGCCGTGTGGACATTGACATGTCTCGATCTGGCGTTTTCCTCCAGCGCCACGGATCTGATGAAGGCCAAGGCGTATGTACGTGCCAACGCTCACGAGTACCTGGAAGGCAAACTGGTCGGTGAGAACATCCAGTTCCCGGCCGTACCGGTGAGTGCAAGCGACATTGCCCAGCGCAAGATGAAATACTGGCTCGCACGTGTCTGGCAGTCCTTCGACGCCCGCACGCGAGACCACATCTACGACGAAGTCGTCGGCCTCGGTGACAAACAGCCCGCCGTCTCCTGATCGCTGTGCAACGCCGGAGACATCGGCATGTGGAAACTGCCAGAAATGGACTACTTTGTCGGCTCCACCCGGGGCACGGGCGACTTCGGCCCTCCGGAAGCCCCGATTCGGGCGGAGTTGTTCAGCCGCGACCGGCTGGAGCAGCATGCGCTGAGTCTGGCGCGCGCACAGCAAGTCGCCGTTCGGGCGCCGCGCACCCGATCGCTGACCTCGCGGGCCGCCGACAACGAACGCGTGCTGCGCAAATGCTATGACGCAACGGCGCAAGCCACCTTGCAGCGTCGCTCGATCACGCCGGCCGCGGAATGGTTGCTGGATAACTTCCGTACCGTCTCGGACCAGTTCAGAGAGGTCAGGCACGGCCTGAACACGAAGTCTTTCCGATCATTGCCGCGCCTGCTCGATGGCCCGTTGCGCGGCTACCCGCGTATTTATGGCGTGCTCTGGGCCTTCGTGGCCCACACCGACAGTCGTTTCGACCCCGCACTGCTCAGTTGCTTCTTACTGGCGTATCAGCGGGTCGAGCCGCTGACCATGGCCGAACTCTGGGCCATGCCGCTGACGCTGCGCGCCGTCATGATCGAGAATCTCCGGCGTCTGTGTGCGCATGTGACACAGGCGCAGGTCAACCGGCAGGCCGCCGACCGATATGCGGACGATCTGCTCTCGCGCAAAACGTCTGCGCTGCCTGCCGCCAGCGATGCCCCGAAGGCGCGCGCAGGTGTCGTCGCCCCGTTCGAGCCGGCTTTCACGGTCCAGTTGATTCAGCGCCTGCGCTATCAGGACAGGTCACTGCAATGGTTGAGCGACCAGTTGGCGCAGCAAGGACAATCGGCTGACGATGTCGTACAGGCCGAACATGCAAGTCAGGCCGCAGCGAACATGACGGTGCGCAATGTCATTACCAGTTTGCGCGACATGCGGGCGTTCGATTGGCAGCCCCTCTTCGAGGAAGTCAGTCTGGTCGACGCCCACCTGCGCCACAACCCGGGTTACGCGGACATGGACTTTGCCACGCGTGACGGGTACAGGCACGAGATCGAGAAACTGGCGGCCAGATCCCGGTTGTCGGAGCTTGCCGTCACGCAAGCGCTGAACCTGAAGACCGCCGCTGCGGCAACCGGCTTGGCGAATTCGGTTGACGCCGAAGACATGCCGCGACGCATGGATCCGGGCTACTACCTGCTCTCGGCCGGCCGGCGCGACTTCGAGCGTGAAATCGCCTATCGTGTGCCGCTCACCCGTCACTGGCGGCTGCATAATGCACTCCATTGCGCGGCAGCCTACATCGTGAGCGTTTGTCTGCTCAGTGGGCTGATCGTGGCCCTGCCCCTCTGGCTCAGCGCTGCCGCCGGGGTGAGCATCGCCGGTCTTGTGTTGCTCGCCGCGTGCGGGCTCTTTCCGGCGTCGGAACTCGCCGTGCTGCTCATCGACCGCGCACTGACCCGATTGATTCCCCCTCGCCATTTGCCGCGACTCGAGCTGGCCGGCGGTATTTCGCCGGACCTCAGAACATTCGTCGTCGTACCGATGATGCTGACGAACGAGGCGGACATCGCCGCACAGGTCGCGCA
Source organism: Pandoraea sp. ASV26 (assembly GCF_016428915.1). Classification (GTDB taxonomy): domain Bacteria; phylum Pseudomonadota; class Gammaproteobacteria; order Burkholderiales; family Burkholderiaceae; genus Pandoraea. The sequence goes on from NZ_JAELTP010000027.1 coordinate 32,787, forward strand.
GTTGGAGGTGCACTATCTCGCCAACCCCAAGGGCGACGTCCGGTTTGCCTTGCTCTCTGATTGGCGCGATGCGGATACCGAGCACATCGACAGCGACATGCCGCTGCTGGCCGCCGCCAGCGCGCGCATCGCAGCGCTGAATGCGCGCTACGCACGCAGTGCTCCCGAAACGCCACGATTCTTTCTGTTTCACCGCAGGCGGCTCTGGAACGAAACGCAGCGCAAATGGCTGGCATGGGAGCGCAAGCGAGGCAAACTCCACGAATTCAACCGGCTGCTGCGAGGCGCGACGGACACCTCGTTCATGGACATTGACGGGCGCGCGCCATGCGCTCCTCCCGGCGTGCGGTACGTCATCACGCTCGACAGCGATACGCGCCTGCCTATCGACGCCGTGCGGCAACTCGTGGGCACCGCAGCGCACCCGCTGAACCGTCCCTACATCGATCCGGCCTCGCGGCGGGTGGTGGCCGGTTACGGCATCCTGCAACCGCGCATCACGCCCACGCTGCCCAGCATCAGCGAAGGCACCATTTATTCGCGTCTGTTCTCCGGAACCTATGGCATCGATCCCTACGCGGGGGCCGTGTCGGACGTCTATCAGGATCTGCTTGGCGAGGGCAGCTACATCGGCAAGGGCCTGTATGACGTCGACGCCTTCGAGTCCTCGCTCGCCGGCCGAATTCCGGAGAACACGATTCTCAGCCACGACCTCTTCGAGGGGAATTTCGCGCGTTGCGGATTGGTCACCGATATCGAACTGTTCGAGGACTTCCCGTCGCATGCGCAGGTGGCCGCCACCCGGCTGCACCGATGGATCCGCGGCGACTGGCAGCTCCTGCCGTGGATTATCGGCAAGCGCGGCGGGGCAATTCCGGCCGCGGCCCGATGGAAGATGCTCGACAATCTGCGGCGCTCGCTCACGGCGCCCGCGGCGCTGGCTACGCTCGTGTGCGCATGGGTGATCGCGCAGGCGCCGGTTGGGGTCTGGTCGGCGCTCGTGTTGCTCGCCATCTCTGCCCCGGCGATCTTCATGATTGCGGGCGGCCTGCTCCCGTCACAGACAGGCATCTCGATGCCCAGCCACTGGCGTGCGGTGGGCCGGGACATTCGTAGCGGCGTCGAGCGCACGCTTATCGTCGCGTCGATGTTGGCCAACCACGCGTGGCTGGCGGCCGACGCCATCGCGCGCACCCTATTCCGGCTCACGGTCTCACGACGTCGGTTGCTCGAATGGGTGACGGCGGCGCAAGTTAAGCTGCACGCCGGGCGCTCGCTGAGCAACTTTCTCTGGTCGCTGCGCGGCGCCGTCACACTCACCGTGCTGTGCGCAGCCCTCGTTGAATGGCTCAGACCTGCCAGCTTGCCCTGGGCCGCGCCTTTTCTGATCGCCTGGGGCCTGTCTCCGTTCGTCGCCCAGTGGATCAGCCGTCGCCCCCGCCCGGCGCATCCGTTCCTTGTGCCCGCCGGCGATAACCAAACCTTGCGAATGGCCGGCCGCCGGATCTGGCGCTTTTTCGCCACCTTCGTCGACGAGGACAATCATCATCTTCCGCCCGACAACTTTCAGGAAGACCCACGCCCCGTGGTGGCTCACCGAAGCTCGCCGACCAACTTTGGACTCTATCTGCTTTCGGTGCTGTCCGCGCGCGATTTCGGCTGGATTGGTGTGACGGAGACGGTCGAGCGCCTGGAGCGCACGCTCGGCACGATGTCGATGCTGGCCCGCCATCAGGGACATTTTTTCAACTGGTACGACACCCGCGACCTGAGTCCGCTGGTGCCGCAATACGTGTCGAGCGTCGACAGCGGCAATCTGGCCGGGCATTTGCTCGTGGTCGCGAGCGCTTGCGAGGAGATTCCCCTTCAACCGTTATTCGGCCGGTCACAACTCAACGGCGTGCTCGATACGGTCGCCCTGCTGCGCGACGCCATCGCTCACGAAAGCGACGACCGTCGAACGCTCACGGTGAATCGCGACCATCTGTACGAAGAACTCAACGCGCTGGAGCTCATGCTCCTGAAGCCTGTGCCCGTCATCCCTACCGATGTCGCCACCGACGCATCGGAGAACTGGCGCCAGCGCTGGTACGCGATCGACCGGCTCGTGACCACGCTGGTCGATCTCGCACAAACGTTCGTCAGTGAACGTGGCGACGCGGCGCATAGCGAAGTGCTCTACTGGGTCGGCGCGATTCGTCACGATGTCAAGAGCCACCTGCGGGATCTGGCGCCGAACGTGACGCCGAGTGGCGAATCGCCTCAGCATGACGACACGTCGTACCCATTGCCCGGCATGGAACGCCCGGATGCTGCCATCGCAAGACGGTTTGAAGCCGTCGCCGTATTGGCGCGCCGGCTCTTCGACGAAATGGACTTCCGCTTCCTGTTCGCGCCCGACCGACGGCTGTTCTCCATTGGCTATCGAATGGGAGATCCCGAACTGGACAACTCGTACTACGATCTGCTCGCGTCCGAGGCGCGATTGACGAGCTTCATCGCCATTGCCAAGGGCGACGTGCCGGCCACGCACTGGTTCCGGCTCGGCCGCATCATGGCACCCTACGGCGACGCCGCAGTGCTGATGTCCTGGTCGGGCTCGATGTTCGAATACCTGATGCCCTCGCTGGTGATGGACTATCCGCATCGAAGCCTGCTGGACTCAACGTGCGCGCTAGCCGTGTCGAGTCAGATCGCTTATGGCAAAGAGCGCAACGTGCCGTGGGGCATCTCCGAGTCGGCCTGCAACATACGGGATCGCGCGCTGACGTACCAATACGCCGATTTCGGCGTGCCTGAGCTGGCATTGAAACGCGGGCTGGCCCGGTCTCTGGTCATCGCGCCTTACGCCACGATGCTCGCGGCCATGTACGATGTGCCGCGCGCCATCGCCAATCTGAAGCGGCTTGACGCCGTTGGTGCGCGTGGCGTCTTCGGCTACTACGACGCCATCGACTACACCCCCTCGCGTCTGCCGAAGAACTGTGACGCTGTGCCCGTTCGCACCTACATGGCCCATCATCAGGGCATGTCGCTCGTCGCGCTGTCGAACGTGCTGTTCGGCGACGTGATGCGGCAACGTTTCCATCGGCAGGCGGTGGTGCGCGCGGCCGACCTGCTGCTGCATGAAGCGAATCCGCGCGAAATCAGCGCGGTCGATCTCGCGCCGGATATTGCCGATACGCCGTTGGGCGTCGAGGCGATCGCGCCGGTCATGCGTCGTTTCTATTCTGCCGCGCAGACGCCGCCCGCCACGCACTTGCTGTCCAACGGCGAGTATTCGGTCATGGTGAGCGCTGCCGGTTCCGGATACAGCCTCTGCGGTAAAGCGGCCGTGACCCGCTGGCGCGAGGACCTCACGCGCGACCCTTGGGGGAGCTACCTGTTCTTGCGGGACATGGGCAACGACGCCGTCTGGTCTGCGGCGTTCCAGCCTGTCGGCACCGAGCCCGACAGCTACGACGTGGCGTTTTCCGAGGATCGTGCCAGCATTCTGCGGCGCGAGGGGTCGCTCGTCACGACGCTCGAAATCATCGTATCCCCCGAAGACAATGCCGAAGTCCGGCGATTGTCGATGACGAATACGGGCCAGCAGGCGCGTGAAATAGAAGTCACCTCTTACGCCGAGGTCGTGCTCGCACCGATGGCGAGCGACACGGCGCATCCCGCGTTTTCGAACTTGTTCGTCCAGACGGAATACCTGCCCGAAGTGCAGGGCCTGCTCGCCATGCGCCGGGCTCGCGGCGGCACCGATACCCCCCTATGGGCAGCGCACGTGCTTGCCAGAACGACGCATGGCGGCAACGTGGGCTATGAGACGGATCGGGCACGTTTCATCACACGCGGGCGTACCATCCGCAATCCGGTGGCGGTCATGGACGGGCGTCCGCTCTCGAATACGGTCGGCCCGGTGCTCGACCCGATCTTCAGCCTGCGCACGCGCATAACCGTTGCCCCCGGCGCGACCGAACATCTGGTGTTCTCCACGATGGTGGCGCCAAACCGCGAGTTATTGCTCGACCTCACCGACAAGTATCACGACCCGGCCAGCTTCCAGCGCATCTCGACATTGGCGTGGACACAGGGACAGGTCAATCTGCACTATCTGGGCATTACCGCCGATGACGCGCATCTCTTCCAGTTCATCGCCAACCGGGTGCTGTACGTCGACCCTGCCATGCGTCCGGCGCTCGAGGTGCTCAAGCGCAACACACTCAGTGCGCCATCGCTGTGGCGCTTCGGCATTTCCGGTGATCTGCCGATCGTGCTGGTCCGCGTGGACGATCCGGACGATCGCGACATTGTCAGGCAGTTGCTGCGCGCTCACGAATATTGGCAGGACAAAGGGCTCCCGGTCGACCTCATCATTCTCAATGAGCGCAAGGTCTCGTATGTCCAGGATTTGCAAACTGCGCTCCAGACGATGGTAAGCGGCACGCAAGTCACGCCCGCGCACGGCGCCGGGCATGGCGGTATTTCCGTGATTCGCGCAGACGGCCTCGAAGCTGCGGAGCTCACCTTGTTGCTGAGTGCCGCGCGTGTCGTGCTTGCCGGGGCGAGGCAAGGCAGCCTGGAAGAGCAAGTGGTGCGCATGGGCCGCAGCGAGGTTCGCAAGCCGACCGGCATCACGCGGCTATACAGCACACGCGGCGATGATTTCCCGGACACGCCGTTGGCCGCCCCTGCACTGGAGTATTTCAATGGGCTGGGCGGGTTTGCCGACCAGGGGCGCGAATATGTGACAGTGCTTGGCCCCGGCCAACGCACGCCCGCACCGTGGGTCAACATCATCGCCAATCCGGACTTTGGTTTCCAGGTCTCGGAGTCGGGGGGCGGCTACACGTGGTCGTGCAATAGTCAGGAGAATCAGTTGACTCCATGGTCGAACGATCCTGTCGTCGATCCTTGTGCAGAGGCGTTCTATCTGCGCGACGACGACACAGGCCATCTGTGGAGCCCGACCGCCGCGCCCATCCGGCTGGAGAACACGCGTTACATCGCCTCTCACGGATTTGGCTATAGCCGTTTCGAGCATGCCGTGCATGGCATCAAGACCGAACTCGTGCAGTTCGTGAGTTGGCACGACCCGGTGAAGCTCTCCACGCTAACCATCGAAAACCGTACGAAACGGCCGCGCAGGCTCTCCGTTGCGGCCTACGTCGAATGGGTGCTGGGCGCCGAACGCGCTCGCAATGCGCCGTTCGTCGTGTCCGAGATCGATCCGCTCACGGGCGCCATGTTTGCGACCAATGCGTGGAGCCCCGAGTTTGGTAAGCGAGTCGCCTTTATCGACTGGCGCGGCGACCAGACCGGCTGGACCGGCGACCGCACGGAGTTCATCGGCCGCAATGGAGACCTCGACCATCCGGCCGGGATGATGCCCGATGCGGTACTCAGCGGTGCGACCGGCGCGGGCATGGACCCCTGCGGCGTGCTGCTCACGCAGATCACACTGGGTGCCGGCGAGCGTATCGAACTCACCTTTATGCTGGGGCAGGCAAGCGACCGGGACGCCGCAAGGCAATACGTTCAGCAGTATCGCGCGACATCGCCCGCCGAGGTCTTGGCGAGGGTCAAATCGGAATGGCACGCCATTCTCACGCAGCTTCAGGTTGAGACACCGGATCGGGCGACCGATCTGATGCTCAACGGCTGGCTGCTGTATCAGGTGTTGTCCTGCCGCATGTGGGCGCGCGCAGCGTTCTATCAGGCCAGCGGCGCATTCGGATTTCGCGATCAGTTGCAGGATTGCATGGCGCTATGCCACACGCGCCCCGATCTTGCGCGCGCGCATCTGCTCAAGGCAGCCGCCCGGCAGTTTGTCGAGGGGGACGTGCAGCATTGGTGGCATCCGCCTTCAGGGCGAGGGGTCCGCACGCATATCTCGGACGATCGGCTCTGGCTGCCGTACTCGGTCTCGCATTACGTCAGGGTGACGGGCGACACGCAGATTCTCGACGAGCCGGTGCCCTATCTTGAGGGCCGCGCCGTGACAGACGACGAAGAGAATGCCTACTATGTGCCGACGGTCACCGAGCAAACCGGCACGCTGTTCGAACACTGCAAACGCGCCATCGATTGCAGCCTCGCCACGGGCACCCACGGATTGCCGCTGATGGGCGGGGGCGACTGGAACGACGGCCTGAATCGGGTCGGTATGGAAGGCAAAGGCGAAAGTATCTGGCTGGGCTGGTTCCTGCATGCCACGGCGCTGCCCTTCGCCGTTTTGGCCGACGCGCGCGCAGAGGTCGAAGCCGCAGCGCGATGGCGGGCCCATGCCGAACGGTTGCGTGCCGCGCTCAACAATGGCGCGTGGGACGGCGCCTGGTACTTGCGAGCCTACTTCGACGATGGAACGCCGCTCGGGGCCGCGGGCGATGCGGAGTGTCGTATCGACTCGATCGCGCAGAGCTGGAGTGTGATGTCGGGGGCAGGCGATCCTGATCGGCAGCGTCGGGCGATGGAATCCGTCGAGCACTATCTGGTGCGCCCGGGTGACGACCTCATCCTGCTGCTGACGCCACCGTTCGACAAGATGGAGCGCGACCCGGGGTACATCAAGGGATACATACCCGGTGTGCGTGAAAACGGCGGGCAATATACGCACGCGGCGACCTGGTGCATGATCGCGTTCGCGCAATTGGGCGATGGCAATCGCGCGGGCGACATGCTCAAAATGCTCAATCCGATCCATCACGCCGACACCCGCGCCGGCGTGCATGCCTACAAGGTCGAGCCTTATGTGATGGCCGGCGATATCTACGCGGCGTCCACGCACGTGCGTCGAGGCGGTTGGACCTGGTACACCGGTGCCGCAGGGTGGGTGTATCGCGGCGCCGTGGAGTCCATTCTGGGGCTGCAAAAACACGGTAACAAGCTGCGTATTGCGCCTTGCATGCCGCGTGAGTGGCGAGGGTTCCGCCTGAGCTATCGGTATGGCGAGTCCCGCTATCTCATTTCGGTCGTGAATCTGCATGGCCAGAGTCAGGGCCCCATGTCCGTCACCGTCGACGGGCGCCTGCTGGAAGATAACGATCAGGACATTCCGTTGGTCGACGACGGGCGTATTCATCGCGTGCAGATCAGTCTTCTGCCCTCAATTTGACCGCACGCCTTTTTCCAAAATTAACGCCGACCTCGAATATCCATCTTTAAATGCACCGACTTATTTTTATTTGAAAATTAATTTGAAGAGACGATATAAACCGCTTGTTGGGGAATCAATACCGGCGTATAAAAGAAGAACTGACCATCAAGTCTGACGTTTTTCGATAGCGCATCGATCTCCCGGTCTTTGCGAGACACTTCCGATCTCTGACCTTCTTGGTTGTCCGTGCTTCAACGCCATATGCCTCGTAATTCGCGACGGTAAAGTGTTGGACATTCGAGAGGTGATTTATGAGTACCGGCATCGTGAAGTGGTTCAACAACAGCAGGGGGTTTGGTTTCATCACACCGGATGATGGAAGCGCAGATCTTTTTGCTCATTTTTCTGCCATCAGCGCCGATAGTGGCAAAGCCTTTCGGACGCTGGAGGAAAATCAGCGCGTTTCCTTCAATATCGTGCAGGGTCCGAAGGGACCGCACGCGTCCGACATCAAACCCGCCTGATCCGCTGCGGCCCGGCGAACCGGCCGACTAGAGATACCTTTCAGGGAGCTCGCCATGCTCACCCTATCGAAGCAAGCCATCCTTGCTGCACTTCAACGCCTCTCGGAGCGAAATCCGGAGCCGTTGTCGGACGCCCTCACCGACGCCCTGCTCGCTCGCGACCTCATTCAACGCGTTGGCAAGCGCCTTGAACCGACACAGTTCGGCAAGTCCTATTGCCGCGCCGCAAATACGCTCCGGTGGCGGTGGTAGTCCCCCCCGTCCGACGCCTATTCGTAGTTACGTTCCACTGCGGCGCGTTCGTCCGCTTTGGGACGGGCTTCGCTGCGCGTTCTGTACCGCTCACACGCTTTGCATCCCCCAGCGTCGCACGGTCAGTCGCGCCAGCGTGTCGAAGACGAAATGCTCCACGAGCAACCCGATGAGAATGACCGTCAGCAGCCCGGCGAATACCCGGTCGGTGTATAGCTCGTTGCGATTCTGATAGATGTACCAGCCCAACCCGCCTGAACCCGTATTGGCGCCGAACACCAGCTCGGCGGCAATCAGCGTGCGCCATGCGAAAGCCCAGCCGACGCGCAGTCCCGACAGCACCGAGGGCAGCGCGGCCGGAGTGAGAATCCATGCCACCTGCCGCAGTCCGGTAAGCCCGTAGTTCCGCCCGATCATGCGAAGCGTCGGTGAGACAGACTCGAATCCCGTATAGATACTCAGCGACAACGGCCAAAGCACGGCGTGGACAAGAACGAATAGCAGGCTGCCGGTGCCCAGACCAAACCAGAGGAGCGCCAGCGGGAGCAACGCAATCGACGGCAGCGGATTGAACATGCCAGTGAGCAGCGACAGCAGGTCGCGCCCCACGGCGCTCGACATGGCGAGCGAGGTGAACGCGAATGCGCAGAGCACGCCAAGGCCATAGCCGCGCAGCAGCACCCAGAGCGACGTGCCGGTGCGTGCCAGCAATTCGCCACTCACCACGCTGTCCCACCAGGCATGGGCAGTCGCACTGGCGCTGGGCAAGAGCAAATCGTTGTCCACCCAACGCGCGGCGAGCTGCCACAGAACGATGAGGACGATACCGATAGCCACCTTGCGCCAGAAGCCCGGGCTCGCTGCCCAGCGCCGAGCGCGCTCGTCGGCGCCTGCTTGGCCGGACGACGTGGTGGCGTCAGATGCGTTGTCCCCTGCGCTGCGACGCGGCGCCGGCGGGAAAATGCGCTCGGGCCGACGCGGGGGATGCAGACGAACGATATCGGGCGGAAGCGGATTCAAGACGTCTCCTACGTGTTTTGAATGGGCGTGTGCTCGCCGAACAACAGCTCGTGAATGCGCGCGCTCGCCCGCCGGAATTCAGGGGACGCGACGTCGTCGAGCCCGAAGGTTCCCGCGTCCAGTTCGGCGCGCATCCGTCCCGGCTGACCATCGAGCAACACGATCCGGCTGCCGACGATGAGCGCCTCTTCAATGGAGTGCGTGACGAACAGAAGCGTCACTCTTGTGTCATCCCACAGACGCAGCAACTCCTCCTGCATCCGTGTGCGAGTCAGGGCATCGAGGGCGGCGAATGGCTCGTCCATGAGCAGCACGCGCGGGCGCACCGCCAGCGCACGGGCAATCGCCACGCGCTGTTTCATGCCGCCCGACAATGTGTGGGGAAACGCGTCGGCGAACCGGGAAAGACCGACCTTGTCGAGGGTTTCGAGCGCCCGCTCGCGCGCCTCTCGCCGCGAGAGACCTTTGGCCACACGCAGCGGAAACATGACGTTCTGCAAGACCGTCTTCCACGGCGCGAGTTGATCGAACTCCTGAAACACCACCATGCGGTCGATGCCCGGCCCCGAAATGGATTGGCCGTCGAGCGAGATCTCGCCACGCGTAGGTTTGACGAATCCGCCAATTGCCTTGAGAAGCGTTGATTTCCCGCAGCCAGACGGCCCGAGCAAGACAAAGCGATCCGCAGCGAGAACGTCGAACGACACATCGCTTACCGCCTGCACGTGACGGCCATGACTGCGAAATTCGATATCGAGCCCGCGCACTTCCAGCACCGGTACGCCGAGCCCCTGCGCTTCAAGCGCCGGGATTTGCGCAATCGAGGCTGTCCCGGTGCCGGGCCAGTCCGATCGCTGAAGACGCGTCGTACTCATCTCAACTGCCCTGACCCAGCGCCGGATCGTCGAAGAAATAGTCTTTCCAGGACGACGGCTTATGGCGCACGGCCCCCACACGCTGCATGAATTGCGCGAGGCCGAGCGTGTTCTGCGGCGAGATCGAGAAGTTGACCTTCGGGTCGGTGATGATGCTCACCAGCAGCTTCTTGTCGGTCTTCGACTGGTTGACGCGAAGGTAGGTCTCGGCCGCCGCGTCAGGTTGGCGCTTGACGAAGTCAGCCGCGCGGGCGAGTGCGAGCACGAATGCGCGATACGTCTTCGGGTTCTCGTTCCGGTATTTCTCGGTCGTGTAGAGCACCGTCGCGGAACTCGGCCCACCCAGCACTTCGTACGAGTCGAGCACGATGTGGGCATTGGGATTCGCCGCCAGCTCCTGCTCCTGGAACGGTGGCGTACCGAAGTGACCGGAGATTTCGGTGCCGCCCGCGATGATCGCGGCGGCGGCGTCCGGATGCGACATCGTCTGCGTCCACTTATCCAGACGGTCGAAGGCGCTGTCGCCCCACTGTTTGGCCGCAGCGTATTGCAGGACACGCGACTGGACCGAGACACCGACCGCGGGCAACGCGATCCGATCCTTCTCGGTGAAGTCGGCAATGGTCCTGACCCTCGGACTATTGCTGACGAGGTAATACGGCAGGCTCCCCAACGAGGCGATGCCGCGCACGTTCTGGCGGCCGTACGTCCGGTCCCACACGGTGATCAGCGGGCCAACGCCGGCGCCCGCAATGTCGATAGCGCCCGAGAGCAACGCATCGTTGATGGCGGCACCGCCCGACAATCTGGCCCAATCGACCTGCACGTCGATCCCCAGCTTGCGCCCTTCCTGCTCGATGAGTTGCTGGTCGCGCACGACATTGAGCAGCAGATACACGATGCCGAACTGCTCGGCGATCCGGATGCGGCCTTCCGCATGGGCGGCCGGCGCACCCAGGATGCACGACAGTGTCAGCAGCAGGACGCGCGTTGCGCGCAGGCGATGGCGAAACGACGAAACAAGGGCAAAACGCATGACCGACGTTGACCTGAGAGGAGCTGGAGAAGCTAAAAAAGTAGCGGCGGCTCCCGCTAAGGTCAACGAAGCGAATCACACAAGGTTATGGCGTCCGGGCATAAGCACCGGGCACGGGCGTGACGCGGCGTTCCGGCGCGATGCCACGTCGAATCCGTGCGCGCCTTCGGCCGCCTGACGATCAGAAGCGGTGCTGCACGCCGATCTGGATGCCCTGTGCGTCTGCGCCCGGATAGGCCACGGCAACGCCTGGCGTGGTCGAACCGGCAAGCGCATACGAAGCACTGCCTTTGTTGAGCAGTACCGCTGCGCTGGCGTAGAGCCAGGTTCGCTTGGAGAGCCAGTACGCGTACATCAGGCCGACTTGATCGGCATTGCGCGCTGCCGGGGTGCGGTCGTCCAGATGCGAATACACCAATGCAAGCGACGACGCCGGGCCGAAACGATAGGCGCCGGAAACGGTGTAGACGTTCTTGTCCACGGAGCCGTCGCTTTGCTGTGCGTGGTGGAAACCGGCGAACAGCCGAACCGTACCGAAGTCGTAGGAGCCGCCGCCGAAGAACGCCTTGAGCGTGCTCGCGTTCGTGGCACTGTCCACTGACTGAAAGCCCACCCCCAAATCCACCGGGCCGCGCGTGTACGACGCGGTCAAATGGTAGTTGTTGATGCCGCTGCGCGGCGTGGTCGTGCTGTCGCGCAATCCGAGCATGGCCTGCGCCGAGAACCCGGCGATATCGGGGGTTCCGTAGTAAATGGCGTTGCTCGCGCGCACCGACAACGTGGCGAAGCTATTCAGCCCCGATGCGATGGTCGACGCGCCGGTCGCATCGAACTTCCCCTCCAACGGCACATACAGCGGCGAGTTCTGCCGCCCGAAACGCACTTCCCCCCAACGGCCCGACGCGCCGACCCACGCCTGACGGTTGAAGATCGACGTCGAATCGCTGGCCGTGCCGTTATTCAGGTTGAAGCCGTTTTCCAACGTGAAGTTGATACGGTTTCCGCCACCGATGTCTTCCGAGCCTTTCAGGCCGAAGCGCGAGCCGGTCTGTGCGCCGGAGAGCATGCGGTAGGTGCTTTGACTGCCCGAGTGCGACCAGTCGAGCGAGAGATCGAGCAGGCCGTAGAGCGTCACGCCCGATGCCTGCGCGTGTGCGGCCTGTGACGCCGCAAGGCCCATGGCGAGCGCCAGCGCGGTGAGTGTGGTGCGCAGGGGCGAGACCGTCCCCGCCGGCGAACTTGCGAGCGTGTAGATTTTCTGGTTCATGTCGAGGATTCGCCGATCGATGTCGGCTTATGGCGTTGAGAAGCAACCCGTTCGTGCCCGGTCACGCCAACGACGATATCGTCGAAGCGTGCCGGGAAACGTTGAAAAATGCCGGGGAGCGTCGCGTGCTGCGAAAGCGTCTTAGTCGGCCAGTGTCGCGATATGCGCCCTGACATCGGGCAGCGCGGGAATGATCCGGTTGTCCACATACCAACGGGCAACGCGTTCGATGCGCGTGGCATCGTCTGGCAGGACAGCGCGCAGTGGTGACACGTTGTTCTCGCCAAGCTTGTCCGCCAGTGCGGGCGGCAGATTCAGCTCGGCGGCCCAGATCTTTCCGGCCTCTCGCGGATGCGCAGCGGTCCAGACGTTCTCTTCACGAAGCACACGCAACACGGTTTTCACGATCTCGAGGTGCGCCTTGAGATAGTCCTGACGCACGAAGTAACCCACGGCGTTATCCGATCCGATGGCCGCGCCGTCTGCCAGCACGCGGGCGTTGTAGCTGCCTTGCGCGATCGAGAGGAACGGGTCCCAGGTTGCCCAGGCATCCACACCGCCACCGACAAACGCGCTGCCGGTATCGCTGGGCGACAGGTAACGGCGCTTGACGGTATCCGGCGAGATGCCGTTCTTGACCAGCGCGCGCACCAGCAGGTACTCACCGGTGCCTCCCTTGTTGACAGCGACCTGTTTGCCGGCGAGATCGGCGAGCGAACGGATGGCCGAATCGCGGGGAACTACGATGGCCTCGTTGCGCGCGGTCATCGGTTGATAGCCGAAAATCGCCATCGGCACACCGGCGGCAATCGATGTCACGAACGACGTGGAACTGCCACTCGTCAGATCGACGGCATTGGCGTTGAGCGCTTCGAACGCAGGCGCGGCCGCCGGAAACGGGCCGGCCCAGACGACCTTGACGCCTTGGCCGGCGAGCACTTTGTCGAGTGAGCCCTTGGCCTTCGCGAGCGTCAGATCCGAGGTGCCCTTGAGATAGGCGATGCGCAAGGTCACATTGTCGGCGCGGGTTTGCGCACCGGCAGGCACGGGGGCCGTTGCGAGCGTGGTAGCGGCAAGCGCCGCCGCAAGGGCGAGACGCTCCCCCGTGCGCCGGAAGTACCGGCGGACGTTGAAAATGGCGTTCATGCTGAGTTCCGGTTGAGAGAGACGCTGCGGCCTTCAGGGCTGCAAGGGCGTTGTGGGTGTGGTGAGCGTGGATGGGTCGCGATCGAACAGCGTCGACCAGGTAAATGTCTTCTCGGCGGTTTCGCGGCGGCGAACCGGCAGATGCGGCAATACCTGTTCCGCAAACCGATACGACTCTTCAAGCAGCGGCAGCCCCGACAGAATGAAGGTGTCGATGCCCCGCGACGCGTAGTCGTTGAGCGTGTCGATGACCGTCTTCGGCGAGCCGACAATCGCGGTGCCCGGCCCCGGCCGTACCAGCCCCAACCCCGACCAGAGGTTCGGCGCAATTTCCAGATCGCGCGCACGTGCCGGACGCTTGCCCTGATGCAGCGCACTCATGCGTTGCTGTCCGACCGAGTCGCTGCCGCCGACGAAACGCTGATTCGCGGCGATGGCGTCGTCGTCCATCAGGCTCAACAGACGGTCCGCCTCGGCCCACGCGGCCTCGTCGGTATCGCGCAGAATGACGTAGAGACGCACGCCGTGTGACAGGCTTCGCCCGTAGTACGCCGCGCGCGCATTGACGTGCTGAACCCGCAGCGCGATTTCGTCCGGCGTCTCGCCCCATGACAGATAGGTGTCGACGTGTTTGGCCGCGACCTCGATCGCCGGCGCCGACGACCCGCCGAACCACAGCGGCGGAATGGGAATCGATTTCCCGGCCGGCAGTGCGAGCTTCGCGCCCTCCACGCTGAAGTACTTGCCTGCATACGTCACGGTTTCGCCGGCGAAAAGACGTTTGAAGATCGTGAGGTACTCGTCGGCCATCAGATAGCGCTCGTCGTGCGGGATGGACATGCCATACGCGCCGAGCATCTTGGCGTCCCCCGACACCACGTTGAGCAGCAAGCGTCCCTTGGAGAATTCCTGGAACGTGGCCGCCATCTTCGCGAGCAACGTGGGCTGGATGAGCCCCGGGTGAATGGCCAGCAGGAAGTTCATGTCTTCCGTGTACGGCAGCAGCGAGCTACCCAGCACCCAGACGTCGTGCGCGCCGGTCGCGAAGAGTGCGCCGGTGAAGCCCAGATGGTCATAGCCGCGTGCGAGTTGCTGGAGGTAGCGATAGTGGATCGTACGGGCGCCGTCCGTCGTCCAGGGCGCGTGGCCGTCGGGCGCGGTGAGATACCAATAAACGTTCATTGCAAAATCCGTGAAGCAAAGTGGAAAGGAATTCAGTGCGTGGAAGTCGCGGCCGAGAAATTCAAGGGCACCGATGGCACCGTTTGCCGGATATCGAGCGGGCGCGACAAATCGCCGTGACGATGAAGCAGATCGGCTTCGCTTTGCTGCTCGTCGTAGAACGCGGCGTCGCAGACATGCAACTGCCAGTCACGGGCGGCGAGTGACGTGCGCCACGTCGCGGCATCGGCCCCCGAAATCCCGGCATCCGCCAGACGCCCGGCATACGGCGCAGGATCGCTCGCGACATCGCGGCCCAATGCCGTTAGTGCGGCGAACACGGCGTCGAGCGTTGCGCGGTGCTGGTCGAGTGCGTCGCGATGGGCCCAGAACACCGAACGATTGGCGACATAGGTGCCGATATCCGTCAGCACGCGCCACCGGGGGAATTCGGTGCGGACCCGCGAAAGCCACGGGGCCATGGCAATCCACGCGTCGACCCGGCCTTCATCGAGCGCACGATAGGCATCCGCCGGTGCCAGTTCGACACGTTCGACGTCGCGCAACGACAGCCCCTCGCGTTCGAGTGCGGCGGCCAGAAAGGAGGTGTGGAACGAGCCGTCGAGCAAGGCAATACGTCGCCCGGCGAGTCCACGCACGTCGCCCGGTCCCTGCGGAGACCGAACCACGATGGCGCCGTTCGCGCCTCTCGGTGCCGACGCCGCCACGTAGACGAGCGGTACGCCGTCGTGCTGTGCCAGCAAAGGCGGCGTTGATCCTGTGCCCCCCACGTCGATGACGTCATCGGCGATCAGGCGACCGGTATCGCGCCCTTCCCGATAGGCCACGAACTGCACGTCAGGCACGTTTGCCGGCCAGCGCCCCGGCCACGTCAGCGCCGCCAATTGCAAATGCAGATTGTTCGGATGTACCCCGACACGCAATGTCATCGCCGGGCCTCCGCGTCTCTTGCACTGCGATGCACTGGGGTTACGGCCATTGCTTCTCTCCTTGATCACCTGAGCGTGTTGCTACATCGTCATTGCGCTATCATCATGTAACGCAAATTCGCTATGAGGTGATTCTATTGCCTCATAGCGAATGATCTTTATGATATTTTTCGCTATAGTTATCGCGGCAGCGGGATATTGATCCTGAACGGCGGCGGGAGAGACACATGACAACAGCGGGCAAAGTGGCGATCAACGACAGCAATGCCGGCGCCGGCGCGCACGAGACCGATGACGACTTCATTGCCCGGTTGCGTTGGCTCGCCGAGCGCGCCGGCAACGCGAGCGCACTGGTGCGCCAGGCGGGCATTTCGCCGAGCGGCTTTCAGAAGTACCTTGGCGGTGCTGAGCCTTCGCGACGTGTTCTGATAGCGCTGGCGGAGGCGGGAGGCGTGACGCTGGAGTGGTTGATGACGGGACGTGGCCCGAGGGAGGCTGCGGTTCGCGACAGTTGGCCGGAAAACCATCTGACGCTCTTGCCGCTCTATCGTGGTGACGACGCGGACTGCGCCGCGCCGCAGGCATCACCGGAGAAACTGGTGCAGTTGGCGTTCTGTCAGGAATGGCTGGCACGCCACGGATTCGATCCGGCGCATCTGGCCACGATGCGTGTCGAGGGCAACGCCATGTCGCCGACGTTCCGTGCGGGAGACACCCTTGTCGTCGATCGACAGTCCACGAGCGTGGCAGACGGCGAAGTCTATGTGCTGCGCGATGGCGGTGGTCTGCTCATCAAACGACTCCAGCGGCAACTGGGCGGCATGGTGTCGCTCACCTCGGACAACGCTCAGTACGCGCCCATGCAAGCGCCGCTGGAAAGCCTCGATATCGTAGGGCGCGTGATCTGGCGCGGTGCGCTGTTGTAAAGTCAGCGCCCCGCGCCCTCCTCGCCTATCGCCAATCTTCGGACGATGCCTATTTTTCTGCCGGGCGCGCTACGACGCTGTCTATCTCCGTGCGCGTGATGCCGTACTTCGCCATACGCGCAAGGTGATCGGCCGAGCCAAGGTATTGGCGCAGTTGGCGGTTCACTGCATCCAGAAGCGTTGCGTTTTCCTTGTTGAAGGAGAACGCCCCCACCGGCGCGTTGCCGTGACCCGTCGCCTCGTGGGCAACGGCTTCGAGATCCTTATGCGCGCTCACGATTTCCCGGTTGCCCACTGTGGTCGCCGCATACGCATCGATCTCGCCCGCGAGGAGCGCCGCCACCGCATCGGATTGACGCTTGAAGGCGACAATCCGACTGTCGGGCACCCCTGCGTTCATGGCGGTATTGCGCTGAACCGTTCCGGCAACGATGCCGAGGATTGCGTCGCCTCGTGCGGCCACGCTTTCGTAGCGCGATAGTGCTTTCGGATTTCCGCCTCGAACGACAAAGCCGTCACCCAACGCCCAGACCGGCACGCTGAAAGCCACGGCCTGCGCGCGCTCGCGGGAGACGAACAACGGCACGTTCATGTCCCAACGTCCTTCCTGGACTCCCGGCAGCAGCGCGTCGAACGTGGTCGGCACAAACTCGATGTCCGAGGCGCCGATCGCCCGAAGCGTCACTTCTGCCAGTTCGATGTCGGCACCCGTAGCGCGGTTGTGCGAACCCGTCCAGTAGAACGGGGGCTCCTCAATATAGGCGACGCTGACTTTCATGACGATGGGTATCCTTCAACGTGACATCGGGTGCCTGCGGGACCAGACACGCTGTCATGGCCGACGACAGTGCCGAGAGCGCCGCGCCGAGCCGTTCGGGAGGCAGATAGCCGAAGCCGAGACGGAACACGCGAGGGCTTTCCCCGAACCAGTCGCCCGAGGCTAACTGCAAGTCGTAGTCTGGCAGACATTGCCAGAAGCGCGCGACCGCGTCGGTGTCGAACACCTCGGCGCGAAGTTGCACGCAGCACAAAGCGCCCGCGTCAGGTCGTATCCACGCAACGCGTTCGGACTCCGCCGAGCACCACGCAGAGAGTTTGTCCAATGCGCTGGCCAGCAGGCGTCGTCGCGGTTCCAGCACCTTTTGTCTGTTGCGCAACAGCGCCGTGGCAAGCGTCTCGTCGAGCACCGATCCCGAGATGATGGTGTTCATTTTCGCCACGGTGATGCGTGCGCGCAGATCCGGGTCGGCGATCGTGAGCCACCCCGTTCGCAAGCCTGGTGCGCCAAGCGCCTTCGACACCGAAGCACCGGTCACGATGCGAGGATCGAGTGCCGCCACACTGTCCATCGGCAATCGCTCGCCGTAAGTGGCTTCCCGGTAAGTCTCATCCACGAAGAGGATCGCTTGCGGGCACCGCTTTTCCATGATGGACAGCAATGTCTCGATCTCCTGACGAGACGTTTGCACGCCGCCGGGATTTTGCGGCGACGCCAGACTGACCAGCCGGGTCTTCGGCGACAGGCAATCTTCCACCTGTTGCATGTCGAGACGATAGCCATGCTCGAAGACGAGCTTCACTTCACGGACCGTAACGCCTGCGCCGACAAGGGAGCCACGACTTGACGGAAAGCACGGTGTCACAAGGACGGCTTCATCGCCCGGCCGGCAGGCTTCGAATGCCAGCAGGAACAGGCCCAGCGCGGCGCCTTGCGTCGTGACGACGTTGTCTGCCGGCACGTTGCAAGCCTGTGCGATGGCTTCGCGCAGTGCTAACGACCCTGCCGATTTACCGTACCCGAGCTTCAGGTCGCGAAGGCTGTCGATGTCGGCAAGGTCCAGAATCTCGCCGACCGTCAGGTCTTGCGACGTGCTTTCGGCAAGGTTGAACGGCCGGTTCACGTCAAGCAGCGAAATGATGTCGTTGTAGGGGAATCGCCCGCGCCATGCGCTAGAGGCTTTTGTTGACGTGTGATGCGCGGCGGCGGATGTCGGCGCCTTCGGTGAGGGTGTCGGAACGGTCATTTGACGTAACTCCTATGCAGGTCAGATGCATCGTAGCCTTTGCCGATCGACTGTAACAGTCACAATTCCGGCTAAATGAACCAACACAATTTCGGCTTGCGAACGCTGCTGGCGGCGTCAATAATTGACCCGTCTTTTGCCAAGCGCCCTCCTATGGATATGCCCTCACCTTACCGCTACGTGCAGTTGGCGGATCTCATTGTCAGCATGATCGATAACGGCGCGCTGGCGCCCGGAAAGCGCTTGCCATCGGTTCGGGCATTCAGCGAACAGCACGGCATCAGTGTCTTCACGGCGCTTCGGGCCTATCGTCTGCTGGAAGATCGCGGGCGGCTGATAGCGCGTGCGCAGTCAGGGTTTTATGTGGCGGGAGAGCGCCGTCACCTGCTCGCGCTTCCTTCGGTGCCTCGTCTGAAACCGAAGGCGTCCACGGTATCCATCAGCGGCGCCGTGGCGGGTCTGCTCGAGCACGCGTCGAACGAGGCACTGGTTCCCCTCGGTTGTACCGTACCCGACGCCTCGATACTGCAATCGAAGCGACTGGATCTCGCATTGGCTCGCGCTGCGCGGCAGCATGGCGATCGCCACAACATCTATTGCCCGCCGCAGGGCATGCCGGGCTTGCGGCAAGAAATTGCCAAACGCTCGATGCGCATGGGGCATGTCATGTCACCCGACGACGTGCTGATTACCAGCGGCTGTACGGAAGCCCTCTTGCTCGCCCTTACCGCCGTCGCCGACCGGGGCGACACGGTCGCGGTCGAGTCACCGACCTACTTCGGGCTGTTGCACACCCTCGAAATGCTCGGTCTCAAGGTCATCGAGTTGCCGACCAACCCGGTGACCGGCATCGACGTCGACGTGCTCTCCCGGCGGTTGGACGCGCAGTCCGTCGCCGCTTGCGTGCTGTCGTCGGGCTTTAGCAACCCGTTAGGGTCTGCCATGCCCGAAGCGAACAAACTCGCGCTGCTTTCGCTGCTGACCAAGCGCGGTGTGCCGTTGATCGAAGACGACGTCTACGGCGATATCCATTTCGGGCGAGAGCGGCCCAAGCCATTCATTGCACTTGATGGCGGGGAGAACACGCTCTATTGCAGTTCCTTCTCGAAATGCCTCGCGCCGGGTTATCGCGTCGGCTGGATTGCTGCGGGACGTTACCGTCAGCGGGTGCTGGAGCGCAAACTTGCCTTCAGCCTGAGCAGCCCGGTCCTGCCGCAGGTGGCACTGACCGAATTTCTGGCGAGCGGGTTGTACGACACACACCTGCGTCGCGTTCGGCACGCGTTTCAGGAGAATCTGGCCCGGATGACGCGTGTGATCGAGGACAGTTTCCCGCCTGCCACTAAGGTCAGCCGGCCAGCGGGGGGCTTTGTCCTTTGGCTCGAGCTTCCGCGGCCGTTCGACTCGCGCGCGCTCTTCGACGAAGCCTTGGAAGAAGGCATCTGTTTCGCGCCGGGCGACGTTTTCTCGGCCAACCGGCATTTCCGCAACTGCCTGCGTCTGAGTGCGGCATCGGTGTGGAGCCAGCGCATCGAGAACGGCGTGCGGCGCCTGGGTCAGTTAGCCAAAGCGCAGTTGGCGCGTGAAATGCCAGTCGTACAGAACGACTGAAGTGCCGAGACGACCGCCGACCTCCTTGGAACTACCGACCCCGGCAAATACGGTCCTCGTGTCGTCTGTCTTGTCATTGAGATGATTTGATATTTTTTCCGGATGACTGCTCATAGGGCGCGGCCGGCTGCGGCGTCCACTGGCAGGCTGGCGCCGCCGGTGCGACCACGACGCAGTTTCTGCCTTTCGCCTTGGCGGCATAGAGCGCCGTGTCGGCTCTCGCCATGACGTCCGCGAGCGTATCGCCCTCGGAAAACGCGTCGACGCCCGCGCTGAGCGTGGACACCACCTCGCGGCCGGGGACACAGGAACCCGATGCCGCAACGACGGCGCGCAACCGGTCCACGAGGTGTCCGGCTTCCTCCTTCGTAGCCGACGGCAGCAACACGGCAAACTCCTCGCCGCCAATGCGGCCCACGATGTCATTGCCGCGCACGCAACGGGAGATCAGCGACGCCACGTGGGCAAGCGCGAGATCTCCCGACGCATGTCCGTACCGGTCATTGATGCTCTTGAAGTTGTCGATGTCCAGAATCGCGATGGAGAACACGGAATGCTTCGCCGCTGTTGCCTGCGCAATCGCCTCCGCGCGCGCGATGAAGGCCCGGCGGGCGAGCACGCCGGTCAGGTCGTCGAACGTCGCCAGACGCTCCATCCGATCCGATAACCCGTCATGCGCGAGCAACACCATGCCGACCGACAGGCACGGCAGCGTAAATGTCGCCATGCCAAGGAAGATGACGTTCAACGGGGTCGGTTCCAGAAACACGGATTCATGCGCAAAACCCAGTCCATAAGAGATGGCACGCACGGTATGCATCACGGCACCCAGCGTTGCTGCGATCGACACGAAATAGTAGGCGTACTTGGGGCGCCCGGCTGGCCGGTATTTCAGCACCGCCCATCCGATATGGAAGCGGGCATACGCAATGAATACCGAGACCATGGCACTGCGCGCATCGACTTGCGGGTCGACGTACGTCCAGTAGACCAGCATGAACAGGATGACGGCGACTCCGACATACTCCCAGGCTTGCGAGGGCGGTCTATTGAGAAATTGCCGGAAGCCATGCAGACCGAGGAGCGAGGCGATGACCAGCAGGCCGCTCGCCGTCACCACGATGATGTCCGACCCCCCGTAAAGCACCAGTGCCGCGACGACGGCCAGCAGCGCACTGGCCAAGCACCATAGGCGCACGCCCGGCACTTTCGCCTGGAACAGCGACCCCATCACGGCTACGCTCATGACGCACGATAGGATCGCAATGCTGATGAAGACTGCCGGGATAGACATGTAGGCGTGATGAGTATTGTGTTTCGCATGCAGCCGCAAGGCAGACGATAAGACCCTACACCATCGGCGGACGTCCGCATATAGACCTGTATTACCGGTCGTTAGACGCTTGCTGACGCCAGCATAGCCGAATTCGACGAAGGGACCTAAGTCCGTCTAAGTCCGTCGCGCCAGCACCTCGTCACGCGGCCCGGCGTCGACGATGCGGCCGCCTTCCATCACGACGAGGGTGTCGAAACGTTCGAGCAGACTCGGCCGATGCACCGACGCGACGATACATGCCGTCGGGAATGCCGCATACATCCGGTCGAACACCCGTTCCTCCGCCAATGGATCGAGGGCGCTGGTCGGTTCATCGAGTAGCAACAGCGAACTGCCCTGCGACGCCAGCGCCCCGCGTGCCAGTGCCAATCGTTGCCGCTGGCCGCCCGAGAGATTGCCGCCGCGCTCATTGAGGGCACTGGCGAGTCCGTCGGGAAGGTGTTCGAGTACGTCGTCGAACACCCCGGCGTGTACGGCCGCATGCAGGGACTGCACGTCGGCCGGCTCGCCGAACGTCAGATTTTCCTCCACGCTGGCTTCGAACACTTCCGCCTCTTGCGGAATCAGTGTCGCCAGCGTGCGCAGTTCGGCCCAATGCGCCGACACGCCATCGCGCAGCAACTCGCCGTGCTGCGGCAGGTACAGACCCGCGAGCGTGCGCAACAGCGTGCTCTTGCCACCGCCACTCGGCCCGACGAGCGCCACGCGCGCGCCGCGCTTCAGTACGAGATCAATGCCGTGGAGCCCACCGCGAGCGTCGTCGGCGTAATGCCACGTCACACCGCGCAATGCCAGCGTCTGCCACGGGGCATCGGGCACGATGGCGGGCACCACGGCGTCGGGATCGCCGGGCGCATCCCAGATCGGCGCGGCACTGCCGAAATCCGTGTGCATGCGCGCGAAGCTCTGGAAATTCGAGGCCATCGCACCGACCACCGTCGCTGCCTGCTGCGCGTACTGATAGATCATGAACACCGTGCCCAATAGCACGGCCTGCCCCGGCTCGCGCGACTGCAACACGTAGACCACCACCAGAATCCACGTCAGCCCCATGCCGAGAATGTCGACGGCGAACCACTTGCCTTCGTTCACCGTCACGGTGCGACGCAGCGGCACCATCACGGCGTCCTTGCGACGGCCCAGCACTTTGCGCGACGCCGCCTGCAACCGCAGACCAATGACCGTGCCCGCGTTGCCGACGAAATCGAGCAAGGCAGCGGCATAGCGTCGCTCCGCGTCGTTCTCGGCGCGGGCGAGCTGCATCAGCACGCGATCGAAGCGAAGGATGATGAGGGCGATGACGACATAACCCGTGATGGCAATCGCGCCGCTCGTTCGCGACAGCAACGCCAGCGCCACCAGCGGACCGACAAAACTGAACGCGCTTTGCAGATAGCCGAACTGATTCTGCGCGAAGTCGGACAATGCACGGCTGGATTGCATCACGCGATGCTGCAATTCGCCCGAATGCCGGCCGTCGCGCCATACGAGGGGCGCTGCGGCAATGCGCGCATACAGTTGATCGGCCAGCCGGACCCGCACGCGCACCCCGACGTTTCGCTCGAGTATGCGGCCCGGCCCGTGGAGCAGCCAGGACAACAGATAGATGCCCACGAGATAGACGATCCAGCGGCCCGCCGTCGCCATATCCCCTTGCTGAAGCCCGTTGATCGCCTGCGCGGCGAGCCAGGGCATGGTCAGACGCAGCAACTGCGCGGCGGACAACAGCCCGGCGGCACCGAGCAATTGCGCGCGCACGCCGCTTGCGTGATGCCAAAGGGCGCGGTAAAGCTCGCGCGCGGCACTGCCCAGCCCGATGGCGGGTTCGCGCGAGGAGGAATCAGGCGACGTCATACGGGCTTCGCTCCTTTGCCGTCCGGCACAATGCCCGCGCCGCCAGACACCCTGAGGGGGGATGCAGCGCGATGCGGGCAACGATCAGGCGCCGGGATTGGCGTCGAGAACGGTCAATATAGGGGAAAACCGGTCAGGCATGCGGCTTATGGGTCGGGTGCGCACGTCGACCGATGACATGACGCCCGCGGTCCCGCGCGCGCGCCGTGACAGGTGTCAGCGAAGGCGCTTCGGACGTGACGCTGTCTTGCGCCCTGCGATCCCGCGGTGCCGGCGACACGTAGTAGAACCGCAGTTCGGCATCCGGATAGTGGTACGGGACCATCGCGAGATTGACGGCGCAAGCGTCGCAGAACGGCATGCGCGAGCAC
>NZ_JAELTP010000276.1 GCF_016428915.1 Pandoraea sp. ASV26
TATTGGTCTCATACTGGCCTCTCGTGGAGATAATACAAGCGACCGGCGCTGCAGTCAGTAGGATGCTAGTCTATTCTTTTAATCTTCTTTTTGAATTACATATCAAGGCACTTATCTTATCATATGGCCTCGGCCGCAGCCTTTACAGCCTTCAACTCCCCCCGCTCCTTGACAATCTCGGCCATTTTGCTTCCAACATCCGACCCGAGTCCGTTGAAGCCGCTAACAACACCCTGTCGATCTCCCTCTGACATTTCCTGGCTCATCTTAAACTTTCCCTCCAACCGATCGACCTTGATTTCAACACCAATAATGTTCTTTTGCAGGATTTTAATGTACGGCTCCGGCGCGTCAGAAACCTTCCACGCTCCAGGTGCCTTGCCCGTACCCGTGTGTCCCATTATTGTAGTCTCTGCATATTGCGACAGGTCGGAGATTTGACTACTCAAAAAGGCACCCGTCTCATCAGCCTTGCTGTCGTAGTAGATTTTGGCCTTGCCGTAGACCTGGGCCGCCGCGTAGTTCCACGT
>NZ_JAELTP010000277.1 GCF_016428915.1 Pandoraea sp. ASV26
GGATAAGCTGCGCACTAGTAAAAAATTTGACACTGAAGGGCTTCTAGAAGATATTACCAAGCAGCAAGCCGGCGCCGATGCCAGTGTTGCCGCCATGGACGAAGTGCGCGAGGATCTCCATAAGAGATTGCGCTTTTGGGATGAGAATATGTGTCGCGAGCGACCACACATGTTTGACTTTGTCATTACGCTTGGCGGTGATGGCACAGTGCTGTATGCCAGCTGGTTATTTCAACGGATTGTGCCGCCGGTGCTGAGCTTTGCGTTGGGTAGCTTGGGCTTCCTTACAAAGTTTGACTTTGACGACTTCAGACCAACGCTATCATCGGCGTTTGATAAGGGCGTGACGGTGAGCTTGCGTCTACGCTTTGAAAGCACAATCATGAGGAGTATACGTCGCAAAAAGCTACCTGATGGCGAATGCGACGGCGGAGAAGGTGATTCTACAGAGGAGGGAGAGGAGGCTGCTCATCGCAAAAGAGATTTAGTTGAGGAGCTGATTGGCGAGGAGAGGGAAGGGTGCCATAC
>NZ_JAELTP010000278.1 GCF_016428915.1 Pandoraea sp. ASV26
GGCATCGATGAAGAACGCAGCGAAATGCGATAAGTAATGTGAATTGCAGAATTCAGTGAATCATCGAATCTTTGAACGCACATTGCGCCCGCCAGAATTCTGGCGGGCATGCCTGTTCGAGCGTCATTTCAACCCTCGAGCTCCCCTCTTTTTGGGAGAGCCCGGCGTTGGGGACCCGGCGCTAACACCGCCGGCCCCGAAATGGAGTGGCGGCCCGTCCGCGGCGACCTCTGCGTAGTAATATCCACTCGCACCGGGACCCGGGCGCGGCCACGCCGTTAAACACCCCACCTTCCGAATGTTGACCTCGAATCAGGTAGGAATACCCGCTGAACTTAAGCATATCAATAAGCGGAGGAAAAGAAACCAACAGGGATTGCCCCAGTAACGGCGAGTGAAGCGGCAACAGCTCAAATTTGAAATCTGGTCCCCAGGGCCCGAGTTGTAATTTGTAGAGGATGCTTTTGGCGAGGCGCCTTCCGAGTTCCCTGGAACGGGACGCCACAGAGGGTGAGAGCTGTCTCTT
>NZ_JAELTP010000279.1 GCF_016428915.1 Pandoraea sp. ASV26
CCCCCCCCCCCCCCCCCCCCCCCCCCCCCCCCCCCCCCCCCCCCCCCCCCCCCCCCCCCCCCCCCCCCCCCCCCCCCCCCCCCCCCCCCCCCCCCCCCCCCCCTTTTATATCGTCTCGTGGGCTCGGAGATGTGTATAAGAGACAGGCCGAAGCTCAGTTTCCAAAGCAAAGGACATTGCGGCGAGTTTTGATTGCAAGGCAGCGTCGGAGAGAGAGTACGAGTACCTACCTCCTACTGCGTCAGGGTCAGGGACGGAAAGGTCTGGTGCGACCCGTTAGAGCGATAACCACGGCTGTCTCTTATACACATCTGACGCTGCCGACGAACCGTGTGAAAAAAAGTGTGGGGGGGGGGGGGGGGGGGGGGGGGGGGGGGGGGGGGGGGGGGGGGGGGGGGGGGGGGGGGGGGGGGGGGGGGGGGGGGGGGGGGGGGGGGGGGGGGGGGGGGGGGGGGGGGGGGGG
>NZ_JAELTP010000280.1 GCF_016428915.1 Pandoraea sp. ASV26
AGTGTTGGGTTCGGATACTTGGGGACATTCTACTTCTCTACACGCACAGCAAGCGTCATCCGCGCTAAATATCAAGAGCAGTACTTTACCTCTATTATTTACCAGAAGACATCCTTCTTTGACGACGAAGATCACTCTCAAGGAACCATGACGGCACGGGCATCTGGAGATCCACAGAAGCTCGAAGAGCTAATGGGTGCAAACATGGCCAGCGTCTATATCGGACTGTTCACCTTGGTTGGCTCTGTTGCCATTGCCTTTGCCTTTGCATGGAAACTTGCGCTTGTTTCTCTTTGCGTGGTGGTTCCTATCTTGCTTGGATCCACGTATTGGCGACTGCGATACGAGATCCAATTTGAAGAGATGAATAACAAAGTCTTCGCCGAGAGCTCCAAATTTGCCTCGGAATCCATCGGTGCATTCCGAACTGTTGCATCGCTTACTCTTGAAGATTCCATTTGCGACCGCTTTGGAGACCTCTGCAAGGGCCACGTTTGGGAAGCATACAAGAAGGCTCGCTG
>NZ_JAELTP010000281.1 GCF_016428915.1 Pandoraea sp. ASV26
CAACTCGAATGAAGACTAATCGCTGGTTCCACATAGCGGCCGGGGGGTGTGAAGGCGAGCTTGTGGGAAGTGGAGGGGGAGGAGGAGTTGGAGAGAGAGAGGCTTGATGAATGAGACAACGCTGCTTTTTGCTCGGCTACAGCTAATTACAGCTGATTGACGAAGCGATAGCGCCAGGTAAGCCATCATAGGGCATTCTGTACTCGTAGGTGGTTGTTGTCACTAAACAATAAGACACCATGTTGCGTTTGTACTAACGCCACGGGATGTTTGTAGTACTCGTATATCTTGCAATGTATATAGTTGTGAACCTTGCTTGGCGCAGGTGATATGATGAATAATCACGCCAGCCCGTTGCATCAGACCCTGGGTTCTAGCTACTTTTGTCGTGTTACATATCCATGTATACGTAGTATATAACATATATTTGTTTAGAGAATTTTTTACATAACTGTGTTGCTAATTCTACGTAAAAAACTGGTAAACACCTGTTGGCGTACGCATGACCTGTCTCTTATACA
>NZ_JAELTP010000282.1 GCF_016428915.1 Pandoraea sp. ASV26
CCTTGTCGCCAGCCAACTCATTGCCGTACTCGTAATCCTTCCGGAACCATTCCGGTGGGTCCGCGAGATCCAGGCGGTACTTCTTTTCGAAGGCAGCGTCGGACATCTTGAGCATGCCCATGCGCTGTTTCTCAATGCACATAGCATCGAGACCGTCTTCTCCGTAAAGGAACTGGATAACGTCTCCCAATGAATTACGGACTGTCCCATCGTATCGTGCACTTAGATCTTCCAGCGCCTTGACTAGACGTCTCTGGATGTAACCAGTCTCGGCAGTCTTGACAGCAGTGTCAATAAGACCTTCTCTACCAGCCATGGCGTGGAAAAAGAACTCAGTCGGAGTAAGACCACGGAGGTAAGAATTCTCGACGAAACCACGAGCTTCAGGCGAGTAATCGTCCTTGGTGAAATGAGGTAGCGTCCTGTACTTGAAACCGAAAGGAATACGCTTGCCTTCGACAATTTGCTGGCCGACCAGCGCAGTCATTTGCGAAATATTGATGGAGGAACCCTTGGAT
>NZ_JAELTP010000283.1 GCF_016428915.1 Pandoraea sp. ASV26
ATATCGTCTCGTGGGCTCGGAGATGTGTATAAGAGACATGTCAGCTTGTAATCGCGTTGTTCGTGCATGGAATTGAGAGACTCTGACGCCCCCAACTGACCGCATCAGTTCAGAATCCTGACAGCTGGCAGTCAACCTGTCAACTTCATCCAAAATGCGCCGTCCAAAAGTGCCCAAAATTACTCAGCACCACTTCAGATGCATCTCAGAGCCGCTCCCCGTCATCTGCTTGAGCTCTGCATTCTGTACCTTTGCCTTTTCGTCACACGGGCCGGCGCATCTGTTGTGATGCCACGTTTCTGCAACCAGCCTAACTGCAATGACCGAGTATTGTAGGACTCGCCAACGCTACATTGCATAGTTCTATCGCTTCCAATGCCACATCTGCACCGTCTATCGAGTTTGTAGATTCCAAGCCTCTAAAGCAACATCTACCATCTCCCTGTTCGACAAGACTCTTAC
>NZ_JAELTP010000284.1 GCF_016428915.1 Pandoraea sp. ASV26
GATACACAATATCGTCTCGTGGGCTCGGAGATGTGTATAAGAGACAGGTTGACCGCTGGTTGAAAAGGACTACGTTTCCCCGTCATGATACGCGCAACCGACGGCAACTGGAGAATGGAAGAATTTTGAGTTTGTTTAGTCATATCGCAAACGCATCTCTATTCTTGCTGCCTGCAGGGACCAGACGCCATCTCCCTTTGAGGACACGCCACAGCAACAAGAATTCGTCAACCGCTTGATGAGCATGACGACGCTTCGCAACAAGCCAAGTGGCCTCAAGAGAACGAAGCGAAGTGGTTCCAAACCCGCTCATAACAGATGTCCGTTTTATTCAGGCTACTAAAGTATTGGGCACGTACAAGCCATGATCGAATTCATGGTACAAACTCGACATGACCAAACTTACCACATCACCACTTACAACCTCGACTTTTACATTCACAACCAACTCGCTCCAACCAGAGCCATAATCTACACCGCAAATCACTCCTGAAAATTTCAGTTCAATGGCCACAGA
>NZ_JAELTP010000285.1 GCF_016428915.1 Pandoraea sp. ASV26
CACACGGTTCGTCGGCAGCGTCAGATGTGTATAAGAGACAGCTGTCAACAGCGTGGAGTTACCAGGCGGAAAGCAAGTCTATATGATTTTCGAGGAGCTTGGGGAGCTGGAGCCAGCAATACTGGAGAACCCAAGCAAGCTGGATGCGTGCGACCTGCTCTGCTACGCCTATGATTCTTCTGACCCGGACTCATTTTCGCACATTGTCGAGTTGCGGGACAAGTATCCTCACCTAGACGAGCTTCCATCCATCTACACTGCGCTCAAGGCGGACAAGGATAAGACGACGCAACGCAGCGAAATCCAGCCTGACCAGTACACATCGGCACTCAACATGAACACTCCGCTGCATGTCAGTGTCACCTGGAACAGCATCACCGAGCTCTTTGTTGCGCTCGCCGAGGCCGCAACAAACCCAAGCACTGCCTTTCCCAAGAGCGAGGAAGAGGCCCCAGACCGCACAAGCCTGTATCTTGCTC